>CAWFOJ010000276.1:0-23502 GCA_963816585.1 uncultured Holophagaceae bacterium | reverse complement strand
GGCACCCAGAAGCGGAAGGTGAAGTCATAATCCCGCGCTCTCACTTGGAAGCACGAACCCGGCCTCGACACCGAACCGCCGCGCGAGGTCCTGCATATCGGCCGGAGCGAGCCTGCCCGCGTCAGCGACGATGGGACACGGGTTGCCCTTTTCCCTCAAAGGTGAAGACATTGAGCAGAGCGACCGGACACCTGGCCGATCGATCATGATCACCAAGCTGGACGCTCGGTTCGTCCATGGCAGGGCTCTCCCAATCTGCATGGTTTATATCTTAAATCCTGAAGCGGATCGACATGGTGTCAAGGGACAGGAAACGCAAGCGCCCAGGGGCGGCATAAGATTACGCGGGATATTAGTTGCGCCGGGGGTTCAAGCGATGATCCCTGTTGAGGGCGACCGCCTGGCGAACGAGCACCGTGAAGGCGGACTCGTCAACGTCTTCTCCTTCATGGATGTCAATGGCGCGGCGTACGTTTCCGTCGAGACTCGAGTTGAAGAGACGGGCTGGATCCTTCAGGGAGGCGCCCCTGGAAAAGGTGAGCTTCACCACATTCTTGTAGGATTCGCCCGTGCAGATGATGCCGTCGTGCGACCAGGCCGGAGTGCCCATCCACTTCCACTCCTCGACGACCTCTGGGTCAGCTTTCTTGATGAGTTGGCGCATTCTGGTGAGGGTTTCCCCGCGCCAGTCCCCCAGTCCGGCGATTCGTTCCGAGATGAGTTCCGATGCCGACTGTCCTTGGTTCCCGCCCGTCTTATGCATTCTTCATCCAAGAGGTTCCAAATGTGCATCAGGGTGTGGAGGCCCTCCTCAGGTTCGGGTCAGGCACCACCCTGGCCGTTCCTGCCCACATCGAGCGCCAGGCGAGCCAGGTTCTGTTCGTTCGCAGGCTCGACGATAGGCCGAAGGACGGCTGCAACTTCCTGGTTTTCGAAAGTTTGCACCCAAGAAACGAGCGTTCCTTGGGGGCTGGGCTCGAGAATGATGGATAGCTCGAAATGCGGTTGGGACGTGTGCCGGATCCGAACGAGCGAGTCCTGGACGATTTCCACGAACGTGGCCTGGCTCGGGAAGTCGGCCCCGTCTGGGCCATGCATGACGAAATCCCAGCTTCCCCCCGGGATGAACTCGAAGGTATGAAAGGTATTCGTGAAGCCGTCTGGTCCCCACCAGCGGGCAAGGCGCAAAGGATCCTTGATGGCGGCAAACACAGCTTTCGGGGAAGCCGGAATGTCTCGGGAGGCATGAAAAGTCGTCATTGGCTGGGTGTCCATGCAAGGGGCCCCGCGCGCCGGGTGGTTGCTCACTGGACTTGCGAAGCCGGGTTCGGGACCCGCTCCTTTCTGCACAGGTTCATGTTGTCGCCGCCGATGCGGCGGCGCAAGGCGGCGGGTGGTAGATTGGGAGGCGAATCCACTTCGTCCGGTCCCTGTTGCGTCGAGGAGTGCGCCATGCTCTTCATGGTCATCGAGCGGTTCCAGAACAACGACATGGTGCCGGTCTACCAAAGGATCCGGGAAAAAGGGCGGCAGCTGCCGGAAGGGCTGAAGTTCATCGACAGCTGGGTGGAGCCCAATTTCGGCAGATGCTTCCAGCTCATGGAGTGCCCGGAGGCGCGGATCCTGCAGGAATGGGCCATCCAGTGGCGCGGCGCCGGGGTCGTTTTCGAGTTCTGCCCGGTCGTCCCGAGCGCCCAGACCCGCGAGATCGTCGCCCCTTACCTGCCCTAGGAAGCTGGCCATGAATTATTCGTCGCAGGGCCGATACATGATGTCTAGCGCAGCGGCACGAAGCTCACCGCCATCAAGGAGGTGACTTCCTTCCCGGCGGGCGTCTTGCGGACCAGTTCCAGGTCCTGGCCATAGCCCTGCACCCCCAGGGGCAGGATCATGCGGCCCCCTTCCCCCAGCTGCTCCCACAGGGGCCCGGGAATGGCCGTGGCGGCGCAGCTGAGCATGATGGCGTCGAAGGGGGCGTGCTCGGGCCAGCCCTTGGCGCCGTCCCCGCAGCGGATCTGCACGTTGGCGCAGCCCAGCTGGTCCAGCAGCTGCACCGCCCGCCGGCACAGGCCCGGCTCCAGGTCCATGCCGTACACCTCCCGGGCCAGGGCCGAAAGCACCGCGGCCATGTAGCCGCAGCCGGAACCCACCTCCAGCACCCGCTCGCGGCCGGTCAGCTCCAGGGCCTCGGCCATGGCCGCCACGATGTAAGGCTGGGAAATGGTCTGGCCGGCGCCGATGGGCAGGGGCCAGTCCGCATGGGCCTGGGCCAGCAGGTCCTCGGGCACGAACTGGTGCCGGGGCACCGTGCGCATGGCTTCCAGCACGCGCGGGTCGCGCACGCCCCGGGCCTCGATCTGGTGCCGCACCATGGCCTCCCGGGCCTCGTGCAGGGCCGCCTGGCCCTGCGCCGACCCGTCCCACCCGCTGTCAGGTTCCTGCCCTCGTCCGGTCGCCATGAGGAGACTCCCCGCTCCCGGGGCCGGCACCCACCCGGGAATCCGCAGCGTCTAGCATGATCGGCGCCCGTTCTCCGTCAAGAACTACCGGCGCACCTCCACCTTGGCCATCTTCTCGTAATGACGGACGATGCCCCCGTGGTCCGCGTCGCCCAGGCCGTCCACTTTGAGGGCCTGCAGGGTCTCCATCACCGAGGCGGTGAGGGGCAGGGGCACGCCCAGCTGGTGGGCGGTGTCCAGGGCGTTCTGCAGGTCCTTGATGTGCAGGTTGATGCGGAAGCCGGGGGCGAACTTGCGGTCCATCACCAGGGGGGCCTTGGCGTCCAGCACGGTGCTCCCGGCCAGCCCGCCGCGAATGGCCTGGTACACCAGCTCCGGGGTCCACCCCGGCCTTGGTGGCCAGGACCAGGGCCTCGCCCATGGCGGCGATGTTCAGGGCCACGATCACCTGGTTGGCCAGCTTGGTGACGTTGCCGGCGCCGATGTCGCCGGTGCGCACCGCCGAGCCGGACATGGCCTTGAGCACCGGGTGGCAGCGGTCGAACACCGCCTGGGGGCCGCCCACCATCACCGACAAGGTGCCGTCGATGGCCTTGGGCTGCCCGCCGCTCACCGGCGCGTCCAGCATGTCCACCCCGATCCCGGCCAGCCTGGCGGAAAGCTCGCGGCTCACCAGGGGGGCGATGGAGCTCATGTCCATCACCACCGACCCGCGCCGGGCACCGTGGATGATGCCCTGCTCGCCGAGAACGACGGCTTGCACCTCCGGCGAATTGGGCAGCATGGTGATGATGATCTCGGTGCGCTCCGCCACCTCCATGGGCGTGGCCGCCGCTTCGGCCCCGGCGGCCACCAGCTCGGCCACCGCCGGCTGGGACAGGTCCATCACCACCAGCTCGTAGCCGGCCTTGATCAGGTTCCGGGCCATGGGCTTGCCCATGATCCCCAGGCCGATGAATCCGATTTTCATGGTCGCCTCCTATCCTCTAATATCCCATGGCCCTGATCCAGCCGAACGAGGACCGGCTGTCCGGGGTGGGCACATATTCGAGTCCCACGTAACCCTGGTAGCCGAGCCGGTCCAGTTCGCGGAACAGGAAGGCGTAGTTGATCTCCCCGGTGCCCGGCTGGTGCCGTCCCGGGTTGTCGGCCACCTGGATGTGGCCGATGCGCGCCAGGTGGTTGCGCAGGGTGGCGGTGAGCTCGCCCTCCTCCCGCTGGGCATGGTAGATATCGGTACTGGATGGACAGGTTGGGCTCGCCCACCTCCTCCAGCAGGGCCAGGGCCTGGTCGGTGCGGTTCAGCCAGAACCCGGGAATGTCGTAGTGGTTGATGGGCTCCATCACCAGGCGCAGGTCCTTGGCCGCCAGCATGCGGGCGGCGTGCTTGAGGTTGGCCACGAACGTGGCCCGGTGGGTGGCCTCGTCCACCCCCGGCACGCGCTTTCCGGCCAGGCAGTTCAGGGTGGGCACCCCCAGCCCCAGGGCGTAGTCCACCGCCTTGGCCACCCCGGTGCGGAACTCGTTCACCCGGTTGGGGTTGGCGGCGATGCCCCGGTCGCCCCCGGCCCAGTCGCCGCAGGGCAGGTTGAACAGCACCTGGCGCAGGCCGTTCTGGCCCAGGCGCTTCCGGATCTCCCCGGGGGTGTACTCGTAGGGGAGGAGATACTCCACGAACTTGAAACCGGCCTCCCGGGCCAGGGCGAACCGCTCCAGGAAGGGGACTTCCGTGAACAGCATGGTGAGGTTGGCGGCGAACACCGGCATGGCATCCCTCCTGCTAGTCCTGGTTTCCATCGACGGGCTGCAACACCAGTTTGCGCCCTTCCTTGCGTTCGAACATCTCGAAAGCGCGGCGCCACTCGGTGAGGGGCATGACGTGGGAGATCAGGGCGCGGGCGTCCACCTGTTTCCTGGCGAGCAGCTGCAGGGCCATCTCCCAGGAGGCCCACCGGGACCCCAGGGAGCCGGTCACCTTGATCTCCTTGAAGCAGATGCGCTCGAAATCCAGGGTGATGGGGCGCCCGAACAGGCCGATCTGGGTGAACTGGCCGCGCTTGCGCACCGCCAGCAGCCCGGCCTCCGCCGCCTGGGGCGCGCCGGAGCATTCCAGCACCACGTCCACCCCCGTCCCGTGGGTGAGCTCGGCCACCAGCTCGCCCAGGGGCTGGGCGGTGACGTCCACGGTCCAGTCGGCGCCCAGCTCCCGGGCGGTGCGGAGCCGGTCCCCGTCCACCGCCGCCCCGGCCACCAGGACCCGCGCCCCCTGGGCCTTGGCCACCTGCAGGGTGGCCAGGCCCACGGAGCCGGGGCCGGACACCAGGACCAGGTCCCCGGGCATGATGCGGGTCAGCTCGTACACCGCATGGGTGATGCAGGCCAGGGGCTCGGTGAAGGCCCCTTCCAGGAAGCCGATGGCCTCCGGCAGGCGGTGCAGGCGGGCGGCGGGCACCACCGTGTACCGGGCGAAGGCGCCATCGTGCCAGTAGCCCAGGGTCCGCCGCTGGTCGCACACGTTGTAGAAGCCTTCCCGGCAGTGCCGGCAGACCCCGCAGTAGGAGAAGGCGGTCTCGGAGACCACCCGGTCCCCGCTTTCCCAGCCGCTGACGCCGGCGCCCGCGGCCCGGACCACCCCGGCGAACTCGTGGCCGGTGACCACCGGCGGGCGGATGGGGATGGCGATGTCGTTGTGGAAGATGTGCAGGTCGGACCCGCAGATGCCGGTGTACTGGATCTCCACCAGCACCTGGCCGGCCCCGGGGGCCGGCTCGGGCACGTCGCGCAGCTCCATGAAACCATCGCCGGCCTGGTACTTCACTAGCGCCTTCATAGTCACACTCCTAGAGCAGGTTGCCGTCGGCGTCGAAGGGCAGGGGCTCCGGGGGCCCGAGCACCTGGAACCGGGGATCCCGGGCCAGGGCGGGCAGCAGGGCCTCGGACACGCTGATCCGGTCCAGGTGCAGGGTGTCCGCCAGGCGCACGATGCGCGGGGCCGCCGGATCCGCGTCCACGCAGGTGAACAGGGCCGCCTGCAGGGCCAGCCGGTCCGAGCCCAGCACCAGCGGCATCTTCACGGTGGCCACCACCCGGCTGGTGAGGGCGTTGGGGTAGCTCTGGTCGAAGTCCGTGGCGTCGAACACCCGTTGGGTGGTGAAGTCGGCCATGCCCACCCCCAGGGAGTTGCCGTGGGTCGACCCGGTGAGGCCCAGGATCACGTAGCGGCCGAATTCCGGCCCGCCGGAGGCGTAGGGGGTGGCGTAGGTGCCGGTGATGTTGGGGTCGGCCCCGTCGCCGCTCACGTCCTTGCCGATCCGGTCCACCACCAGCACGTCGAAGCGGGGGATCAGGATGCCGGGCATGAGCCGCCGGGCCTCCTCCAGCAGGGCCGGCTCCCGGGCCTCGATCCGGTCCCGGGACAGGGCCTCGATGCGGGCGGTGGCGTCGTAGGCGTTCTCCAGCACCGCCAGCGCGAACAGCACCGGCGCCCGCTCCAGGACCACCCGGGCGAAGGCGGGGACGTTCTCGGCCATGCGCCCGAACCCTTCCGCGTGGCAGGTCTCGGCGCCCTTCTGTTTGCCCATGCCGATGGCCATCATCTTCATGATGCCGCTCTCGAACGGCCCCCGGAACGAGGTGTGGGGCTTGACCCGGCCCACCACGATGATGCCGTCCGCCTCGGCGGCGAAGCGGTCCAGGTGCACCGGCTGGCCCCGGCAGGTGGTGCCCACCACCCGGGTCTCCATGGTGGCCCGGATGGGCGCGCCCACCGCGGCCTCGGTGCAGCCCAGGGCCTCCAGGGTCTGCCGCTGGCCCTCGGCGGTGGCCCCGCCGTGGCTGCCCATGGCCGGGAACAGGAACGGCGCGCCGCCCCTGGCCTTCACGTTGGCCACCACCGCCGCCACGATGATGGGCAGGTTGGCCACGCCCCGGCTGCCCACGGCGATGGCCACCCTGGCGCCGGGCCGGATGGCGGAGCCGGCGCCGGGGGCGGCGAAGGCCTGGTCCACGGCCGCCCGCAGGTCGTCCAGGCGCTGGTCCGGGAAGATCTGGCGCACGGGCGCCATGGGGGGGATGCGCACCGGGTCCAGCATGGCCCGGATGACGCCGTGGCGGTCCCACACCCTCCTGGCCGGTTCGTCCATGGTCACACTCCTAGATGGCCATCGCCTGGCTCTTGACCAGGAGGGCCAGGGAGCGCCGCTCGATCTCCCCGGCGCTGACCCCGTACTTCTCCAGCAGCTGGCCGTACGGGCCCGACTCGGTGAACGTGTCCCGGATCCCCACCGTCTCCATGAGGAAGGGCACCCGCTGGGCCAGGGCCTCGGCGCAGGCACCCGCCAGGCCGCCGATCACCGAGTGCTCCTCGGCCACCACCAGCTTGCCGGTGCGGGCCACGCGAGCTGCCAGGGCGTTGCCGTCCAGGGGCTTGATGGTGGCGATCTCCAGGACTTCCGCCTGGACCCCGACCCGCGCCAGGCGCTCCGCGGCCTCCAGGGCCAGGGCCACGCAGATGCCGCAGGCGGCGATGGTCAGGTCGTCCCCGTCCCGCCAGGAGCGGATCCGGCCCAGGGCGAACGGCTCCCTGGCGGGGGGCAGGTCCGGGACGTCGTTGCGGTTGAGGCGCACGTAGACCGGGCCGTCCACGTCCAGGGCCGCCTCCAGGGCCGCCTCGGCACCGGCGTTGTCGGCCGGGACCACCACCATCAGGTTGGGCAGGCCGCGCAGGATGGCCACGTCGGCGATGGACTGGTGGCTGGCGCCGTCGAAGGAGTCCGACAGCCCCGCATAGGTGCCCGCCAGCACCACCGGGAGCCGGTTGTAGCAGAGCACGTTGCGGACCTGGTCGGTGGCCTTGAGGGCCAGGAAGATGGCGAAGGCGTTCACCACCGGGCGGAACCCGCAGGTGGCCAGGCCGCCCGCGATGTCCACCAGGTTGGCTTCGGCCACCCCCACGTTGAAGAACCGCCCGGGATGCTCGGCGGCGAAGTGCAGGGAGCGGGAACTGGAGGAAACGTCCGCGTCCAGCACCACCAGGTCCGGGCGGGTCCGGCCCAGGGCGGCCAGCTTCTTGCCGAAGGCTTCGCGCATGGTCAGGGTCATAGCAGGGCCTCCGCTTCCGCCAGGGCGGCCGTGAGTTCGGGCCGGGCTTGCGCCCAGTTGGCGTCGTCCACCGGGGCGCCGTGCCACTTGGACTGGCCCTCCATGAACGAGACTCCCTTGCCCTTGACCGTGTCGTAGATCACCGCCCGGGGCCAGGGGCCGGGCCCGTCCAGCCACCGGAAGGTCTCCAGGATGGCCGCCGGGTCATGGCCGTCGTACGGGCCCGGGGCCACGTTCCAGCCGAACGCCTCCAGTTTCCGGGCGATGGAGCCCAGGGGCATGATCTGGTCCGAAGGGCCGTCCAGCTGGACCTTGTTGTGGTCCACCAGCAGGGCCAGCCGCTCGGGGCGGAACTTGGCCGCGGCCATGGCCGCCTCCCAGGTCTGGCCCTCGTCCAGGCAGCCTTCCCCCACCACCACGTAGGTCCAGAAGCGCTTGCCGGCCAGCTGGGCGGCGAGCGCCATGCCCAGGCCCACCGAGAGGCCGTGCCCAAGGGCCCCGGTGGACATGTCCACCCCCGGGGTCTTGCGCATGCACGGGTGGCCCTGGAGGGTCGAGCCCGCGTCCCGGAAAGTGCCCAGCAGCTCCGGGCTGAAAAAGCCCCGGTGGGCCAGCACCGTGTACAGCAGGAGCGAGGCGTGGCCCTTGGACAGGACCAGCCGGTCCCGGTCCGGGTCCCGGGGCCGGGCGGGGTCCACCTTCATGCGCAGGAAGTACAGCGCGGTCAGCAGCTCGCAGGCGGAGGCGGCGCCGCCCCAGTGGCCGGTGCCCTTGCGGTGGAGAATGTCGAGCATCTCCAGCCGGATGCGCCGGGCCAGGGCGGAGGTCATGGCCGCCTGGCGGCGGGGGTCGGTCTCGGCCAGGAGGGCCAGGGGAGGAAAGGTCATACCGCCTCCTTGGAACGATGCAGCATCCCGGCGCCCTTGGCGTGGCCGCGGCCCTGGCGCAGGCCGACCCGGCCCAGGACCCGGTCCAGCAGCACGGAGATGATGATCACCGTGCCCACCGCCGAGCCCTGCCAGAAGGGCGAGACGCCGATGATGTTGAGCCCGTTGTGCAGCACGGTGATCAGGAACACGCCGATGAAGGTGCCCACCAGGCTGCCTTTGCCGCCCATCAGGCTGGTGCCGCCGATGACCACCGCGGCGATGGAGTCCATCTCCCAGCCGGTGCCCGTGTCCGGGTCGATGGCGCCCAGGCGGGAGGTGATGATCACCACCGCGATGGCGCAGAGCAGGCCGGTGACGACGTAGGCCAGGGCCTTGTAGCGGCGGATGTTGACGCCGGCGAGGCGGGCGGCCTCCTCGTTGCTGCCGATGGCGTAGATGAACCGGCCGAACTTGGACTTGGTGAGCAGGATGTGGCCGAGCACGAACAGGCCCACCAGCACCAGGATGTAAAGGGGGATGCCGAAGGGGGTGCCGTAGCCGAACACCCGGTAGCCCCGGGGCAGGCCGACGATGGAGTGGGCGTCGGTGATCACGTAGGTGAGGGAGCGGGTGATGGAGGCCACCCCCAGGGTGACGATGAACGGGGCCAGCCGGGTGTAGGCGATGAGGAAGCCGCTGATGGCCCCGATGCCCATTCCCACCAGCAGGACCACCGAGACCCCGGCGGCGACCCCGGCCTTCATGAGCACCATGCCGCCGACCATCGCCGAGAAGGTGGCGATGCCGCCCACCGACAGGTCGATGCCGGCGGTGAGGATGACCAGGCACTGGCCGATGGCGATGATGCCCGTGGAGGTGGCCTGCCAGAACAGGTTGCGGATGTTGCCCGTGGTCAGGAACTCGGGCGACAGTAGGCTCAGGGCCGCGCACAGCAGGGCGAAGGCCAGGAGCATGACCACCTCCACCCGGTATTCGGCCAGCAGGTTCCGGACCGGGTTGGAGGGTTTGGCGGCGGCAGTCTGGGTCATGGCGGGGTTTCCCTCAAAGGGCGGCCGGGGCGCCGTTTTCCATGTGGGTGCTGTAGGACATGATGAGTTCCTCGGTGGCCTCGGCGTGGTCCAGCTCCTTGACGATCTCGCCCTGGTTCATGACCAGGATGCGGTCGGACAGGGCCAGGATCTCGGGCAGCTCCGAGGACACCAGCAGGATCGCCCGGCCTTCATGGGCGAGCCGGTCGATGAGGTGGTACAGCTCGAACTTGGCGCCGATGTCGATGCCCCGGGTGGGCTCGTCCATGATGATGATGTCCGGTTCGGTGAGCAGCCACTTGGCGATGACCGCCTTCTGCTGGTTGCCGCCGCTCAGGGAACCCGCCGTCATGCGCAGCCCGGGCACCTTGATCTCCAGCTCCCGGACCTTGGCGTCCACCAGGGCCTCCTCCCGGCCCTTGCCGATCCAGAAGCCGTTCTTCAAGGACAGGTAGGCCAGGGTGATGTTCTGGTACACCGGCAGGTTGACCAGGAGCCCGTGGGCCTTGCGGTCCTCGGGGATCATGCCCATGCCCCGGCGGATGGCCGCCAGGGGCGAGCGCATCCAGCCCACCCGGCCGCGCACCACCACCTCGCCCCGGTCCGGGCGGTCGGCTCCGAAGATGGCCCGCACCAGCTCCGTGCGCCCGGTCCCCACCAGGCCGGAGATGCCCACCACTTCCCCGCGCCGGAGGGTCAGGCTGCAGTCGAACACCCGGTTGCCCCGGCACAGGTGGCGCACCTCCAGCACCGGCTCCCCGGGGCAGCGGCGGTGCCGGACCGTGAACAGGTCGCCCATGTCCCGGCCCACCATGGAGGCGATCAGTTCCTTCTCGGTCAGCTGGGCGGTGGGGGACTCGCGCACCTTGCTGCCGTCCCGGAGCACCACCACCCGCGTCGCCAGCTCGAAGATCTCCTCCAGCTTGTGGCTCACGAACATCAGGGTGACGCCCTGGGACTGGAGCCGGCGCACCAGGTCGAACAGCTTCTTCACCTCCTGCCGGGAGAGGGTGGCGGTGGGCTCGTCCAGGATGAGCAGCCGGGCGTTCACCGCCACCGCCTTCACGATCTCCACCACCTGCTGCTCGGCCACGGACAGGTCCATGACCTTGGCCCTGGGATCCAGGCGCACGTCCAGCTGGAGCCGGGCCAGCAGTTCCTCGGTGCGGGCCCACATGCCCGCGTAGTCCACCCAGAACCCGCCTTTGTACGCCGACTTGTGGGTGAGGAAGATGTTCTCGGCGATGGTGAGGTGGGGAATCAGGTTGAATTCCTGCAGCACGATGGCCACTCCGGCCCGCTGGGCCTCGGCGGTGCCGTGGAAGGCCACCCGGGTCCCGGCCAGTTCCACCACGCCGGCGTCGGCCCCGATGACTCCGGCGACGATCTTGGCCAGGGTGGACTTGCCGGCGCCGTTCTCGCCCACCAGGGCCAGGATCTCGCCCGGGTACACCTCCAGGGAGACTCCCTTCAGGGCGGCGATGCCGTCGTAGCTCTTGGTCAGGTCCTGGACGCGAAGCAGGGGCTCGGTCATGGCGTCTCGGGAAGCAGGGCCACCGCCCGGCCCGGGCAGCCGGTGCTGTCGGCCAGCTTCAGGGGCAGGAACATGAAGTAGGCCCCTATCGGCGGCAGGGCGGCCAGGCCGCACAGGCCTTCGATGAACAGCATCCCCCGGCCCAGGGCCTCCTGGTGCACCGGCGCGCCGTCGTGCGCCGCGCCCATGCTGGGAGTGTCGGCGCCCACGGTGGTCACCCCCCGGTCCGCCAGGAGCCGGATGGCCGCCACGTCCGGCGCCGGCCAGCCGGGGGTGGAGCGCTCCACCACCGGGGTGTGCAGGTAGGCGCGGCCGGCCGCGCCGGAGCGGTAGTGCCCGCTCCAGCCGGTGGCCAGCAGCACGATGTCGCCGGCCCGGAAGGCCCCGTGCTCCGCTTCCCAGGCCTGGAGCCGGGCGGCGGTGATCCACGGGCTGACGCCCGGCCCGCCCTGCCCGGCCAGGTCGCGCAGGTCCACCACCGCCGCGGGGCCGCACAGCCGGGCCAGGTCCACCTGGTCGCCGCCCTTGCCGCCCAGGGGCCCGGCCAGGGGCAGGCCGGAACCTTCGGGAGGGACGAAATGGGGCGGCGCGTCGAAGTGGGTGCCGCAGTGCTCGTCCATGACCAGGAAATGGGTCTTGTAGATGGACAGGGGGCCGAAGTCCCGCCAGACCCGGTGGGCGAACGGCAGGTGCCCGGGCCAGGTGCCCGGGAGCGCCTCGGCCAGGGGCGCGGAGAGGTCCAGCAGGGTCATGCCCTTGAGGGGATCGAATCGGTTCATGGGATCGCCATCCGGCCCCGGGGGGTGGCCCCGGGGCCGGAATCAAGTCACTTCGCCTTGAGCTCGTTCGGGTAGACGTTGTCGGCCAGGGTCGACTCGATCTTGGCCACGTTCTCCTTGGTCACCAGGATGGTGGGGACCACCACTTTCTTCTCGACCTTCTGCTTGCCGAGGACCGCCACGGCGGCCTCCAGGGCCTTGCGGCCCATCAGCACCGGCTGCTGCATGGAGGCGGCATACAGGCGGCCGTCCTTGATGGCCTGCACGGCCTCGGGGCTGCCGTCGAAGCCCACGTTGACGATCTGCGCGGCCTTGCCGGAGGTGTCGATGGCCGGCAGGGAGCCCAGGTTGGCCTCGTCATGCTCGGTGAAGAGCCCGACCAGCTTGGGCTGGGCGGTGAGGATGTCCTGGGTGTAGCGCATGGACTCGGCCCGGGTATATTCCTTGCACTCCAGCAGCTTGGACACCTTCAGGGTGGTGCCCTTGAGGGCGTCCTTGAAGCCCTCCGTGCGGTCCCGGCCGTTCTGGCGGGCCAGGGAGATGGTGATCACGCCGAGGTCGCCGCCGGTGATGCCCTTCTTCTTCATCTGCTCGACCATGTACTTGCCGGCCGCGTTGGCGCCGCCGTAGTTGTCGCTGATGACGAAGGCGGCATAGTCGCCCGAGTCGGTGCCGATGTCGCAGATCACCACCGGGACATTGGACTTCTTGGCCAGCTCCAGCACCGCCGGGCAGGAGGCGCTGTCGGTGGGGGAGATGACGATGCAGTTGACCCCGGCCGTGATCAGGTCCTGGGCGTTCTTGAGCTGGGTCTCGGCGCTCAGGCGGGAGTCCGAGTTGACCATCTTGATGTTGCCCACCTTCTCGGCCTGCTGCTGGAGCCCGTCGGCCACGTCCTTCCAGAACGGGATGCTCAACGCCGGCGTCATGTAGGCGATGGTGTACGGGCCGGCCGCGAACATGCTCGCGCAGGAAACCATGGCGGCCGCCAAGGTGAGAAGCAGTTTCTTCATCCGACACCTCCTTAAAAGGTCGAAGGACCAGCGGAATGCGACGAATCCCGGCCAGGGCACCACGCCCCGGCCGGTCCAGGTGACGTCCTGTCAGTACGGCCGGAGCCGTAGGGTAGGGAGATTGGTGTATTGTATACCATAATCTAACCCAGTTTCCCCGGGTGTCAACCCTGAAATGGGGCTGAAATTCATGCCCCGCATGGGTTTCAGTCGCGCAGGGTGCCGCCGTTGACGTTCATGGTTTCGGCGGTGACGAACCCGGCCCGGGGGCTGGCCAGATAGGCCACCGCAAAGGCGATGTCCTCGGGGGCGCCCAGGCGCTTGATGATGCTCTTGTCGATGAACTTCTGGTTTTCTTCCGGGGACACCGCCGCGGCCATCTCGGTGGCGATGCGCCCCGGGCAGACGGCGTTCACGGTGATGCCGTCGGCGCCCACCTGCTGGGCCAGGTTGCGGGTGAAGGCGAGGATGGCGCCCTTGGAGGCGCAGTAGTGCAGCGCCGCCACGGTGCCGCCGTTCTTGCCGGCCTCGGAGGAGATGTTGATGATCCGTCCGTACCGGCGCCGGCGCATGCCCGGGAGCACCGCCTGGCAGAGGATGAACTGGGCCTTGAGATTCACCGCCAGGACCCGGTCCCATTCGGCGTCGGTGATGGCCTCGATGGGATGCAGGGGGTGGATGCCGGCGTTGTTCACCAGGATGTCCACCCGGCCGAAACGGGCCTCCACCGCCGCGGCGAAGGCCCGGAGCGCGGCGCCGTCGGCCAGGTCCAAGGGCTCCCAGTGCACCCGGTCCCGGGATCCGGGCCCCCATTCCCGGGCGAGGGCCTCCAGCTTGTCCCCCTGCAGGTCGCACACGGCGACCCGGGCGCCACGGCCCAGCAGTTCCCCGGCGATGGCCCGGCCCAGACCCTGGGCCGCGCCGGTGATGATGGCAGTCTGTCCTTCCAGTTCGCCCATGGTGCCCCCCCTCGCCGGAGATGCCGGCAGCGCGATGCGGGCATGCGGCCTAGTTGAAGTTGAGGTCGTGCAGGATGTGGTTTTCCAGGAGCGCGTCGATCCCGGCCAGGTCCTTCCTCCCCAGGAGCCTCAGGAGCTGGTCGTGCTGGGCGTAGTACTTGGAGAGCTCGGGCCGGGGCAGGTGCTGCTTGAGGCGCAGCAGCTGCAGCTTGGCGTCGAGCATGGAGAGCATCTCCAGCAGTTCCCGGTTGCCGGTGAGGCGCGCGATGTCCAGGTGCAGGGCCGAATCGTGCTCGTGGGCGGCGGCGAAGTCGCCGGCCTCGATGGCTTCCCTGCCCTTGCGGGAGAGCTCGTACAGCTGGGGCAGGTCGGCCGGGGTCCCGGCCCCGCAGAACAGGCGGCAGGAGAGCTTCTCCAAGTACAGCCGGACCCAGGAGATGTCCCGGGCCTCCTCCGGGCTGATGGTGGCCACGAACGCGTAGCTCCGGGGCTTGAGCACCACCAGGCCGTACTCGGCCAGCTTGCGGATGGCTTCCCGCACCGGGGTGCGGCTGACCTTGAACAAATCGGCCACCCGCTTTTCGGGGATCCGCTCGCCGCCCCGCAGGGTTCCTGCCAGAATGAGCTTCTTGATGTGGGTGTAGACCTGGTCGGAGATGCTTAGCATGTCAGGGCTGCCCACGGGGGCGAGGGATTCGAGCATGGGAGGGGTCTACCTGGATGGTGTATTGTATACCAAAATTTAACCCCGTCCCGGGCCTTGTCAATGCTAATCCCTCAGGCTGCCGCCGTTCACGTCCAGGGTCGCGCCCGTGATGAACCCGGCCCGGGGACTGGCCAGGAAGGCCACGGCGAAGGCCACTTCCTCGGGCATGCCCAGGCGCTTCACCAGGCTGCGCTCCACGAACCCGCGGTTCTCCTCCGGGGAGACGGTGGAGCCCGCCTTCCCGGCGATGCGGCCCGGGCAGACCGCGTTCACGGTGATGCCTTCGGCTCCCACTTCCAGGGCCAGGTTGCGGGTGAAGGTGAGCAGCCCGCCCTTGGAGGCGGTGGTGTGGGGCGCCGGCACGGTGCCCCCGGTCCTGCCGGACTCGGAGGCGATGTTGACGATGCGGCCGTAGCCCCGCCGGCGCATGCCCGGCAGCAGCGCCTGGCAGAGCAGGAACGGGGCCTTCAGGTTCACGGCCAGGACCCGGTCCCACTCCGCCTCTCCCACCTCCCCGATGGGGGCCAGGGCATGGACGCCCGCGTTGTTCACCAGGATGTCCACCCGCCCGAAGCGCTCCTCCACCGCCGCGGCGAAGGCCTGGATGTCCCGGGCAGCGCCCAGGTCCACCTGGGCCCAGTGGATGGTTCCCGCTCCGGCCGCCGCCTGGGCCAGGGCCTCCAGCTTGGCCCCCTGGAGGTCGCACAGGGCCAGGCTGGCGCCCCGGCCCAGAAGCTCCAGGGCGATGGCCCGGCCCAAGCCCTGGGCCGCGCCCGTGACGATGGCGGTTTGACCTTCCAGTTCGCCCATGGTGCGTGCGGATGGTGGTGGTGGTGACGATCATACCACCGGCCGCTCAGACCCCCCGCCGTTCGGGTCCCCAGATGACCTTGTGCAGCTGCAACTGCAGGCGCACCGGCAGGCGATCCTGTAGGATCCGCTCCGCCAGCCAGGCGGGATCCAGGGCGCCCCACCCGGGGCTGAACAGCACGTCCAGGCGCCCCAGCACGTCCCGGGCCCGGCACCAATCCCGGGCCCAAGCGTAGTCTTCCGTGCCGTTCAGGACGAACTTCAGCTCATCCCGGCCGGACACCATGTGGGCCAGGTTGGACTCCAGCCAGCGCCCTTCCTCACCGCTCCCGGGGGTCTTGCGGTCCACGATCTTCACCACCCCGGGGGGCACCACCGAGACATCGTGGCTGCCGGCGGTCTCCAGGGCCACCTCGCAGCCGAGGCCCTGCAGGGCCGCCAGCAGGGCCGGCGCCTCCCGCTGGGCCAGGGGTTCGCCCCCGGTGAGTTCCACGAAGGGGGCGGCGGGGCCGGCCGCGGGCGGCCCCAGCAGATCCCGGACCCGGCGCAGGATGGCCTCCGGCTCCATCCACTCGCCCTCGTGGAAGGCGTAGGTGGTGTCGCAGTAGACGCAGCGCAAGGGGCACCCGGTGAGACGGACGAACACGCATGGACGCCCGGCCCTGGAACCCTCGCCCTGGATGGAGTGGAAGATCTCGTTGACCCTGAATCGCACGGCTGCTCCAGCCCCCATGATAGTCCCCGGGGGCGGGGCAGGCCGTCACGCCAGGCGGGTGCCCCCGTCCAGGGTCAGGACCGCGCCGGTGAGGTACGGGCTGGCGGCCGCGTAGCGCAGGGCCCGGGCCAGGTCCTGGGGGGTGCCGGTGCGCTGGAGCAGGCTGTGCTCCGCCAGCCAGGAGGGGTCGTCCCCGGGGGAGGCGAGCACGGTGCCCATGGCGTGGCCCACCACCCGCACCCGGGGGGCCAGGAGCCGGGCCAGCCCCGGCACCAGCGCCGCCAGGCCGGCCTTGGCGGCGGAGTAGGGCAGGCGCTTGAGGAACGGCTTCTCCGAGGCGATGTCCAGCAGGATCTGCAGGCAGCCGCCGTCCCCCAGGCGGGGCCCCAGGGCCTGGGCGGCCAGGAACGGGAAGGTGAGGTTGGTCTGCCAGGTGCGGGCCAGGTCCTCGGGAGTCCAGCGCCCCAGGGGCTGCTCCGGGAACGTGCCGCTCACCAGCACCGCCACCGAGGGAACGATCCCGACCGCCCCCAGGGCGTCAAGATCTGCCATCATCGTTGCAACCAAGTCCGTGTCTTCCGCGCTCCAGCGCTGGCAATGCACGTCTGTTTGTTTGGAAAGTTCCGTGATCCAGGGGGCTTCCGGCTCCCAGGCGGCGGAGCTCGTCAGGATCAAGTTGTGGTCCGGCGCGAGCGCTTCCGCCAGGGCGCGCCCCAGGCGGCGCCGGCCCCCCACCAGGACCCACCACGGCTTTTCCTTGCCTCCGTCTCCCGCATCCATGTCCTAAGGCTACCTTGTCTCCTTCCCTCCGAGCCATCCGTTGGCGCCTGATCTTCACCAGCCTCCTCGCCTTGGCCCTGGCCTTGGGATCCTTTTATTTGAACCAGTGGGTCTATGCCTCGTCCGAGGACCAGTGCGCCTGGACGGTGCAGGACCACCGGGTGGTCGTCCAGGAGGTGCTCCCGAACGGCACCGGCGAAAACGCCGGGTTGCTGGAAGGAGATGAGTTGCTCCTGATCCACGGGCGCAAGGTGGTGCCCCAGGAATTGGACAAGGCCCTGCGCTTCGTGAACAGCCAGCCGGAAGGGCGGATCCTCATCTACACCGTGCGCCGGGGGGGGCGGATCCTGCGCCTGCCGGTGAAGCTGGTGCAGCCTTTCAATTTCACCTCCATCATCCTGCTCTTCACCGGGCTGGTGGCCTGGGCCGCCGGGCTGCTGGCGGTGATCTCCTCCCCTTCCCGCAAGAGCGCCCGCCACTTCTACTTCATGGGCCTGGCCAGCCTCCTGGCCAGCCTGTGGTTCCCCCTGGGGGTCAACACCCTGCCGCCGTTCCTGCTGCTGCTGTTCACCCTGTCCGCCGGGCTGGGGCTGGGGCTGGGGCCGCCCCTCTGGGTGCATTTCTTCCTGCGTTTTCCCCACCCTTACGCCCTGCGCACCGACCGCCGGTTCCTGCGGGCGCTGTACCGGCTGCTCCCTGGGCGGGGCCTTCCTGGTGGTGGTCAGGATCCTGCTGCGGGCCTGGGACCGGGCGGCCGGGATCCAAGGGCTCCTGCGGGTCCTGGATTGGCCGCCGGTGGCGGCGCTGTTCGCCGCCTTCGCGCCCCTGGCCGCCCTGGCCGGCCTGGCCCTGTTCTGGGCCGGCACCCGGCGCCAGCGCATCCGCAAGCGCCGGGCGCTGTTCCCGGCGCTCCTGCTCACTTCCCTGGTCCTGGCCGACCTGCTCCTGGTACCGGTTCCTGCTCCTGCCCAGTCCCGGGCGGAGCCTGGTGTTCGCCCGGGGCAGCTGGATCTTCTACGCGCCCCTGCCCCTGCTGCCCCTCTCTTTCGCCTACGCGGTGTTCCGCCAGGGCTTTTTCGACGTGCGCCGGGCCATCCTGCGCTGGGTCTCCTATTTCATCGTCCTGGGGCTGCTCCTGGCGGGCTACCTGGGAGGCCTGGCGATCCTGTTCGGGGAGGGCATGCAGGTGGTCCCGGCCGGCTGGGCGGGAGTCCTGGCGGGCCTGGCGGCCCTGCCCATGGGCTGGCTGCTGCGCTACCTGATCCAGGCCCTGCGCCGGATCTTCCGCCGGGACTGGAACACCGCCCGGGAAACCATCCTGGGCAGCCTGCGGGAGACCCGCAAGCGGTTCTCGGAGGAGGACATCCTGGAGGTCCTGGCCGAGTCCCTGCGCGCCGCCTACCGGCCCCACCTGCTGCTGCTCCTGCCGGCGGAGGCGGACGGGTTCCGGCTGCCGCCCCTGCCCAGCACCGATTCGGACCTCGGGCGCCGGGACAGCCCGTCCCGGGGCGAGCGGCCCATCCTGCGCCTGCCCCAGGCCCTGCTGCGCCACGCGCGGGAGGACCGGGAGCTGGTCCTGGGCCTGCAGAGCGACGAGGCGGAGTGGGTCCGGGCCCAGGACCCGGGACTGCGGACCCACCTGGACGCCCTGGAAGCCCAGGTGCTGACCCTCATCCTGGTCAACGACCAGCCATACGCGGCCCTGGTGCTGGGGGGCAAGTACGCGGAACTGAACTACGGCCGGGAGGACCGGGAGCTGCTGCGGGAGACGGCCATCGCCACCGGGCAGCTGCTGGAGACCGCCCTGCTGCACCGGCGCATGCTGGACCAGGGCCGCCTGGAGCAGGAGCTCCAGACCGCCCGGCTGATCCAGCAGAGCCTCATTCCTTCCCGGCCGCCGGAGCTGGACGGGTTCCAGGCGGCCCTGCGCCTGGTTCCGGCCCTGGAGACCGGCGGGGATCTGCTCTGGGTGGGGCGGCGCCCCTCCGGACGGCATCTGGCGGCGGTGGGGGACGTGAGCGGCAAGGGGCTTCCGGCCGCCCTGTACATGAGCCAGGCCACCGCCCTGCTGAGCTTCGCCGCCCAGCAGGACAACCTGGCCTTTGACCGGATCCTCCCGGAGCTGGACAAGACTTTGAGCAGCTTGTTGGGGCCCAAGGACTTTCTCACCATCTCCCTGCTCGAGTGGGAGGCTTCCGGGCGGTTCCAGGCGGCCCGGGCGGGGCATCCGCCGATCCTGCTCATCAGCGGGCCGGCCCCCCAGGACGCCCGGGAAATCCCCTCCCGGGGGCGGGGCCTGGGTTTGCGCCCGTCCGCCCCGGGGTTCTGGCAGGTGGTGGAAGGGCATTTGCTGCCAGGGCAGTGGCTGGTGATGTACAGTGACGGTCTGACCGAGGCCATGAACAAGGACGGGGAACTCTACGCACTGCCCCGGCTCATTGCCAGAATCCAGGGCCTCTGGCCTACCGGCTCGGCCAAGGCCGCCTGCGAGGCCGTCTTCCACGATGTGGCGGACTACGAGGCCCAGAACCGGGATGACCGCACCCTCTTCATCCTTTCCCGAGACCGCGCATGAGCCAACCCAACCCCGTTCCCGCGTTACCCCGGTGGCTGAGCGTCAGCATCGTCCTCCTCCTGACCGCCCAGGTGGGACTGCTCTGGACCCACGGCAGCATGCTCCAGCGCCAGCACGAAGACATCCAGGCGCTGCGGGAGGACGTGCAGAACCTGGCCGAAGACCTGTACCGAGGACCAGGACGGCTGGGATTCCGGCGAGGACGACCCCAGCCCCCGCCCGGCCCACGCCGCCTGGACCCGCCATCGCCCCCGGACCGCCTCGCGCCGGGGCCGGCGGGCGGTGCCCGCGGCCTACCTCCAGGCCCAGGGGGAAGGGGACGAGGAGACCCGCAAGGAACTGGACGCCACCCGCCAGTCCGGGAAGGATGCGGTGGCCAAGGCCCGCAAAGTCCAGGGACAGCTCTCCTGGGAGGAGAACGCCCGCAAAGCCGAGGAGAAGGCCCGGGTGGAAGACGCCGGGCATACCTGGGTCACCTGGATGTGGGCGGCCACCGGGGCGGCGGTGGCGGCCCTGGCGGCGCGCTCCTTCCTGCGCCGGAGGGGGTGAGCATGTCCCTGCACGAGTACCTGCTCAAGGATCCCCAGTGCGACCAGCTGCTCACCGGGGCGGTGCTGGCGGTGGGCCCCATGCTTGAGGACCCGGACCCGGCGCCCACCCTGGCGGTGGTGGAGGGCTGGATCCACGACCTGGCCGGGCGCATGCCGCTGCCCTGGAGCTTCCACGGCGCCATCGACCAGCTCAACCAGTACCTGTTCCAGGACCTGGGGCTGCGGGGCGACCAGGATTCCTACGACGATCCGGCCAACGCCGCCATCCCCATGGTCATCGCCCGCCGGCGCGGCCTGCCCATCACCCTCTCCATCCTGTGGATGGACGTGGCCCGGCGCCTGGGTTTCCAGCCCGTGGGGGTGGCCCTCCCCGGGCACTTCATCACCGGGCTGCGCACGGACATGGGCATCCTGTACTTCGACCCCTTCAACGGCGGCCGCCCCCTGGGGGAGGAAGGGGCGGCGCACCTGGTGGAACGGGCCGCCGGCGGACGGGCCGCCTTCGACCCGGTCATGCTGCTGCCGGTGTCCAACCGGGCCATCCTGGTGCGCCTGGTGCGCAACCTCCACGTGCGCTACCTGCGCGCCCGCGCCTGGGCCGAGGCGCTGTGGACGTCCACCCACCTGGTGCTGCTGTCGCCTGGGGAATGCCTGCCGTACCGGGACCGGGCCTTCGTCCACTTCAAGCGCGGGGAGCTGGCCGCCGGCCTGAAGGACCTGAACGAAGCCATCCGCCTGGGCCAGGAGATCGACCCGGAGGTCCTGCAGTGGATGGACCGGATGCAGCGGGGCTGAGGCGATGGATATCATCCGGTTCCTCGAGCTGGTCCGGTCCCACGGCTGGCAGGGCCTGTCCCTGTGGGGGGTGCTGCTGTACCAGGCCCTCCTATGGGTGGGCCTGGTGCGCCTGCATCTGGCCCTGCGCCGGGAGGAGGCGCCCTGGGAGGAGTGCATCGGCAAGATCCGCTCGGCCCACCTGCGCAAGGTGAACTCCGAAGAGGAGCTGAACGAGCTCAAGGTGCACCATTACGCCCCGCTGGTGGACCAGCTGGTGGCCCTGAACTTCGCCGAGGCCAAGAGCCCCCTCGTGGAGCGCTGGCTGCTGCTGCGCTGGAAGACCAAGGAAGGGCTGCGCCCCTATTGGATCCGCTGGGGCCACCTGCTGATCGCCTTCGGAGTGGTGGTCTGGTTCCTCAATGGCCTGCTGGTGGACATCGGCCTGGAGCCCCTCAAGCGCACCCCCTGCGACCCCCGCCTGCTCTGGGTGTGGCTGGGCTACGCCATGGTGCTGGCCTGGAAGCAGGTGCGCCTGCACGGCAACCTGGAGCGGGTGCAGCGCAGCCTGCTGCTGCCGCGCCGGGACGAATGAGGCCGCGTCACCGGGCGTAGGTGAACCGCACCGGCTTCAGGTGGCGGTACCTCGCCTCCCGGGTCTTGTCGTTCCAGGTGAGGAAGCCGTGGGTGGCCACGTAGGCATGGTCACCTTCCGGGAAGTTGTACAGGTCGTCGATGGCGATCTCCCGGCGGCAGGTCTGGCCCGGTTCCAGCTTGAAGAAATCATTCCTGGTGAAGGGCGGGCGCTTGGGCGTGGGGTGCTGGTAGGGCACCAGGCGGCCATCGGTGCGGATCTCGAACTCGGCCCGGGCGGGCGCCTGGCCCTCTTCGATCTTCTCGAGCCACACCACGTTCCTCGTGTGGTTGTGGAAGATCAGGTGCACCTTGATCTCCTTGCCCATGACCGTGACGGTCATGGCCCCGGACACCGGGCCGGCCTCCGTGAACCCGGGTCCGGCCAGCAACGGGACCAGGCCGGGAGCGCTCCCCAGGACCAGGGCCAAGCCAATCCGGGCCGCCAGGACCCACGCCGTGGCCAAACGGCCGGAACAAACCGTGTCAGGCACGTCCAGGACCTCCGTAAATAGTTAATACATCATCAGACCTGAGGGGAATACCCGCTTGGTTCCTGGGAAAAAATAAAACCCCCTTCACCCTTGATTTAATAATTTATAGAATTATCTTTGCCTGCGTTCCAGCCCCCGGCCGGGACAGCCCAGGAGATCGGCATGTTCCACTTTCATTCCCCCCTCGACACCGTGCTCAGGGGGCTATTGTTCGCCAGGACCGAACCCCGGCTCCCGGCCGACCGCGACGCCGTTGTCAGCCGTCCGCGTGCGCGGACGGCTGACAACGACCAGGCCGACCATCAGGACCCCGAATGACTACAGCGCCGGGTCTTCCTTGAAATCGAGCATGTGCCCGGATTTGTTGGCCTTGGTTTGGAGGTAGCGCAGGTTGTACGGGTTGGACGCCAGTTGGTGGGCTTCCCGCTGCACATGGATCCCCGAATCCTCCAGGGCCTTGATCTTCCTGGGGTTGTTGGTGAGCAGGCGGACCTTGTGGATGCCGAAGAAGCGCAGCATCTCCACCGCCGACTCGTAGGTGCGCAGGTCGTCGGCGAAGCCCAGCTGGTGGTTCGCTTCCACCGTGTCGAACCCCTGCTCCTGCAAAGCATAGGCTTTCAGCTTGTTGAGCAGGCCGATGCCCCGGCCCTCCTGGCGCAAGTACAGGACGATCCCGCCCTTCTCGCCGATGAAGCTCAGGGCCGCCTCCAGTTGGGCCCGGCAGTCGCACTTCAGGCTGCCCATCACGTCGCCGGTCCAGCATTCGCTGTGGATGCGCACGTTGATGCGCTTGCGGGCATCGATCTCCCCGGCCACGATGGCGATGTGCTCCTTGCCGGTGAGCTTCTCCAGGAAGCCGTAAACCACGAACTTGCCGAAGATGGAGGGCACGTTCGCCTTGGCCACGAAGGGCACCGACTCGGTCTCCAGGCGGGTGACCACCTCCAGGGGCGAATCGGGGCCCAGGTCTTCCAGGTGGGGGGCACTGCTGCTGTCTTTTGGGGACATCGGTCATCCAACAGGAAAGTCTCTCACTTGAAAAGTATACTGCCATTCTCCGGGAGACCGGGGGCCGCCCGGTCGGGCTTCTCAGGAACAATCGGCCGCGATCTGCGCCAGGACTTTCTGGTCCAGGGCCGCCTGGGCCTTGGCCATGGGGCCGTCCAGCCTGGCGCCCGAGGCCAGGCGGTGGCCGCCGCCGCCGAAATGCCGGCAGACCGCGTTCACGTCCACCCGCCCCCGGGACCGGAGGCTGGCCTTGATGCGCCCGTCGGCCAGTTCATGGAGCAGGGTCGCCACCTCCACCCCGCGCAGTTCCAGGGGGCGGTTCACCAGGCCCTCCAGGTCGTCGTGGTCGGCCCCGCATTGGGCGTAATCCGCCTGGGTTACGCACAGGCGGGCATAGCGCCCCTCTCCCAGCAGGGCCATGCCGTCGAAAGCCCGCCCGGAAATCCGCAGCTTTTCGGGCCGGCCCTGGTGGTAGAGGTCCTGGTAGATCCGGGCCGGGTCCACCCCCTGCTCGATCAAGTCGGCGGCCAGGCGGTGCACCTTGGGGGTGGCGTTGGAAAAGCGGAAATTGCCGTGTCGTCCACCACGCCGGCATACAGGGCTTCGGCCATGGGCAAGGGCAGGGGCCGAGGCAGCCGGCGCACCGCCAGGTCGAACACCAGTTCGGCGCTGGCGCTGCCGCAGGATCGATGAA
>CAWFOJ010000275.1:0-9322 GCA_963816585.1 uncultured Holophagaceae bacterium | reverse complement strand
TTCTTCTGGCCTGGCTCAGTACGTATTGCTCCGCCTCCCAGGTCATCGCCGACCACATCCGCGCCGCCACCTTCATGGTCTACGACGGCGTGGTGCCCTCCAACGAAGGCCGGGGCTACGTCCTGCGCAAGATCGTCCGCCGGGCCCTGCGCTTCGGCCGCAAGCTGGGCATCGAGGGCCGGTTCTTCGCCGACCTGAGCCCCTCGGTGTTCCTGGCCATGGGCGACGCCTACCCGGAACTGGAAGGGGAGCTGAACCGCATCATGAAGGTCCTGGCCCGGGAGGAGGGGCAGTTCAGCCTCACCCTCACCGCCGGGCTCAAGCAGCTGGAAGCCCTGGTGATCACCTCCGGCACCCTGCCCGGGGCCGAGATCTTCAAGCTGTACGACACCTTCGGCTTCCCGGTGGACCTGGTGGAGGACTGGTGCCGGGAGCGCGGCCTGCGGTGCGACCTGGCCGGGTTCCAGGCCGAGTTGGCCGAGCAGAAGGCCAAGGGCCGCCAGGCCCAGAAGGTCCATGACATCCGCCTGGGCGGCGACCTGGCGGCCCTGGCCGACATGCGCGCCACGGCCTTCCTGGGCTACGAGGTCACCGACGCCCAGGGCAAGGTGGTCGCCCTGTTCGACCAGGACCAGAAGCGCGTGAAGGAGCTGTCCGGCGCCGGCTTCGTGCTCCTGGACCACACCCCTTCTATGCCCAGAGCGGCGGCCAGGTGGGCGACACCGGCACCCTGCGGGCCGAGGGCGTGCTGGCCCAGGTCACCGACTGCACCGCCCCGGCGCCCCGGCGCCACCTGCACCACGTCACGGTCACCGGGCCCGGCCCCTGCGCGAAGGGGAGACGGTCCTGGCCTCGGTGGACGCCGAACGCCGGGGCCCGATCCGGGCCCCCACACCGCCACCCACCTGCTGCACGCGGCGCTGCGGGAAGTGCTGGGTACCCATGTTCAGAGCAGGCCGGATCGGTGGTGGACCCCAGGACCGGCTGCGGTTCGACTTCAACCACTTCGCCCCCCCGGAGCCCGAGCAGGTGGCAGAGGTGGCGGGGCTGGTGAACGACCAGACCCTGCGCGGCCTTCCGCACCCACCAGCCAGCAGATGCACCATCGAAGAGGCCCTGGCCGCGGGCGCCATGGCGCTGTTCGGCGAGAAGTACGGGGACGTGGTCCGGGTGGTGTAGGTGCCCGGGTTCTCCCGGGAACTCTGCGGCGGCACCCACGTGGCCAACACCGGCGAGATCGGCCTGGTGAAGATCGTGGCCGAAGGAGCCGTGGCCGCCGGCGTGCGCCGGCTGGAGGCGGTGGCCGGCGCCGCCGCTCTGGCCCGGCTGCAGGAGGACGAGCACCTGCTGGCCGCCCTGAGCCGGCAGGCCAACGCCTCCCGGGAAAAACTGGCCGCCTTGCTGGCCGGCAAGGAAGCCCGTATCCAGCAGCTTGAGAAGGAGCTGAAGGAATCCAAGCTCAAGGCCGCCAGCGGCGGCGGCAGCAAGGAGCAGGTGGAGACGGTGGCCGGCCTGACCCTGGTCACCATGGCGGTGGAGGGCATCGACGGCCCGGCCCTGCGGGAGATGATGGACCAGTGCCGCACCCGGCACCGCAGCGCGGTCATCGCCCTGGCCTCGAAACTGGCCAAAGACAGAGCTGGCCATCCTGGTGAGTGTCGGTCAGGACCTGGTTGGAAAGGCGCGACGCCGGTGTCCTGCTCAAGGCCATGGTCCCCCACGTGGACGGCCGGGGCGGCGGCAAGAATCCTCTGGCCCAGGGCGGCGGCACCCGGCCAGAAGGCCTGCCCGAGGCCTTCGCGGCCCTGCGGGCGGCGCTCCAGGGCTGATTTTCGGCGAGGGCTTGCGCTTGTCTTTTACCGTGATAAGGATGTCGCTGTTCTATCTTTTTTCCAGCCGCACCTGGAATTTCTGGGACCACAAGGGCGGCGCCTCGGCCAAGAGCTACATCCCGGAAGCGGCCTGGAACAGGAGCGGCGACCTCCTGCGCCGCCCCCGCCTTCGCCGGGATCGTGGCCCTGGCGGTCCGGCGCCACCGGACAGCGCCAGGGCAACCTCTGTCCCGCCCTCTACCGCCTGGGAGCGCCCGGTCCCGGGCAGCGGGGGCGCCAAGGTGTTCCACGACATCGTCCAGGGCCGCAGCGACGTGCCCGGCACCCCCGGCTATGCCTGCGGCCCCGGCTACGACCTCGCCACGGGCCTGGGCAGCCTGGATGCCAAGGCCCTGGTCAACGCTCTGGCCGCACCCCGGTAGGAACAGAGCCCCGCCGCGGTCCCGGGCTGTCGTAACATGGTGCCTATGCGCTGGATGGCCCTGGACCACGGAACCAAGAACATCGGTATCGCCTTTTCCGACGAGCTGGAGATCCTGGCGACCCCCTTCGCGGTCTGGCCCAGCCAGGGCGACGCCACCCTGGCGCGCCTGGCCCGGCTGGCCCGGGAAGAGGGGGTCCAGGCCCTCCTGGTGGGCCTGCCCCGGCACAAGGACGGCGCCGAGAGCGCCACCGCGCCCCTGGCCCGGAGTTTCGGCGAGGCGCTGGCGGCCCTCACTGGCCTGCCCCTGGTGTTCTGGGACGAGCGCCTCACCAGCGTGGAGGCGGACCGCCTCCTGGCCGCGAGGGGGGTGAAGGCCAAGGACCGCAAGGCCCGCCTGGACGCGGCGGCGGCCGCCGTCATGCTCCAGGACCTGATCGAGACCCGCAGGTCCGGCTAGTGTCAGGTGCGGGCTCCCCCCCGAGCGCACCGTTACCACAGCCCGAGCACCTTCCACCACATGCCCCCGATGCCCACCCAGATGACGATGTTGGCCACGCTCACCAGGAGCCCGATCCGCCACCAGGTCCCCACCGTCACGTAGCCCGTGCCGAACAGCACCGGGGCCGGCCCGCAGCCGTAGTGGGTCATGCTGGCGAAAAGGTTGCTGAAGTACGCCAGCACCAGGGCCGCCAGCACCGGGGGCGCGCCCAGGGCCACCGCCACGCCCAGGAAGGCGCCGTACATCGAGGCCACGTGGGCGGTGTTGCTGGCGAAAAAATAGTGGCTGTAGAAGTACACGAGGCTCAGCACGAGGAACGCGAAGATCCAGCCATGGCCGGCCATCATGTCCCCGATGCTCTTGCTGAACCAGGGGATCATGCCCAGCTTGTTCAGGAACCCGGCCATCATCACCAGGGCCGCGAACCACACCAGGGTGTCCCAGGCCGCCGTCTCCTTCTTCACGTCCTCCCAGGTGAGGACGCCCAGGCACAGCAGGAAGGCCAGGCCCACCAGGGCGGCGGTGGTGGCGTTGAGGCCCCCCAGCTGGCTGGCGAAGATCCACATCACCAGCAGGAGCACGAAGACCCCCAGTCATCATCCACTCGGAGGCCTTCATGGGGCCGAACTCCGCCAGCCTGGCCTTGGCGATCTCCACGGCGCCGGGCGTTGCCCTGATCTCCGGGGGATGCACCTTGTAGATGAGGTAGGGGACCAGCATCAGGGAGATGATGCCGGGCACGATGGCGGCCACCATCCAGCCGGTCCACGTGATGGTCACGTGCAGGTCCCCGGCCAGCTTCTGGGCCAGGGGATTGGCGGCCATGGCGGTGAGGAACATGGCGCTGGTGATGATGTCCGCCTGGTAGGCGGCGAGGGTGAGGAAGGAACCGATCTTCTTCTCGCTGCCGTCCCCGGGATGGCTGCCGTAGGCCCGGGCCAGGCTGGCCATGACGGGCATGACGATGCCCCCGGCCCTCGCGGCGTTGCTGGGGATGGCGGGGGCCAGCACCAGGTCCGTGGCGGCCAGGCCATAGCTCAGGCCCAGGGTGTTCCGGCCCAGGAGCTTCATGAAGTTGTAGGCGATGCGCGAACCCAGGCCGGTCTTGATGAAGCCCCGGGAGATCATGAAGGCCAGGACGATGAGCCAGATCACCACGTCCCCGAAGCCGCTCAGGGAATCCCCGATGCCCAGGGTGCCCGACACAGCCGTGGCGCCGATGCCGATCATGGCCACGGCGCCCATGGGCAGCGGCGCGAGGATGATCCCCGCGATGGTGGTGACGAAGATGGCGAACAGGTGGAGACCGTTCTTCCAGTCGGTCTGGCGCTTGGCCTCGGCGGCATCGGCCCTGGCCTGGGCCTGCGGGTCCGGCGCGGGTGCCTTGAGGTCGGGAGCCACCCGGGGCGCCGCCCTGGGCGCCCCGGCCTGGCCCCAGAACGTCCTGGCGCTGGGCGCCGGGACAAAGGCCGGGAGGCCGAAGAACAACGCGGCTCCCAGGAGGAGGGTGAACAGGGCCTTCATGGGCTTGGCGCCCTGCCATCTGGTCGGGACCTGGCTCATGATCGTCTCCTGGTCGGGCTAATCGAGGACAGTGCGCATGACCGGGAAGAGTTCGGACTTGCCCTCGAACCCGATCCCCGGGAGGTTGGGCAGGCCCACATAGCCGCTCTCCACCCTGATGCCGTCGGCGAACCCGCAGAAGGGCTTGAACACGTCCGGGTAGGACTCGTTGCCGCCCAGGTGCAGGCCCGCCGCCATGTTGAGGGACATCTGGTGGCCGCCGTGGGGCACCACGCGCCGCCGGGACCAGCCATTCTCCCTGAGCATCTCAAGGGTCCGCAGGTACTCCACCAGGCC
Organism: uncultured Holophagaceae bacterium; assembly: GCA_963816585.1. Classification (GTDB taxonomy): domain Bacteria; phylum Acidobacteriota; class Holophagae; order Holophagales; family Holophagaceae; genus Mesoterricola. Next base: position 4,707 of record CAWFOJ010000275.1, on the reverse strand, counting down.
GTACGACAGGGCGCAGTCGAACTGCAGGATGTCCCGGTCCGGGCGCATGCCGCCGTAGCGGATAAGGTTCCGGGCGTCCTGGTGGGAGAAGAGGTTCTCGCCGGTGGCCATGGGACCCTCATAGTGCTTGGCCATCTCGGCCTGCAGGGCGTAGTCCAGGGGGTCGCCGATCTCCTCGTACCAGTGGAGCCCGTAGGGCGTCAGCGCCTTGGCGTAGGCGATGCCGGTGGGCAGGTCGAAGCGGCCGTTGGCGTCCACGGCCAGGTTCTTCCCTTCGCCCACGATCTTCAGCACCGCCTCGATGCGGCTGAGATCCTCGGCCAGCGGGGCGCCGCCGATCTTCATCTTCACCACGGTGTAGCCCCGGTCCAGGTAGCTCTTCATTTCGGCCTGGAGGGCGGAGTGGTCCTTGCCGGGATAGTAGTAGCCGCCCGCGGCGTAGATCCAGACCTTGCCGTCGGCCACGCCGCCGCTGTAGCGGTCCGCCAGGAGACGGTAGAGGGGCTTCTCCTCGATCTTGGCAAGGGCGTCCCACACCGCCATGTCCACGGTCCCCACCGCCACGGAACGCTCGCCGTGGCCCCCGGGCTTCTCGTTCTTCATCATGGTGGCCCAGATCTTGAACGGGTCCAGGTTGCCCTTGGCCTCATCCAGGAGGGCATCGGGGTCGGCCTCCAGGATGCGGGGCAGGATGCGGTCCCGCAGGATCCCGCCGGCGGCGTAGCGGCCGTTGGAATTGAAGCCGAAGCCGACCACCGGCTGGCCGTCCCGGATGACATCGGTGACCACGGCCACCACCGAACAGGTCATCTTCCGGAAATCAATGTAGGCGTTAGAGATAGGTGAAGCGATGGAAAAGGTTCGCTCGCGGACGTCGGTGATGCGCATGGCAGGCTCTCCCGGGAATGCCCCTAATGATGAACAGGCCGATTCCCTGAATCCAATGCCAATATTCGTTTGCCCTAGGCGCTGGAGCCAGGTGGCCGAAACCCTCAGCCACGCCATGCTGCGCCCGTAAATCCGCACCTTCCATCAGGTTTCCATTGCCGCCTTCCGGCCGGCACGGCAGGATAATAATGTTGCTTATGCAACGAATGGAGGATGCTTGGCCCGCTTCCGGAAGTTCCAGCCCCTGCCCCCCTCCACGGTCGCCCTGCTCCTGGCCGCCGCCCTCGGCCTTTCCTGCGGCAAGGCGCCCCAGGCCCCGGCCGCGCCCCTGCGGGTGGAAGTGGCCACGGCGGTCCAGCAGGACGTGCCGATGGTCCATGAATGGATCGGTACCGTAGACGGGTACGTGAACGCCGAGATCCGTCCCCAGGTGGAGGGCTACCTGCTCAAGCAGGCCTACCGGGAAGGGTTCCCGGTCAAGCGCGGGCAGTTGCTGTTCCAGATCGACCCGCGCCAGTTCCAGGCTGCCGCGGAACAGGCCAGGGCCGCCGTGGCCCGGGACCAGGCGATGCTGGACAAGACGGTGCTGGACGTGGACCGCTACACCCCCCTGGCGGCCGAGAAGGCCATCTCCCAGCAGGAGCTGGACGATGCCCTGGCGGCCCGGAACCAGGCCCAGGCCAACCTGGACGCTTCCAGGGCCGCCTACGAGAAGGCCGAGCTGAACGTGGAGTGGACCCAGGTGCTCTCCCCCATCGACGGCATCGCCGGCATGGCCAAGACGCAGGTGGGCGACCTGGTCAACGGCCAGACCCTCATGACCACCGTCTCCACGGTGGACCCGGTGAAGGTCTTCTTCAGCGCCAACGAGCAGGAATACATGAGCTGGGCCCAGGCCTGGAGCGCCAAGGGCGGGGGCAAGGGCTCCCTGGAACTGGTGCTCTCGGACGGGACCGTGTTCCCCCACAAGGGCGACCCCTTCATGACCGACCGCAACGTGGACCTGAAGACCGGCACCATCGCGCTGGCGGGCGTGTTCCCCAACCCGGACCACCTGCTGCGCCCGGGCCAGTACGCCAAGGTGCGGGCGTCCCTGGGCCTGGAGCGGGGGGCGATCCTGGTGCCCCTGCGGGCGGTGTGGGAAATGCAGGGCCACCCCCAGGTGGCGGTGGTGGGCGCCGACAACAAGGTGGAGATCCGCCCGGTGGCCACCGGCACCCACGCCGGGCCGCTGGTGGTGATCGAGAAGGGGCTGGGGCCCCAGGACCGGGTGGTGGTGGAGGGGGTGCAGAAGGTGACCCCCGGCCTCCTGGTGGATCCGGTACCGGCCGCCAAGCAGTCGGCTGCGGGGTAAGCCGTGCCTAGATTCTTCGTCAACCGCCCCATCGTCGCCATCGTCATCGCCATCATCACCCTCATCGCCGGGCTGGTGTCGATGGTCGGGCTGCCCATCGCCCAGTTCCCGGAGATCGTGCCGCCCCAGATCATCATGTCCACCTTCGTACACCGGCGCCGACGCCTTGACCATCGAGCAGGCGGTGGCGACGCCCATCGAGCAGCAGATCAACGGCGTGGACAACATGATCTACATGCAGTCCATCAACGCCAACGACGGCACCTTGTCCGAAGACCGTCACCTTCGACGTGCAGACCGACCCGAACATGGACCAGTGAACACCCAGAACCGGGCCGCCCAGGCCAGCCGTTCCTGCCCCCGGACGTGAACCAGTACGGCATCACCATCCGCAAGTCCACGGGCTTGCCGCTCCTGCTGGTGGCGGTGTTATTCCCCCAAGGGCACCTACGACGCCCTTTCCTCTCCAACTACGCCACATCAACCTGTGGACCCGTCTACCGGGTGCCCGGGGTGGGCCAGGTCCTGATCTTCGGCGCCGGCGACTACGCCATGCGCATCTGGGTGAAGCCGACCTGCTGGCCAAGCTGGGCATCACCGTGCCCGACATCATCAACGCGGTGCAGGCGCAGAACACGGTGAACCCCGCGGGCCAGATCGGCGGCGAGCCCGCGCCCAGGGCCAGGAGTTCACCTACGCGGTGCGCGGCCAGGGCCGCCTGCTGACCCCGGAGGAATTCGGGCAGATCGTGGTGCGGGCCAACCCGGACGGGTCGGTGGTGCGCCTGGGCGACGTGGCGCGGGTGGAACTGGGCGCCCAGGACTACAAGCAGGTCGCCCGGATGAACGGCAAGCCCACCTGCATGATGGCCATCTTCCAGCCCCCGGGTCCAACTCCCTGGCGGTGGGCAACGCGGTGAAGCGGGAGATGCAGGACCTGAAGCAGGTTCCCCCAGGACCTGGACTACGTGGTGTCGTTGGACACCACCCTGCCCATCACCGCCGGCATCAAGGAGATCCTCTGGACCCTGATGGAGGCCATGGGCCTGGTGCATCCTGGTGGTGTTCGTGTTCCTGCAGAACTGGCGGGCCACCCTGATCCCCATGGTCGCCGTGCCGGTCTCCCTGATCGGCACCTTCGCCGTGTTCCCCATGCTGGGCTTCTCCATCAACACCCTTGTCCCTGTTCGGCCTGGTGCTGGCCATCGGGCTGGTGGTGGACGACGCCATCGTGGTGGTGGAGGCGGTGGAGCACCACATCGAACTGGGCATGCTGCCCCGGGAGGCCACCCTCCAGGCCATGAAGGAGGTCTCGGGCCCGGTGGTGGGCATCGCCCTGGTGCTCTCGGCGGTGTTCCTGCCGGTGGGCCTCATGGGCGGCATCCAGGGCCGCCTGAACCGGCAGTTCGCGGTCACCATCGCCGTGTCGGTGCTCATCTCCGCCTTCAACGCCCTGTCCCTGTCCCCGGCCCTGTCGGCCATGATCCTCAGGCCCAGGGAACGCATGACCGGACGCGTGGGGCGGTGGTTCCGGGGCTTCAACATCGTCTTCGCCAGGACCACCCGGGGCTACGTGAAGTTCTCCCACACCCTGATCCGCCGGGCCGCGCTGGCCCTGGCGGTGCTGGGGGCGTTCCTCCTGGTGGACGGGGCCATGGGCCGCAGCCTGCCCGCGGCACTGTGTATGCCTTGGTTCCGTTCAGTCTATTGCTCTTCTTCCGTTGGCCTTTACCGCCGCGCTGTCCGCGATCCAGTAGAGCCCGGGCTGCAGATTGCGAAGGTGTCCGACGGCATTGGTGAAGTCAGGCACCACGCTGTTCGGGATGCTGATGTTGAGTCCCGCGTTGTAGAGGTTGCCGAGGCCGCTGCCGGAACAGAGCCGGCCGAACGTGCCGTTGTTGCTTGAAGAGCAGCTGGTGGAGTCGAACAGTGGAGTCGTCGGGAGCTGCCAGTTGCTATGCCCAGAACGCCGTGGCCGCACAGCCAGATGACTTCCACCGGCGTGACAGAGGAATGCCGCGGTTCGTGCTGCGAAAGGGAGATTTCGGGCTGCCGTATTTTGGCATTCGGGTGAGTTACTCAAGCGGCGTGGAAAACGCCAAAGACACCGGTCCCACGTTGGTGCCGGATATCCAAACGGGGCTGACTTTCGAGCAGTACATGAACGGCGACGACCCGGCCCTGGATGCGATCCTGAGCATTCCGCCGCCGCAGTGACCCGCGCGGGCCGGCCCTCTCACGCGCTCCCGCACCGCGGCCGCTCGGCGGCCTGGCAAACCGCGCGCACCAGCAGCGGGACCGACGCCACCAGGATCCACCAGGCGGCCATGGCCCAGTTCGCCAGGCGCGGGAAGCGGAAGCGCAGTTGAAACGGGAGATAGTTCAGCGTGCGCCATTCCCTGGGGATGCCCGCGAAACGCGGCTTGTCCGTCCGCCCGGCGATGGCGTCCGCCAGGTTCTAGCGGT
>CAWFOJ010000274.1:0-5843 GCA_963816585.1 uncultured Holophagaceae bacterium | reverse complement strand
TGGCCCAGGGCCAGCCCGAGCATGGTGACCGACGGGATCAGGGCGTTGGGCATGGCGTGGCGCAGGATCACGGTCCACTTGGGCAGGCCGTTGGCCCGGGCGGTGCGCACGTAGTCCTCGCCCAGCTGCTCCAGCATGGCCGAGCGGATCTGCCGGGCGACGATGCCCAGGTGCACGAAGCCCAGGGCGAACCCGGGCAGGATGATGTGCTTGATGCTTTCCACCAGGGTGGCGCGGTTGCCGGTGAGCAGGGAGTCCAGGATGTAGAAGCCGGTGATCTTGGCGGGGGGATCCAGGCCCTCGGGCAGCCTGCCGCCCCCGGGCAGCACGGCCAGCTTGCCGTAGAACACGATGATCAGGATCAGGCCCAGCCAGAAGGCCGGGGTGGAGATGCCCGTGACCGCCACGGTGCGCACCACCTGGTCGGTGGTCTTGTTGCGGTACACCGCCGACAGGATGCCCAGGGGGATGCCCAGCAGGGTGGCCAGGAACAGCGCCACCAGTGCCAGTTCCAGGGTGGCCGGGAAGTAGGCCCTGAGGTCCTCCAGCACCGGCCGGGAGGTGCGGATGGAGATGCCCAGGTCCGCGTGCAGCAGCCCGTCCAGATAGCGCCAGTACTGCACCACGAGGGGCCGGTCCAGGCCCAGGGACTGGCGCACGTTGGCGACGATTTCCTCGGTGGCCTTGTCCCCGGCGATCAGCCGGGCCGGGTCGCCGGGGATGAGGTGGGAGACCACGAAGGTGATGACCGAGACGCCCAGCACCACCAGCACCAGCAGGGCCAGCCGCTTGACGATGATTCGAAGGTACGACATGGGTGCGCCTCAACCGTAGGGACCGGCGCCCGGCGCCGGTCCCTGCTTCCGGGTTGGTGTTGGAGGAAAGGGAATGCTACTGCTTGGTGATGGCGTCGATGTTGAAGATCTGCTCGAGCATGGGGTTGAACACGAAGCCCTTGACGTTCTTCCGCAGTGCCACCTGGGAGTTCTTCTGGTACAGGTAGACGTAGGCGGCGTCGTCGATGACGATCTTCTCGGCCTCCTGGTACAGCTTGGTGCGCACCTTCTGGTCGGTCGTGGTGGTGGCGTCCAGCACCATCTTGTCGACCTTGGGGTTGTCGTAGAAGGAGCGGTTGCCGGACAGCCCCTTGCGTTCTGTCTGGAACCAGGCGTTCATGAACTGGGAGGGATCGGCGAAGTCGGGGCTCCAGTTGCCGATGGAGAGGTCGAAGTCCCCCTTGTTGAGCCGCTCGCGCATGGTGGCGTTGGCCATGCTCTCCAGCTTGACGGTGATGCCCAGCTGGGCCAGCTGGGCCTGGGTGCTGAGGACGATGGGCTCCCAGTTGGGGTCGCGGTTGGAATACAGGAAGCCCATGGTAAGGTTGGTGACCTTGGCCTCGGCCAGCAGGGCCTTGGCCTTGGCCATGTCGGTCGAGAACTGGAACGCGGTGGGATCGTAGGCCCACATGCCTTCGGGGATGGGCCCGCGCATCTGCTTGGCCTGTCCCTTCATGATGTTCTTGATGATGCCGTTGTAGTCCACGGCGTAGGAGATGGCTTTGCGCACTTCGGGGTTGTTCAGGGGCGGCCGTGAGTTGTTCATGTAGAGGTAGGTGCACAGCAGGGACGGGTTCTGGGCCACCTCCAGGTCGGGCTTCTTGGCCACTTCGGCGAACTGGTCCACGGGCAGGGTCTCAACGATGTCCAGGTCCCCGCTCTCCAGCTGCAGACGGCGGCTGGCGGGCTCGCCGATGATCCGCACCACCATCTTCTTGAGCGCGGGCTTCTTGCCGGCGTAGTAAGGGTTCTGGTCCAGGGTCAGGGACTGGCCCTTCACCCACTCGGACATGCGGAACGGCCCGGATCCCGCGGTGTGGCCGGCCAGCCAGGCCTTGGCGTTGTCGCCGTTCACCTCGTGCTCCATCACCTTGGGGTTGATGATCCCGCCGCAGTTGTTGGCCAGGACGTAGAGGAAGTAGGGGCAGACCTTGGCCATGGTGAACTGGACAGTATTCGGGTCGATCACGGAGCACTTCAGGTCGGAGGGGAACGGTTCCGAGGGCCCCTGGCGCAGCTTCATCAGCCGGTCGAAGGTGAACTTCACCGCGTTGGCGTCCAGCGCGCTGCCGTCGTCGAACTTCTGCCCGGGCTTGATCTTGAAGGTGAAGGTCAGGCTGTCCTTGGAGACGGTGTAGCCGGTGGCCAGGTCGGGCTCGACGGTGGTGCTGGACCCCTTGTACTTCATCAGGCGCTGGTAGGAGGGATAGGTGATGGTCCAGTCGTTGTTGTCCTCGGAGATGCAGGTGTCCAGCATCTGGGGATCCGAAGACTTGCCCAGCACCAGGGTGTCGGGCGGGGTCATGGCCCAGGCGCAGGCGGCGCCAAGGGCGAGCAGGGCGGTGACCATCCCGGAGGCGACCCGGCGCCCCGCCCTCGCGTAGTTGCTGGTGTGGATGTTCATGGTTGAGTCTCCTCTGGAAAGCGGTGCGTTGCGTTGCTCTTCTGGTCCTTCATGCGTCCATCCGGAACGCGGGGGGAAGCTGGAATCCGCGGGTCTGTATCTCATCCCTCCTTTCCAGGCTGAGAGCCCTCCCTCGCGGGCCGAACCCGGTCGTCCTGGAGCATCGGATAGCTGCGGGCGCCGGGCAACTGGTAGTGCCACCACTCAGTGTCGCTGGCCTGGAACCCGGCCTGGGTCATGATCCCCAGGAGCACGATCCGGTTGCGCTGGACCTGGGGCGGCAGAGCCGGGAAGAAGTGCCGGGCCGGCTCCTCCATGGCGTCGAACGGGGTGCCCATGTCCAGGTCCCGGCCCTGGTCGTCCACCAGGGTCAAGTCCACCGCCACGCCCCGGCTGTGGCAGGATCCGGTCTCCGCGTCCGCCACGTAGCGCGGGTCCGGCAGGTGGCGCCACAGGCGTTCCTGGGCCCAGGGCGGGCGGTAGGCGTCCAGGACCTTGAGCCTGAACCCGCACAATGCGGCCCACTCCGCCGCCTGGACCAGGCCCTGGGCCGCCTTCCGGCGCAGCAGGCAGCAGGTGTTGGCGTAGATGGCCCGGCCGGTGAGGTTCCCGGGGCCGGCATAGGCCAGGCCGATGACCAGGCCATGCCGTTCCTCCGTCAGCTCCACCAACCGCCCTTCCGCTGCCTCAGCCACCGTCACTCTCCTAGAATTCGAACTGGCCCAGCTCCTTCTGCAGTATCTTGTTGCGCACCAGGCGCTGGTCCAGGCGGGGACCGAGCCGGGCGATGACTCCGTCGCCGATCAGGTTGAACAGGCAGCAGAGGGGCGCCAGGGTATCCCAGAACTGGCCCACGTCCGTCTCCACCTGGAGCAAGTCCACCGGGTAGTCCCGGGCCCAGGTGCAGTACCTTGTCGCACACCAGGGCTGCACAGAGGTTGCGGGCGCTGGCCGCCGCGCACAGGCGCCGGGTCATGGCCGAATACGCGCTCAGGTCGGTGATGACCAGGTAGGGCGAGGCGAACTCCGAGTTGAGGGATTCCACGTAGGTGCCCGACAGGCCGTCCACGTAGTAGACCCGGGGGCGGATGTACTCCAGGTGGCAGAACAGGGAGTTGACGATGCCCCGGGTGGACTGGATGCCCACCAGGAACACCGCCTCCGCCTCGGCGATGCGCTCCACCACCCGCTGGAATTCCGGAGTCCGGGCCAGGTCGTAGGCGGCCTCGATGGCCCTCTTCTCCAGGTCCAGGGACCGGGCCAGGGTGTCGCCCTGGGCCGCCAGGGCCCGGTTGCCGAGCCCAGCCGGTCGGTCATGAGCCAAGGCCGGCCGCCGCGCAGGGCCCGCTTCAGGTCATCCAGGTTCCGGTAGCCCATGCGGCGCAGGAACCGCCCGACGGTGATCCCCGTGACCCCGGTGCGGGACGCGATGCCGTCGGCGGTCTCGTAGGCCAGTTCCCGCAGGTTGGCCAGCAGGTAGGTGGCGACCCGCTTACCGGCCGGAGTGAAGGCCGGAAAACCCTGCTTCAGGCGCGAGGCGAATTCGGACTCCTGCATGGGCGATTCCGGCAGAGCGGGCGAACGGTTATGCTAACTGCAAGATGTTATGAACATACCTTTGGTTAGGGGTCTGTCAAGGAGAATCCGTGCTCAGCCCCGCCTGGACCCGAAGTCTGTGTTGATTAATGAAAATGATTTCCATTTAGGATAGAGTTTGATCTCGGGTCCGCCGGCCCGATGCACCCGGATCCCAGGCCCGAGCCATGAGGGAAAGACTGCAATGACGAATCGATGGATATTTCGGCTGGTGGCCGCGGCGAGTCTCGTGGCCGTGCTGGGCGGGTGTGGCCGCAGCCGCCCCCCGGCGGCCGCAGGCAAGAAGACCATTGTCGCCACCTACTCCATTCTCGGGGCGGCGGTGCAGGACCTGGTGGGCGACGCCTTCACGGTCACCACCGCCATCCCGAACGGGCTGGACGTGCACGAATGGGAACCCTCGGCCAAGGACATCGAGACCCTCACCCGGGCCGACCTCATCGTCGAAAACGGCCTGGGCCTGGAAGGCGGCATGGGCAAGGCCCTGGACCTGGCCCGCAAGGCCGGAGTCAGGGTGTTCACCGCCGCCGAGCACGTGACGGTCCGGCACGTGGGCGCCGGAGAGGGCATCCCCGGTGACGACCCGGACCAGCAGGCCGGCGCCGAGGACCCGCACCTGTGGACCGACCCCATGGCCGTCAAGGCGGTGGTGGACGCCCTGGCGGCGGACCTCAAGCAGCGGTTCAGGGTGGACCTCTCGGCCCGGGCGGCCGATCTGGACCGGCGCCTCGCCGCCCTGGACACGGAGATCAAAGCCAAGGTGGACGCTATCCCGGCCCAGAAACGCAAGCTGGTCACCGGCCATGAGTCCCTCGGTTATTTCGCCCAGCGCTACCGGTTCAAGCTGGTGGGCGCCATGATCCCCAGCCTGACCACCGAGGCGGAAACCTCGGCGGCCGGCTTGGAGGCGCTCAAGAAGCAGATCCGGCAGAACCAGGTCTCGGTGGTGTTCACCGAGCTGGGCACCCCCCAGCGCACGGTGGACGCCCTGGCCAGAGAGGCCAAGGTCCGGGCGGTCTCCCTCACCACCCACAGCCTGCCTCCGGACGGGAGCTATTTCACCTTCGAGCGCAGCCTGGCCGACACCATAACCCAAGCCCTGCGATGATGGCGGACTGGCTCATCACCCCCTTCACCGCCAACGCGTTCATGGTCAACGCGCTCCTGGCCGGGATCCTGGTATCCATCGCCTGCGGGGTGGTGGGCACCTTCGTGGTGCTGCGGGGCCTGGCCTTCATCGGCGACGCCCTGGCCCACGGCGTGCTGCCCGGGGTTGCCGTGGCCATGCTCCTGGGCCTGCCCGGCATGCTCGGGGCGGCCGCCGGGGCTTTGGGCATGATCTTCGGCATCGGCCTCATCACCCGCCGCTCCAACCTGTCCTCGGACACCGCCATCGGCCTGCTGTTCGTGGCCATGCTGGCCCTGGGCGTGGCCATCGTCTCCCGCTCCCACAGTTTCTCCGGGGACCTGGTGCGGATCCTGTTCGGGGAGATCCTGGGCATCCGCGGCACGGAGCTTGCCGTCCAGTTGGGCGCCACCCTGCTGATCGCGGCGGCGGCGGTGGTGTGCCGCCGGCCCTTCCTCCTGCTCTGCTTCAGCCCCGAGCAGGCGGCGGTCGCGGGCTTCCACCCACGGCGCTACCACGCGGTCATGCTGGTCCTCATCGCCCTCACCGTGGTGACGGCGTTCCGCACTGTCGGCACCCTGCTGGTGTTCGGCATGCTGCTGGCGCCGGCCGCCTCGGCGGCCCTGTTCTCGCGCAAGATCGCCACCATGATCCTGGCCGC
>CAWFOJ010000273.1:0-16242 GCA_963816585.1 uncultured Holophagaceae bacterium | reverse complement strand
CCTTTGACCCGACCAGGCGATGGCAACCATGTCCGACCCCGATCCCTTCCCGTTTGATGCCCCGGCTTTCCTGAAGGGCGATTGCGGCGACCCCGACGCCTGTTTCGGCATGCGCGCCATTCCCGGGAAGGGCTTGGCCGTGCGGGCGTTCCTGCCCCGCGCCGGGCGGGTGGAGCTGCTGGACGGCGAAACCGGCCAGGCGGCCGCGGTGATGCGCATGGTCCATCCCGAAGGGGTGTTCGAGGCCCGGCTGCCGGAACGGGACCGGCCCTTCCCCTATCGATTCCGAGTCCACGGCTGGGGCGAACCCCTGGACCTGGACGACCCGTACCGGTTCGGTCCGATCCTGGGCGAACTGGACGCCTACCTCATGGCCGAAGGCACCCACCTGCGCTTGTACGAGAAGCTGGGGGCCCACCCGGCGGCCCAGGACGGGGTGGCCGGGGTGGCTTTCGCCGTGTGGGCTCCCGACGCCCGGCGGGTGAGCGTGGTCGGCCAGTTCAACAACTGGGACGGCCGCCGCCACCTCATGCGGCGGTTCCGTGCCACCGGGGTCTGGGAGCTGTTCATCCCCGGGCTGGCCCCCGGCGACCTGTACAAGTTCGAGCTCAAGAGCCGGGACGGGCGCCTGCTGCCACTCAAGGCGGACCCGTTCGCCTTCCGCTGCGAGCCGGCCCCGGGCACCGCGTCGGTGGTGGCCCCGGCCCCCGGCCACGCCTGGGGCGACCAGCGCTGGATGGCCGGGCGCCGGGAACGCAACCGCTACGACGCGCCCGTCAGCATCTACGAGGTGCACCTGGGCTCCTGGCGCCGGCGCGAGGACGGCGGTTTCCTGGGCTACCGGGAGCTGGCCGACCAGCTGATCCCCTACGCCCGGAGATGGGCTTCACCCACGTCGAGCTGCTGCCCGTCATGCGAGCATCCCTTCTACGGCTCCTGGGGCTACCAGACCACCTGGGCTACTTCGCCCCCACCAGCCGCTACGGCACGCCCGACGACTTCCGGTCCTTCGTGGACCGCTGCACCAGGCCGGGCATCGGCGTGATCCTGGACTGGGTGCCGGCGCACTTCCCCACGGACGCCCACGGCCTGGGGCGAATTCGACGGCACCCACCTGTACGAGCACGCGGACCCGCGCAAGGGCCGGCACATCCGGACTGGGGCACCCTGATCTTCAACTACGGCCGCAAGGAGGTGCGCAATTTCCTCATCTCCAACGCCCTGTTCTGGCTGGACAAGTACCACGCCGACGGCCTGCGGGTGGACGCGGTGGCCTCCATGCTCTACCTGGACTACAGCCGCAAGGCCGGGCAGTGGATCCCCAACCGCTACGGCGGCCGGGAGAACCTGGAGGCGATGGCGTTCCTGCGCCGGCTCAACGAGGTGGTCTACGCGCCAGTACCCGGACGTGCATGACCGTGGCCGAGGAATCCACCGCCTGGCCCATGGTCTCGCGTCCCACCAGCGCGGGCGGCCTGGGCTTCGGGTTCAAGTGGAACATGGGCTGGATGCACGACGTGCTCGGCTACCTGGGGCGCAACGATCGCTGCACCGCAAGTACCACCAGGGCGAGATCACCTTCAGCATGGTCTACAACGTCGCCGAGAACTTCGTCCTGCCCCTGTCCCACGACGAGGTGGTGCACGGCAAGAGGTCCCTGCTGTGCGCAAGATGCCCGGCGACCGATGGCAGCAGTTCGCCAACCTGCGGCTGCTGTTCGCCTACATGTTCGCCCATCCCGGCAAGAAGCTGCTGTTCATGGGCGGGGAGTTCGCCCAGGACCACGAATGGGACCACAACCAGGCGCTGGCCTGGAACCTACTCCAGTACGAGCCGCACCGGGGGGTGCGCACCCTGGTGGGCGACCTGAACGCCCTCTACCGCCAGCTGCCCGCCCTGCACCAGCAGGACTGCGCGCCCGGCGGGTTCCAATGGATCGACTGCGAGGACCGCAAGAACTGCATCCTGGCCCTCCTGCGCTGGGGCGCCGACGGTTCCTTCGTGGTGGCGGTGCTCAACTTCACCGCCAATCCGCACAGCGGCTACCGGGTCGGCGTGCCCCACCCCGGCGCCTACCGGGAAGTGCTCAACTCCGATTCCAGCCGTTACGGCGGGCAGAATTTCGGCAACCAGGGCACGGTGGAGACGGCGCCGGTGCCCACCCACGGCTTCCCCCAGTCCCTGGCCCTGACCCTGCCTCCCCTGGGCGCCCTGGTCCTGCGCCCGACCTTCGATCCGGACCACAGGCCCGGCGCTTGAGGCTAACCTTGGTAGCAAGCCAGCGCTCCTCCGGGCGCTGGGTGATCCTCAAGACCCGCTCGGTTCCGGCTCAGGGCATACTGCCCAAGTCACTTTCGCAACCTGACCTACCGGCCAAACTCATCCCCCCGGCGAGGAACGATCCCATGGAAACCCTGCAAGCCAAACTCCAGCAACTGACCCGCAACCTCTGGTGGACCTGGCGGCCCGAGGTCCGGGCCATCTTCCGCGACCTGGACATGGAGCTGTACCGCAACGTGCACCGCAACCCGGTGCGGGTCATCAAGGCCATCAGCCTGGCCACCCTGGAGAAGCGGGCCGAGGAGGTGGACATCCTCACCCGGACCGACCGGGCCCTGCGCCAGCTGCACGACTACCTGAACCCCCTCACCACCTGGGGCATGGTCCATGCCGGCACCCTGCTGTCCAGGCCGGTGGCCTACTTCTGCGCCGAGTTCGGCATCCACGAGTCCATCCCCATCTACTCCGGCGGCCTGGGCATCCTGGCGGGCGACCACCTGAAGGGCGCCTCCAACCTGGGCGTGCCCCTGGTGGGGGTGGGCCTGCTCTACCACCGGGGCTACACCACCCAGGTGCTGGACGCAAGCTTCTGGCAGCACGACGTGAGCGAGCCGTTCGATTCCGGCGACCTGCCCCTGGATCCCGCCCTGGGCCCGGACGGCGACCAGGTGCGGGTCGGGGTGGAGCTGCCCGGGCGCACCGTCTGGGCCAAGGTGCTGGAGGCGCGGGTGGGGCGGATCCGGCTGATCCTCCTGGACACCCGGGACGATGCCAACAGCGACGAGGACAAGGCCCTGGCCGGCGCCCTCTACGGCGGCGACCAGCGCATGCGCATCCAGCAGGAGCTGCTGCTGGGGGTGGGCGGCTCCCGGGCCCTGCGGGCCCTGGGCATCACCCCGGGGGTCTACCACCTCAACGAGGGCCATTCGGCCTTCGCCATCCTGGAATGGGCCCGGCACCGGGTGCAGCAGGACAGCCTGGACCCCTGGGCCGCCATCCAGGAGGCGGCCAGCGGCACCGTGTTCACCACCCACACCCCCGTGGAAGCGGGCCACGACCGCTTCCCGGCGGACCTGGCCGAGGAGCACCTGCGGCCGCTGGCGGAGGCGCTGCACCTGCACATCCAGGACGTGCTCGGCCTGGGCCGGATCGACCCCAACGATCACGGCTCCCCCTTCCTGCCCACGGTCCTGGCCCTGAAGCACTGCCGCCGGGCCAACGGCGTCTCCGCCCTGCACGGCACGGTGGCCAGGCGGATGTGGCAGTGCCTGTGGCCGGACCGCCCGGTGCACGCCGTGCCCATCGGCCACATCACCAACGGAGTGCACGTGCCCTCCTGGCTGTCCTCGGAGCTGAACGTGCTGCTCCAGACCCACCTGGGCGTGGGCTGGCAGGAGGGCATCGTGCGCCCGGACCTGTGGACCAAGGTGCAGGCCATCGATTCGGCGGAGATCTGGGAGATCAAGAAGGTGCTCAAGGGCCGCATGCTGCGCCTGGTGCGGGAACGGGTCGCCATCATGCGCGCCCGGGTCGGGCTGCCGGCGCAGGACCCGCCGCCCCTGGACCCGGACGCCCTCACCATCGGCTTCGCCCGGCGCTTCGTGCCCTACAAGCGCCCGGACCTGCTGTTCTCCGACCTGGACCGCCTGGACCGGCTGGTGAACAACCCCAGGCGCCCGGTGAACCTCATCTTCGCCGGGCGGTCCCACCCGGCGGACGGGCCCGGCAAGTCCCTCATCCAGAAGGTGGGCACGATCATCCAGGATCCCCGCTTCGCCCATCGCATCATCTTCGTGGAGAACTACAACATCCACATCGGGCGCAATCTCTACCAGGGCGTGGACGCCTGGCTCAACAATCCCCGGCGCCCCCTGGAAGCCTGCGGCACCAGCGGCATGAAGGTGGTCATGAACGGCGGCCTGCACATCTCCGCCCTGGACGGCTGGTGGGCCGAGGCCTACGACGGGGAGAACGGCTTCGCCATCGGCAACGGCGAAATCCACGTGTCCGACGAAGCGCAGGATCGCCGGGACGCGGACGCCCTGTTCCGGATCCTGGAGGAGAAGATCGTCCCCTTCTACTACGACCAGGATCACAACGGGGTGCCCCGGCGCTGGGTGAACGCAATAAAACGGTCATGGCGAACCCTGGCCTGGCGCTTCAACGCGGACCGGATGGTCATGGACTACGTGCGCACCTGCTACCTCCCTGCCGCCGTGGCCTCCTCCTGCCAGATGCCGACGCCGTAGCCGGGCTTACCGCCGCTCCCGGGTCCCGGTCGGCGGGGCTTGGCGAGTCCTCTTGGTTCTGCAAGCAGAAAGGACCTGTGAAGTTTGGAGAGGCGATTCCCCCCGGGCCGCCCCGACGTCATCGATGCCTGGGTTCTCTGGTCGGCCCCGACGAAACAGCGAGCGCTTCGCCAGGCCGCGCCGTGCGCGGTCTGGCGAAGCCGAGCAACGGCGGGGCGGCGCGAAGGTCCGGAACCCGGCCGAATAACTCCGCCGTCGCGAGGGACCCGTACCGCCGGGCTACCGGCTGGCCAACCCTCCCGCCACCTCGCCGCCGTCGATGACGTACACGTGGCCGGTGAGGTAGGACGCCTCGTCCGAGGCCAGGAAGGCGAACAGGGAGGCCACTTCCTCGGGCTGGGCGTGGCGCCGGAGGGGGAGCTTCTGGTTCAGCTCCTCGAACATCTCGTCGGTGTACCTCGGCCCGCTGCATGGGGGTCATGACGTAGCCAGGGGCCACCGCCACCACCCGGATCCTGGGCGCCAGCTCGATGGCCATGGACTTGGTGAGCTCGATGATCCCGGCCTTGGTGGCGTTGTAGTCGGTGTAGTAGCGGAAGCCGCGCATGCCGTTGGTGGAGGCCATGTTGATGATGACCCCGCCGCCCTGCTTGACCATCAAGCGGGCCGCTTCCTGGGCGACGAAGAAGGCGCCGGTGAGGTTGATCCCCACGACCCGGTTCCATTCCTCCGGCGTGATCTCCAGGCAGGAGGCATGGCGGATGCTGATCCCCGCGTTGTTGATGAGCACGTCCACGCCGCCCATGATCTCCACCGCCTTGGCGAAGGCGGCCGGGATCCGTTCCAACTGGGCCACGTCGCAGGGGACGAAGCCGGCCAGGCCCGGCACCTCCTTGCGGAGCTTCCCGCCGGCAGGCGCGTCCCGGTCGAACACGCAGACCTGGGCGCCCTCCTCCACGAAACGGCGGGTTGTGGCCTCGCCGATGCCGCTGGCGCCGCCGGTGATCACGACCCGCTTGCCTCTCAGTCCTCGCATCGCATTCCTCCTTCCAGGGTGAAGGTAAACCTCAGGCGACCAGGTTTTCCAACGGAAGAATCCACTATACAGCTATAATCCAGCCAAAATCCACTTGTGGAGGCCGCAATGAAGAAGGTCATGAACGAAGCCGAGCATTTCGTGGACGAAGTGGTCGAGGGGATCCTCCTGGCGTACGGCGACCGCCTGCGCTGCCCGGGGGACGACCGCCGGATCGTCCTGCGCAACCCACCCGCGGCCAAAGGCAAGGTGGGCATCGTCACCGGCGGCGGCAGCGGCCACCTCCCGGTGTTCCTGGGCTACGTGGGCGAAGGCATGCTGGACGGGTGCGCGGTGGGCAACGTGTTCGCTTCGCCGTCCTCCCAGAGGATGGCCGACATGATCCGGGCCTGCGACCACGGGGCCGGGGTGCTGTGCCTGTACGGCAACTACGGCGGCGACAACCTGAACTTCGACATGGCCTGCGAGACGGTCGAGTTCGACGACATCAAGACGGCCACGGTGCGGGTCAACGATGACCTCGCCTCCGCGCCCAAGGGCTCCGAGGCCAAGCGCCGGGGCGTGGCGGGCATGGTGTTCGCCTTCAAGGCCGCCGGCGCCGCCGCCCAGCGCGGGGACGACCTGGCCGGGGTGGCCGCGGTGGCGCGCAAGGCGCTGGACCGCACCCGTTCCCTGGGGGTCGCCCTCAGCCCCTGCGTGGTGCCCCAGGTGGGCAAGCCCACCTTCTCCATCGCCGAGGACGAGATCGAGATCGGCATGGGCATCCACGGCGAACCGGGCATCGAAGTGCGGAAGATGATGACGGCCGACGCCATCGCCGGACTGGCCCTGGGCAAGATCCTGGAGGAACTGCCCCTGGCGGCCGGGGACGAGGTGGCGGTGATGGTGAACGGCCTGGGCGCCACCCCCCTGGAGGAGCTCCTGATCGTGTACCGGGCCCTGCACAAGGGCCTGACGGCACGCGGGGTGGCCTCCTTCATGCCCCACGTGGGAGAGTTCGCCACCTCCATGGAGATGGCCGGGCTCTCGGTCACCCTGCTCAAGCTGGACGCGGAGCTGAAGGCCCTGCTGCGCGCGCCCGCCTCGACCCCGTTCTACACCAGCGCGAACAAATAGCCAAGCCGAAGGGTCCGATGCTCGAACTTACGTGTCTGCAAGCCGCCTTCCGGCGCATCAGCGAGGTCATGAACCTCAACCAGGACTACCTGGTCGAACTGGACCAGAAGAACGGCGACGGCGACCTGGGGCTGTCCATGAACAGCGGCTACAAGGCCCTGTCGGACTACCTGGACGGCTGCCCCGAAACCGACCTGGGCCGGATCCTGGCCAAGGGCTCGGCGGTGTTCAACGAAGCCGCGCCTTCCACGCTGGGCACCATCACCTCGTTCTTCCTCATGGGCATGGCCCGGGCGCTCAAGGGCAAGACCCGGGCCGAACTGCCCGAATTGGGCGCGGCGATGGAGGCCGGGCTCCGCCTGGTGATGGAGAAGACCGGCGCCAAGGCCGGCGAAAAGACCATCGTGGACGCGCTGGCGCCGGGCATCGCGGAACTCGCGGCCCGGTCCGGGGAGACCCCCGCCGCCGCCTTCGCCCAGGCCGCCCAGGCCGCGGCCGCCGGCAGCGAGGCGACCCGCGCCATGCGCGCCGTCCATGGGCGGGCCGCCTACTACGGCGACCGGAGCCTGGGCGTCCTGGACGGGGGTTCCGTGGTGGGCGCCCTCGTGTTCCAGGCCATCGCCGACCACCTGGCGTAGTCCTGCCGGGGCGTCCGGGTCCCGACCCGGCGGCAGGCCCGCCGTACGGGTTCCGTGGGTTCGCGCCGCCCCACCGGTGGTGGTCGTGCCGCATCGGACTTTGGGGCCGGTGATTTACGCGTCAGTTTGAAAGCGTCATTACTGGCTGACGGGGCTTGGCCAACCTGCTTGGACCAGCTGGCATGGCAGGACCTGTAAAGTTTGCGGAAGCGATTCTCGCAGTCCGCCCCGAGGTCACCGATTCCTATCATCTCCGGTCGGCCCCGACGAGATAGCGAGTGCTTCGTCAGACCGTGCGCAGCGCGGGCTGACGAAGCCGAGCACCGGTGGGGCGGCGCAACCCCAAGGAACTTGGCCGACACGATCTGCCGCCGACCGGAACACGGATGCCCCTGTTCAACTAAAGGCCCTCCACGAAGGCCTTGATCCTGGCGAAACCTTCCCGGATCCGTTCCCGGGAGGTGGCGTAGGAGAGCCGCACCAGCCCCTCCCCTTCCTCGCCGAACCCGGTTCCCGGCACCACCGCCACCGCCTTCTCGGTGATCAGCCGGGTGGCGAACGCCTCCGAACTGAGCCCGGTCCGGCTGATGTTCATCAAGGCGTAGAAGGCGCCCTTGGGCGGGACGCAGGAAAGGCCTTCGATCCCGGCGATCTCGCCCAGCAGGATGGCCCGCCGCTGGGCATACTCCGCGACCATCCGCCGGAGCGGCTCCTGGCTGCCCCGGAGGGCTTCGATGGCGGCGTACTGGGTCGCCGAGTTGACGCAGGCGGCGACGTTCTCCTGGAGCTTGACCATGTCCCGGATCACCTCGGCGGGCCCCGCGGCCCAGCCCACCCGCCACCCGGTCATGGCGTAGGTCTTGGAGAAACTGTCGACGACGAGGGTCCGCTCCCGCATGCCGGGGAACGTGGCGATGCTGACGAACTCGGCGCCGTCATAGAGGAAATGCCGGTAGACCTCGTCCGAGACCACCACCAGGTCCCGCTCCACCGCCAGTTCGGCCAGGGCCCGGAGGACCTCGCGCCCGGCCACGCCCCCCGTGGGGTTGGCCGGGGAATTGAGCAGCAGGATCCTGGTCCGGGGCGTCACGGCCTTGCGCACCTGGCCGGGGTCGAACACGAAGCCGTCCTCCTCCCGCACCTTGACGAGCACCGGCACCCCGCCGCAGGCCTTGACCTGGCCCACGTAGTTGGGCCAGTAGGGGTCGCTGATGATGACCTCGTCGCCCGGGTCCACCAGGGCCAGCATCAGGAGCATCAGGGCCTGCATGCCGCCCAGGGTGGCCATGACCTCCCCTTCCGGGTCGTAACGCAGCCCGTGGCTGCGCTCCATGGCCTCGGCGATGGCCTGGCGCAGGGCCAGGATCCCCGCATTCTGGGTGTAGTGGGTCTGGCCTTCGTGGAGGGCCCGGATGGCGGCCCGGACGATGTGGTCGGGGGTGGGGAAATCGGGCTCCCCCACCGTGAAGCTGATCACATCGGTCATCCGGCTGGCCAGGTTGAACATCTTCCGGATCGGGGATTCGGCGGTCGCACGCGCGGCTCTGGAATGGGTCTTCATCGGAACCTCGGGATTGGGTCGATCGATATGATGGACTATTGCCCCATATTTTCAACGTGCCGGCACCGGGCAGCGCAGGGGCCGATTCGGAATGTTCGATGAAGAGGCCGCCCGGGAGGGCTTCGGCCGCGTGCGGCGCTGATCCGCTCCACCTGGGCCTCCTGCGGCCATTGGACGTGCTCTCGATTTGGCGGTATCCTCCAGACCGAAATCATTTCCAGCTGATCATCGGAGGTTGGTCATGAACGCCCTGACTTTGGTGTTCGCGGCACTGTGTGTGTTCGCCCTGGCGTACCGTTTCTATGGCCTGTGGATCGCCCGCAGAGTATTGGGGTTGCGGACCGATCGGCCAGTGCCGTCGGAAACCATGGCGGATGGCATCGATTACGTGAAGACCAACAAGTTCGTGGTGTTCGGCCACCACTTCGCGGCCATCGCCGCGGCCGGGCCCCTGCTCGGGCCGGTGCTTGCGGCCCAGTTCGGCTTCCTGCCCGGGGCGCTGTGGATCCTCATCGGCTGCGTGATGGGCGGGGCGGTGCACGACATGGTGGTCCTGTTCGCCTCGGTGCGGCACAAGGGGCACAGCCTGGCCGCCATCGCCACCCTGGAGATCGACACGGTGGCCGGTCGCACCGCCGGCTACGCGGTGATGTTCATCCTGCTGCTGACCCTGGCCGGGCTGAGCCTGGCGGTGGTGAACTCCCTGTTCCAGAGCCCCTGGGGCACCTTCATCGTGTTCGCCACCATCCCGATCGCCCTCGTCATGGGCCTGTACATGCACGTGTGGCGGGACGGGGACGTGCGGCGGCGCCAGCATCATCGGCGTCGGCCTGCTGATCCTGGCCATCCTGGCCGGCCCGCACGTGGCGGCCAGCCCGGGCTGGCCAAGTGGTTCACCCTGAGCCGCAGGGCCATCGCCCTCAGCATGCCGCGTACGGCTTCGTGGCCTCGGTGCTGCCGGTGTGGCTGCTCCTCTGCCCCCGGGACTACCTGTCCACCTACCTGAAGATCGGCACCATCGCACTGCTCGTGGTCGGGCATCTTCTTCGTCCACCCGACCCTCCAGATGCCGGCCGTGACCCAGTTCTTCCACGGCGGCGGCCCGGTGATCCCGGGCGCGGCCATGCCGTTCCTGTTCATCACCATCGCCTGCGGGGCGGTGTCCGGCTTCCATGCGATCATCGCCACCGGCACCACCCCCAAGATGATCCCGGCGGAGAAGGACGTGCTGTTCGTGGGCTACGGCGCCATGCTCACCGAGGGCCTGGTGGCGATCATGGCCCTGGTGGCCGCCTGCGTGCTGGTGCCGGCGGACTACTTCGCCATCAACGCCGCCCCGGCGGTGTTCGCCAAGCTGGGCCTGGCCACCGTGCACCTGCCCGAACTGGCGCGCCAGGTGGGCGAAAACGTCCAGGGCCGCCCGGGCGGCGCGGTCTCCCTGGCGGTCGGCATGTCCTACATCTTCAGCGGCATCCCCGTCTTCAAGAACCTGATGGGCTACTGGTACCACTTCGCCATCATGTTCGAGGCGGTGTTCATCCTCACCGCGGTGGACACCGGCACCCGGGTCGGGCGCTTCTTCCTGCAGGAGATGCTGGGCAAGGTCTGGCCCAAGATGGGCCAGCAGGGCTGGTGGCCGGGCATCATCCTCACCTCGGCGATCTTCACCGGTGCCTGGGGCTACCTGGTCTACACCGGCGACATCAGCACCATCTGGCCCCTGTTCGGCATGAGCAACCAGCTGCTCGCCGCCTGCGGGCTGATCGTCTGCACCTCCATGCTCATGCGCATGAACAAGGCCCGCTACGCCTGGATCACCGCCGTGCCCGGGCTGTTCATGGCCTTCATCACCTTCTGGGCCGGCTACCTGAACGTGGTGGACAGCTACCTGCCCACCCGGCACTACCTCCTGGCGGTGCTGGCCATCATCGTCATGATCCTCATGGCGGTGGTGTTCGTGCAGGCGGTGCGGCGCTGGTACCGCTTGCTGCGCATGCAGGGCACCATCCCGGATTCCTGGGGCGAGCCGGTGCTGGAGATCGTGCCGGAGTAGTCCGCGCTAGATGTGGCCGTACAGGTCCAGGTACCTCCCTCGCCGCGGCCTCCCATCCGAAATCCTGGCCCATGCCGTGGCGCTGGATGCGGGCCCAGGCCTTCGGGTCCTGGCGGTAGAGCTTGCAGGCGCGCCCGATGGTCTCCCCCAGGATCCAGGAACTGGGCTCCTGGAACACGAAGCCCGTGGCGGTGCTGTCCAGCACGGAATGGGGGTTGGCGTCCACCACCGTGTCCGCCAGCCCCCCGGTGCGGCGCACCAGGGGCAGGGCGCCGTAGCGCAGGGCATAGAGCTGGGTGAGGCCGCAGGGCTCCTGGCGGGAGGGCACCAGGACCACGTCGGCGCCCGCCAGGATCCGGTGCGCCATGCCCTCGTCGAAGCCCAGAGCGGTGGCGATGCGCCCGGGATGGGCCTCGGCGGCGGCCCGGAACCCGGCCTCCAGCTTGGGGTCTCCGGTGCCCAGCACCAGGAGCTGGGCGTTCAGCTGGAGCAGGTAGGCCACGTTCTCCAGCACCAGGTCCAGTCCCTTCTGCTCCGCCAGGCGGCTGATCACGGCGAACAGGGGATCGCCCGGGGTCTCCTCCAGGCCCGCCGCCCGCTGCAGCATGTTCTTGTTGATCTTGCGGGCGGACAGGTGCTGCAGGTCGTAGTGGTAGAACAGGTGCGGGCTGGTGCCGGGGTTCCACACCTGGTAGTCCACGCCGTTGAGGATCCCCTTCAGGTCCCGGGACCGGTGGGCCAGCAGCCCGTCCAGGCCCGCGCCCATGTCCGGGCGCTGGATCTCCACGGCGTAGGTGGGGCTCACGGTGGTGATGCGGTCCGCGTAGGCGAGGCCTCCCTTGAGGAAGTTGATCTGGCCGTAGAACTCCACCCCGCCCAGGTGGAAGCAGGACGGCGGCAGGTCCAGGGCCCCCAGCAGGGAGCGGGGGTAGATGCCCTGGTAGGCCAGGTTGTGGATGGTCATGACGGTGCGGGGACGGGGCCCGGAGGCCAGGGCCAGGTGGACCGGGGCCAGCCCGGCCTGCCAGTCGTGGGCCTGCACCACGTCCGGGCGCCAGCCCCGGGGATCGCCGTCCTGGGCCACCCGGGCGGCGGCCCGGCCCAGGGTCCCGAATTTCAGGTGGCTGTCCCCGCGCTCCTCGTACGGGCTCCCGGGCCGGTCGTAGAGGGACGGGCAGTCCAGCAGGTATACCGGCACCTTGGACGCGCTCCGCCCCAGCAGCAGGCGGACCGGGCCGGCCTCGGGCAGGCCCGGCAGCTCGCCGAGCGGCTCCAGGCCCTGGATGCCTTGCAGCAGCGCCGGGAACCCGGGCAGCAGCAGGCGCGCGTCCGCCCCCAGGGCGCGCTGGGCCGCGGGCAGGGCCGACATCACGTCGGCGAGTCCTCCCACCTTCACGAGGGGAAACAGTTCCGCGGCAACGTGAAGGACACGCATCAACCGACCTCCAGGAATCGACGATGATTCTATCAATTCTGCCCCGCCGCGGCGCCGCTGCCCATCACCGCCTGGAGTTCTCCCCAGAGCAGGCCTGCATCCAGGGTGGTCATGCAGGGGTTGCCGGGCACCGGGCACTGGGTGAGCATGCATTCCAGGCAAGCCAGGTCCTCCCGGCGCAGCACCCGCACCCGCGGGCCCCACGGGGCCGAGTGGCGGGGCCGGGTGGGGCCGAACACCGCCAGGGTGGGCACGCCGCAGCCGGCGGCCAGGTGCGCCAGGCCCGAATCCATGCCCACCAGGGCCCGGGCTCCAACGATCCAGGCGGCGGAAAGGGCCAGGCCGCCCTGGTTGGTGCAGTCCACCGCCTGAGGCAGGCATGACCGGATGGCCGCTGCCAGCTGCTGGTCCTCCGCCCCCGCGCCCAGGATCACCGGCACCAGGCCGGAAGCTGCCAGGCGCGCGCCCAGGGCCGCGAAGGAGGCCACCGAGAGGCGCTTGTTGGCGCAGTTGGCGCCCGGCGCCAGGACCACGTAGTCCCCCAGGCCCAGCTGGGCCCGGCGGGCGGCCACCGCCTCCAGCGCCTGGGCCCTGGGCCGGAACGGCCGGAAGGGTCCCGGCTCCAGGTGGGGGAAGGCCTTGGCCACCACCGCCGCGTAGCGCTGCACGAACGGGCCGTCCTGCTTGTAGAACGGGACGGAATGGGTGTAGAACACCCAGGCGCCCCCGTCTCCGCAGCCCAGGCGCAGGGGCACGCCGCCCAGGAGGCCCGCCAGCATGGGCCGGTGGCTCTTGGGGAAGTTGATGAGCGAGGCGGGGCGGTGCCGGCGCAGCAGCGCCGCGGCCTTCCAGGGGCTGTAATTGCGTCCCGGGTCCGCCACCGCGGCCTGGTACTCCGGGCTGCCCGCGAACAGGTCCACCACCCACCCGGGTCCCCAGGCCACCAGGGGCAGGCCCGCCGCGCGCAGGAGGGCGATGGCCGCGTGGATCATCATGGCGTCGCCGAAGAAGCGGGGGAACCGCACCCAGTGCGCCCCCCTGGGCACACCACCGGTTCCGAGCTCCTCCGCCGCCTCCAAGCCTGGCCCTCCTCCACGGCTCCAGACTACCGCACCACCAGCCGTTCCAGAATTTCGTAGCTGCGGGGCGCCCCCAGCTCCCGGCGCAGGCGTTCCCGCAGAAGGCGGGTCACCGCCCGGGCCGCGGGATCCGCCTCCGGGTCCGGCGCCTCGTCCACCGGCAGGGTGCGCAGCCGGCGCAGGTGCTCCCGGACGCCCGGGGGAAAGGCCTCCCGAGGGTCCACCGGAGTGCAGGCAGCGCAGCGCCAGCCGTGCTCTTCGCTGAACAGCACCAGGGGTGCCTCCCCGCCGCCGCAGCGGCCGCACAGCCGGGGATGGGGCAGCAGGCCCAGGCAGTGCAGCACCCAGTGCTCGCCGTAGGCCAGCACCGCCAGGGCCTGCTCCGGGCGGGCCTTCAGGGCCCGGGCGCAGACCGAGAGGAGCCGGAACAGGCGCGGGTCCTCCACCCCCTCCTTGGCTACCCGGTCGAACACGTCCGCCAGGCAGGCCACCACCAGGTTGGACTCCAGGTGGCCCAGGGCCAGGGGGGAATGCACCAGTTCGCACCGGGTCACCCGGCGCACCTCGGCCTGCTCCTTGCCGAACAGGCTGAGGTGCACCAGGCCCAGGGGCTCGAAGTTGGAGACCCACCGGGCCGAGGCCTTCTTGGCGCCCTTGGCCAGGCCCACCAGGCGCTCGCCGTGCTCGGTGAGGAACGACACCACCAGCCCGCCGTCCTGGAACGGCGTGGGGCGGAGCACGATGGCCGTATGGTTCCGGATCACCACGTTACGATACCCGCATCCCGCCGGGCGGCCCGGCAGAAACAGGGCAATCCCGATAGAATGGCCGGCGGAGCGTGCCATGCTTGCCATCCGTGTCTTTCTGCCCCTGATGCTGCTGCTGTCCATGCGGGGCCAGGCGCAGGACGTGCAGGTGAAAAGGGTCTGGCTGGCGGATCAGGAGGCCGGCGAGGCCACCGAACGCCAGACCGCGGACGCCCGGGGCGTGCGCATGGAGAGCGTGGAAACCACCCGGCTGGAACGCATGGGCGCGACCATCCAGTTCGAAGTGCGCCAGGAGGCCCTGAAGCGCCCGGACGGCTCCATGCACTTCGACTGGACCGTGACCATGTCCCAGGAGCCCCAGCAGGGGGAGGGGGACTGGTCGCCCAGGGAGCCCGGCAAGCTCAGGCTCGCCTTCAAGGATGGCGCGCCCCGGACCCTGGACGTGCCTTCGGGCGCCCTGATGTGGCCCGGGGACCTGGACGACCGGCTCAAGGCCGCCGCCCGCGCCTTGAGCCCGATGCAGGCCACCTTCTTCGCCTTCCCCACCCAGCAGTGGTCCAGGATGGACCTGCAGCCGGTGGGCCCGGCGCCCCTGCCGGGGTTTCCCGACGCGGTGCGGTTCCGGGGCCGCTCCGCGGAAGGCAGCATGGTGGAGGACGTGGACCTGTGGATCTCCCCCACCCAGGGGGAGGTGAAGCACATGGGCACCATGGCCGGAGTCCCAGTGCTCTCCCAGCGGATCGAGCTGCCCCCGCCCGGGGCCAGGCCGCCCGCCGCCGGGCTGTTCGAGCGCACCGTCAAGGCCTTGCCACCCCACCCGTTCCTGCTCTGGCTGCCGGAAGTGCGGGTGCGCTGGACCGGCCGGACCGATCCCGGCCTGGCGGAGGATCCCCAGCAGCGGCGCCTGGGAGGCGGACGCTTCCTGCTCTCCCGGGCCCAGCCTCCCACTCCCGCCGAGGCGGCCCAGCTCCCGGTGCGGGGCCGGCCCTCGCCCGAGGACGCCCCATACCTGGCCGCCACCCCTCTGGTGCAATACAACGATCCGGTGTTCGCGGGGCTGATCAAGCGCCTCAACGCCCCCGCGGACGCCACCCGGTGGGACCTGGCCCAGCGGGTCACCCAGTTCGTCTACGAATGGATCCGGGACAAGAACTATTCGGTGGGCTTCGCCTCCGCCCAGGAGGTGGCGCGCAACCCGGTGGGGGCCTGCTCCCAGCACGGCATCCTGGCGGTGGCCCTGCTGCGCCGGCTGGGGGTCCCGGCCCGGGCCGCCACCGGCTGGATCGGCCTGGGGGAGACTTTGGCGGTGCACTTCTGGGTGGAAGCGCGGATCGGCGGGCGCTGGATCCCCCTGGACCCCACCTTCGACCAGGCGCCCGCATCCGCGTACCGCCTGAAATTGGGCACCTCGGACCTGGCGGACCTGGGCAGCGTGGGCGTCGGCGCGCCCGGCACGGACTACCTGGAGGGCGCCTGGGTGCCGGACGGTCCCTGGCCCGCGGACGTGCGCCCCCAGGGCGACACCCTGGCCGCCAGCGACGGGGTGCAGCTGCGCCTTCCCGGGGCCCGTTGGAGCCTGGCGGAGGGGCGCCTGACCCTGGCCTGGAACGGCGTCCACGCCGTGGAGGCGGTGCCCCGCCCCGCCCCGGCCCAGGTGGCCGAGGCGCGCCGGCTGCTGGGTCCCGCCAAGAGCCGGCAGGGCTGGTTCCTGCCCCGGGGCTCCATGCTCTGGATGGACCTGGGCGAGGGGCGCTGGCTGCAGGTGGACGGAGTGAACGAAAGCCAGGCGTTCAAGCTGCTGGACACCCTGGAGGTGACGGCATCCGGGGGCGTCAAGGCCAAGGCCGCGTGACCGTCGCTCCAGGTAGCGTTCCGCCAGCTTGCGGACCGCGCCCGGCCTCGCCGGAGCCGGTCAGGAAGTGTGCGCGGCACCGGTCTTCAGGTGTTCCACCACGCTCCGGGTCACCTGCAGCGCCAGGTCGTCCCAGGCGCGCTCCATGACCTCCAGCGAGGAAAGGGAAGTCAATG
>CAWFOJ010000272.1:0-14702 GCA_963816585.1 uncultured Holophagaceae bacterium | reverse complement strand
TATGTTATGTACCTGCTCGACTAAGTAAGGTATTGCTAAACCATTGCCTCGGCTATGGTGGTGGGACCAGGGCAAGGCGAAATGACGCCTATCTCGTCGCCTGGGTGATATGAGGCGGAATTTCGGAGCGATCGCGGAGGATACTGCCCGGAATTTGCGTGGAGTCATCTGAGCCGGAGGCAGCCGATGGCGCGCGCTCGATCTTTGCGAACTTGCAAATCGCATCGTCAATGACGTCGGCAAGGACCGGCTTGACTAGGTGGTGCGCGAATCCGGGCATGCGGCTGTTCTTGACGTCTTCGTCCGAGCCATAACCAGAGAGGGCGATGCCCGGAACGCCGCGTGGACCGAGGTCGCGCATCAAGTCCAGTCCCGTGCCATCGGGGAGCTTGATGTCGCTATCCAGAAGGTCGATTTGAGTGGCGGCCAGACCGTCGCGGGCGGCCGCCAGATTTGCGGCGGCCGACACCCGATGACCCTGCTTCTTGAGCACCAGGCCCAGGTATCGCAGCGTATCGGGATTGTCCTCGACCAGGGAGATCCCCGCCTCGCTCTGGATCTCCAGCTGGCCGCCGTAGAGTTGCATGATGGACTGGACGATGGCCAGGCCGAGCCCGGTGCCGGACGTGCCGCCGGCGCCGGAGCGCCCGGACCGGTAGAAACGGTCCAGCACGCGGGGCAGGTCCCCGGCCGGAATGCCGCGGCCCGTGTCGGTCACGGTCAGGATCCAGCGCCAGCCCCGGGGCTCGCCCCGCACCTGGACGCTCCCCCCCGGCGGGGTCGCTTCCAGGGCGTTGGAGATGAGGTTGCCCAGGGCCTGGCGCAGCATGTCCGGGTCGCCAAGGAGGGTGCCCCGGACCTCGGCGGCGAGGGCCACGCCTTTCTCCTCGGCGGCCGCCTCGAAGAAGGCCAGGACGGCCCGCACCAGGTCTTCCATGGGCACGGGCATCCTCGGGACGGCCGACTGGGGGTTCTCGGTGCGGGCCAGGAACAGCATCCGGGAGGTGAGGCGCGACAGGCGCCCCAGCTCCTCCAGGCTGGACTCCAGGGCCCGCCGGTAGTCCTCGGCGGAGCGCTCGCGGGCCAGGACCGTCTCCGCTTCGCCCATGAGGATGGCGATGGGCGTGCGGAACTCGTGGGCCAGGTCGGTGGAGAAGTGGGTGAGGCGCTGGAAGGCATGATCGATGCGGTCCAGCATGGCGTTCAGGGCCTGGACCAGGTCCTGGAGCTCCCGGGGCACGTGCCCGGCCTCCAGGCGCTCCCGCAGGGGATAGGCGGTGATGCGCCGGGCGGCCGCGGCGATGTCCCGCACCGGGGCCAGGCCCCGGTAGGCCGCCCACCATCCCACCAGGGCGGCGATCACCACCGCCCCGGCGATGCTCACCAGCATCTGGCTCAGGTAGCCGGCCAGGATGCGCTCGTCCTCGGAGGTGTCCATGGCGCCCTGGATCCGGTGCTTGCCGTCGGTGTACTCGACCAGCACGAACGTGCGCCCGCCCTTCACCATGGTCCCGCGCCCATCGAACCAGGCCCGGGGAATGAGCTGTTCCATGCCGGGGGTCTCCCCCAGCAGCCCCTGGTCGTCGGAAACCCGCATCCAGACCTGGGGCGGGACGCCAGTGGGGCCTTCCCCCACCAGCGCCTCGCTGAGGGTCAGGCTGTCCCAGGGCCGCTGGGTGAGGATCCGGCTCACCTCCAGCACCTGGTCCCGCAGCCGTGCCTGGTTCAAGGAATGCACTTCGTGCTGGTAGGTCCAGCTCTGGATGCCGGAGGTCACCACCACCACGGCCAGGCTGCCGCCCATGAAGGTGAGGGCCAGGCGCAGCCCCAGGCTCGCGGGGCGCCTAGCTCGCGCGGAAGACATATCCCAGGCCGCGTTCGGTGTGGATCAGCTTGTCCGGGAACGGGTCATCCACTTTCCGGCGCAGGCGCCGGACCGCGACGTCCACCACGTTGGTGTCGCTGTCGAAGTTCATTCCCCACACCTGCTCGGCGATCAGGGAGCGGGGCAGCACCTCGCCCTGGCGCCGCACGAACAGGGACAGCAGCAGGAATTCCTGGCGGGTGAGCCCCAGGCTGCGGCCGGCGCGGCGGGCGTCGCTGCGCTCCAGGTCCAGTTCCAGGTCGCCGGCCCCGGGGGGCTCCTGGGACCGCTTGGCGTTGCGCCGCAGCAGCCCGCGGACCCGGGCCAACAGTTCGGAAAACGCGAACGGCTTGACCAGGTAGTCGTCCGCGCCCAGTTCCAGGCCCTTCACCCGGTCGGGCACCGTGTCCCGGGCGGTGAGGAACAGCACCGGGGTGAGGATCCCCTCCTTGCGCAGGGCCTCCACCACCGACCATCCGGAACGCACCGGCAGCATCACGTCCAGGAGCACCAGGTCGAACAGGCCCGTGCGGGCCGCGGCGAGCCCGGCCTCGCCGTTGCCGGCCACCTGCACCGTGAAGCCGTTCTCGCTCAGGCCGCGGTTGAGGTACGCGGCGGTCTTGGGCTCGTCCTCGACGATCAGGATTTTCATGCCGGGCTCCGGCTGATCAGATGTCTTCAATATGGGTACTCCGTATGAATTGGACAAGGAAATAGTCGGCAGACGCACAACCCTGGCCGCGGCGGGCCCGCGTTATCAAGCACCCCTTGCGGAGATTGCCAGGGGTGCTTGGGCCTGGGACGGACGCCGCGGTTTCGATGAATATGACCATACTGGAATGGAACTGAACCTTCCTCCCCTCTTCCCGCGGATGTCCAATGACCGTGCCTCACCTTCTGCTGGCGCTCGGCACGGCGATGGCGTGGGGGCTCAACTACGTGGCCATCGGCCAGGGCGTGCGGGACGTGCCGCCCATGCTCCTTGCTGCGCTCCGGTTCGCCTGCGCCGCTTTGCCCCTGGTGCTGGTGGTGCCCCGGCCGCGCCTTCCGTTCCGGCACCTGGCCCAGTACACCCTGACCATGTTCGTGCTGCAGTTCGGGCTGCTGTTCACCGGGATCCGGCTCGGCCCTTGCCTTCATGGGAGCTGGGGGAGCCTCTCGCCGCCTGGAAGGCCGCCGCGGCCACCCTGGTCCTGGCCGGCTTGGCCCTCAACCAGTGGGCCGCCAACGGAAGGGGGAGGGGCGAGTCATTCTGCAACGTGTGTTGCAAGATCCATCCAGGCCCGGCTGACGAAACCGGAAAAAGAAGAGTGACCCTGGGTCAGGAACGAACCTGGATAAGCTCCGGAAGGCAAGGGAAGGGGTTGGTATAAAATTTGCTCGGAATGGGTGCACGCTCTTCAGGAGGCCCCCATGACCGATCTACCTGTCCGGCCGCTCTGGGACGTGCTTTGCCTGAACGGGATCAGCCTGGTCCTGGCAGGATGCCTTGCGGCCCTCCTGGACGAGGCGCCCAAGGAGTCCGAGGCCTGGGAGGACCTGCCGCCCCTGTCCGACCCCTACGCGGAGATCTGACCGGCGGAACCCAGGATGTCTGCTGGACAGGCACCTCCGCTCCGCCAGGATCGCCGGCGGCACCGGGAGATCCTGGAATGGTTCCAGCAGCTGGTGCCCTCCTGCCAGCCTGCAGCCCCCGGGCCCGGCCGGCACCCCGGCCCCGGCGTCGAATCCCTGCAACGCGCCGCCACCGCTGTCTGAAGCGCGCCGGCCGGCGGACGCTCCCGTTCAGAGCACCGTATCCCGCGCCACCGCCACCACGTAGTCCCCCGTCCCCGGAATGGAGGCGGTCTTGAGGCCCCGGCGCTCGTCCTCCTCCCGGTCATAGCCGATGGTCGTGCCTTCCCTCAGGTTCACGTGCCGGTCCAGGATGGCGTTGCGGATGCGGCAGTGGCGGCCGATGGAGGTCTCCAGCACGTGGTCCCGGTGCAAGGTGCCTCCGAAGATCACCGAGGCCTCCACCAGGGCGTAGCTCTGCACGAAGGTGCCGGCCCCCACCACGCTCTGGCGCACCATGCCGCCGGAAATGATCACCCCTTCGGCGACGATGGAGCGCACCGCCATGCCGGTGCGCCTCTCCTCCTCGTGCACGAACTTGGCCGGGGGGGAGAAGGTTGGCGTGCGGAAGATGGGCCAGCGTTCCCCGTACAGGGAGAAGGGCGGCTTGGCCGCCACCAGGTCCAGGTTGGCCTGCCAGAAGGTATCCAGGGTGCCCACGTCGCGCCAGTAGCCCACGTTTTCGATGAGGCGCAGGGTCTTGGTGCGCTGGTCGCCCCGGGACACCACCACGTAGTCCTCGATCTTGTTCAGGGTGGAGAAGTCGAAGGCGTAGACCGGTTCGCCCGCGTTCACCATGGCCGGGATCACGTCCCTGCCGAAATCCAGCAGGTCGTTGTCCAGCCATTGGTGCAGGGCCCGGTTATCGAACATGTAGATGCCCATGGAGGCCAGGCAGTCGCTGGTGCCGGGCAGGCACGTGGGCCGCTCGGGCTTCTCCTCGAATCCGACGATGCGCCCGGTGCCGTCCACTTCCAGGACGCCGAACTGCCCCGCCGCCTGGGCCGCAGGCACCCGGATGACCGACACGGTGAGCTTGGCCTCCCGTTCCTGGTGGAACTGGCTCAGCAGGCGGTAGTCCATCTTGTAGATGTGGTCCCCGGCCAGGATGAGCACCTGGTCGGCGGCGATGCCGTCGATGAAGTGCAGGTTCTGGCGGATGGCGTCGGCGGTGCCCTTGTACCAGGAGGTGCCCAGCTGCATCTGGGCCGGCACCTCCTCGATGTACTCGTCCAGGCGGCGGGACAGGAAACTGAAGCCCAGGCTCAAGTGCCGGCTCAGGGAATGGGACTTGTACTGGGTCAGCACCAGGACCTGGCGCATGTCCGAATTGATGCAGTTGCTGAGGGTGAAATCGACGATCCGGTAGATGGCCCCGAACGGCACCGCGGGCTTGGTCCGCATCTCCGTCAGGGGCCGCAGCCGCTCCCCCATGCCGCCGGCCATGATGACGGAGAGCGTGCGCAGAGCCATGGGGCCTCCCGTTCCGGTTCGGGCCGGGGACCGGTCCCGTCCGGAGGAAGACCGGTACGGAAACGGCCGCCTGGCTGGCCAATGGGCGTCGATTTCAGGAGAAGGATCCGGCTTTTTCCCTCGCCGTCAACCCCTGGGCGGCCACCGGCGGCCAAAAGCACGGCAGCGGAGGCGGCAGTGGCCGGCGCTCCTCCTCCGGCGAAGCTGACCGCCCTGCCGGGTCGCGACCAGCGACCCGGCAGGGCGAACCAGGACGAAATGCAGGGACCTATCTGGCACCTGCACTTAGCGGATACCCACCTGGTCCAGGGCGTTCCTGAGGTACCCCACGGTGCGGTCCACATTGTGCAGCTTGTCCAGGCCGAACAGGCCCAGGCGGAAGGTCATGAAGTCCGCCGGCTCGTCGCACTGGAGCGGCACGCCCGAGGCGATCTGGAAGCCGGCGGCGGCGAACTTCTTGGTGTTCTGGATCTCGGGGTCGGTGGTGTAGCTCACCACCACGCCCGGGGCCTTGTAGCCCTCGGCGGCCACGCTGCGCACCCCGCGGCTCTCCAGCAGGGCGCGGACCTTGGCGCCCAGTTCGGCCTGCTCGGCCCTCAGCTTCTCGAACCCGTAGGCCTCGGCTTCCTTCATCACCGCGCACACCTTGGCCAGGGCGTCGGTGGGCGGGGTGGCGTGGTAGGCGTGGCCGCCCTTCAGGTAGGCGTCCATGATCGAGGACCACTTCTTCAGGTCGCAGGCGAAGCTCGTGCTGGTGGAGGCTTCCATCGCCCCCTTGGCCTTCTCTGAGAGCATGACCATGGCGCAGCAGGGGGAGCCGCTCCAGCCCTTCTGGGGGGCGCCGACGATCACGTCCACGCCCAGGGCCTCCATGTCCGCCCACATGCAGCCGGAGGCGACGCAGTCCAGCACGAACAGGCCGCCGGCCTCGTGGGTAGCCTGGGCGACCTCCTTGAGGTACTCGTCCGGCAGGATGATCCCGGCGGCGGTCTCCACGTGCGGGGCGATGACCACGTCCGGCTTCTCGGCGGCGATGGCGGCCACCACCTCGTCGATGGGCGTCGGGCACCCAGGGGGACTGCTTGTCCTCGGTGCCGGTGCGGCGGGCCTTGAGCACCACGTGCGCGGCCGGGATCTTGCCCATGTCGAAGATCTGGGTCCAGCGGAAGCTGAAGAACCCGTCGCGGATCACCAGCGCCTTCTTGCCGGTGGCAGAACTGGCGGGCCACGGCCTCCATGCCGAAGGTGCCGCTGCCGGGCACGATCACCGCCGCCTGGGCGTTGTAGACCTTCCGGAGGATGCGGTTGATCTCGTTCATCACTTCCTGGAACGTCTTGGACATGTGGTTCAGGGCGCGATCGGTGTAGACCACGGAGAATTCCATCAAGCCATCGGGATCGACGTCGGGAAGCAATGCGGTCATCACGGTTCTCCTTTGAGGGTTATTTGAGCCAATTGATGTCGGTGCCCGGGGGCAGGTGCGGGGTGAACACGGACAGGTACTGCAGGTCCTCCTCCAGGGCCCGGGTGTCGTGGACGATGCCGCGGGGGCACACGTGGACGTCGCCGGCCTGCACCGGCTTCCATTCGCCGTTGACCAGGATCTCCCCCTTGCCGCCCACCACCACCACGATCTCGTCGGCGACCGTGTGGAAATGGGTGCCGATGGCAGTGCCCTTCACGGCGGTGCGGACCATCAGCTGGGTGCGCGGGCACTCGTACACCACCTGGCTGTCCACCCCGGTGGCCGGCAGGGTCCGCTTGGCGTAGAACTCCGCCAGCCTGACCAGGACGGCCACGTCCGGCGTGGAATCGATGAGGCCCTTGAGCATGCCGGGTGCGCAGGTCGTCATAATCCTAGTCCTCCATTGGGTGGAACAGCATTGTTTTGCAACGGTTGCGGATGCTGGCCCAGGTACCAGTTTAACGCCTAACCGGCCGCCGGGGCGAAGGGGAGGCACCAGGGCACCACGAAAGCCTGCAGCAGCACCACCACGACCACCAGCGCCGGCATGATCATGGAGGTACTTCAGGGTCTTGCGGAAGATGTCGGTCTCCCGGCCGACCAGCCCCGCCGCGGCGCAGGCGGTGGGCTTGGCGACGATGGGCGCGGTCCGGAACACCACCAGGGCGGTCAGGAGCAGGCTCCCGTTCAAGGTGGCGTAGTTTTGGTTCCACTGCCCAGGCAAGGCCTTCTCCCTCTTGAAAAATGGCCGCAGTCAAGGCAACCGGCGCAGGGGACCCTCCGGCCGCAGCATCGAAGGTCCAGTTCCGCTCGGTTGCCACATCTTCACCCACGCCGCCCTGACCCTGGGCTGCGCCCAGTCCAGCGTCACGGCCCAGATGAAGAGCCTGGAGGAGGAGCTGGGCATGGCCCTGTTCAACCGGGTCGGCAACCGTCTGGAGCTCACCGGCCCCGGGGAGCGGTACCTGGTCTACGCGGAGCGCATCCTGGCCCTGACCCGGGAGGCCAGGGTGTCCCTCAACGACGAGACCCAGAGCGGCACCCTGCGTTTCGCCGCCCCGGAATCCATCTGCACCTACCTGCTGCCGCCGCTGCTGAAGACGTTCAAGGCCAGCTACCCGCGGGTGCGGATCCAGTACCACCCGGGCCTCGTGGAGTTCCAGGGGGTTGAGACCATCAAGCACTGCGTGGCCGAGGGCTTGGGCATCGCGCCCCTGCCCAGGATCGCCGTGGAGGCGGAACTGGGTTCCGGCGCCCTGGTGGCCCTGCCCTGGGAAGGCGAGCCGATCCGGATCTCCACTTACGTGGTGTGGAATCCGGAACGGCATGTGGGATTCGCCGAGAAGGTGTTCCTGCAGCACGTCCGGGACCATTTCCGGACCGCCGCCGAGCCCTGATCAGAGCTCGATGCGGGTACCGAGCACCTTCAGGAACTTGGCGATCCAGTCCGGGTGGGCGGGCCAGGCGGGCGCGGTGACCAGGTTGCCTTCCACGTGGGCCTGGTCCACCGGGATGCCCTTGTACTCGCCGCCCGCCTCGGTCACTTCCGGGCCCACCGCCGGGTAGGCCGCACAGACGCGGCCGGCCAGCACCCCGGCCGCGGCCAGCACCTGGGGGCCGTGGCAGATGGCGGCGATGGGCTTGCCCGCCTTGGCCATGGTCCGCACCAGTTCCAGCACCTTGGGGTTCAGGCGCAGGTACTCGGGCGCGCGCCCGCCGGGAATGACCAGGGCGTCATACTGCTCCGCCTTCACGTCGGCGAACGAGGCGTTCAGGGTGAAGCGGTGGCCGGGCTTCTCCGAGTAGGTCTGGTCGCCTTCGAAATCGTGGATGGCGGTGCGCACGAACTCGCCCTGCTTCTTGTCCGGGCACACCGCGTGCACCGTGTGCCCGACCATGAGCAGCATCTGGAAGGGGACCATCACCTCGTAGTCCTCCACGAAATCCCCCACGAGCATCAGGATCTTTTTTGCGGCCATGGCTGCCTCCCTGCTTCGGCGAACGGGCGAAGCGCCGGAATCTTACCAGGGATGACCAGGAAATCCATAGCCGCTTGCGGGCCTATGGAAATTCCCGGTTGATTTAATGATTCAAGCTTCACTGGGACGTGACGGTCCCCCGGGCGGAGGCGACCTTGCCGGCCTGGCTGCGCACCTGCACTTCCAGCTGGAAGGTGCCGGGGGTGCTGCCGGCGGTGGCCTCGACGGTGCTGGTGCCCTGGCCCGAGGTGATGGTGGCGGTGGCGGTGCCCGGGATGACGGCCCAGGTGTAGGTCATGCCGGCCTGGGTGGGCACGGTGGCCCGGATGGAAGGTCCTCCGACCTTGGCCGTGGTGGAGAAGGTCATGCTGGCATCGGGCAGGGGCACCACCGTGGCTTCGGCCTTGCCGGAGACGGTGCCGCCGGTGGTGCTGACTTTCACCTCGGCGGTGAGGGGACCCGGAGCGTCGGCGGTGAAACGGATGGCGGGCGTGCCCTGCCCGGACCCGATGGCGGCCCCGGTGAGGGCCCAGGTGTAGGTGGTGCCCGGCCCCTGGTCCTGGGTGCTGGCGGTCTGGGCATCGCCGGCGCTGAGGAACGGGGCGAGGGTGACCACCGGGCCCTGGGTCGGGGGCTGGTCGTTGACGGTGATGGAGAAGTCGCGGGTGGTGGCGCCGGCGGGGTTGATGGCGGTGATCTGGTAGACCTTGGCGGGACTGACGGCGGCGGGGGTGCCGGTGATGGCGCCGGTGGTCACGTCCAGGGACAGCCCTTCGGGCAGGGGCGGACGCACCCGGAAGGACGTGGGAAGCCCGCCGGAAACGTAGGGAATGTTGGGAGCGATGGCCACCCCCTTGCTGTACACCGCCGGATCGGTGCCGTAGAGGATCCCCGTGGGGGCCTGGGCCGCGCCCGCGCCCTGGGCGGGGGCCGGGGCGGCGGCGCTGGGCGCCGGGGCCCCGGCCGCCGGCTGTGGCCCAGTGTCCCGGTGGCACGCGAGGGTCCCCAGCCCAAGGCCGAGAACCAGGATCAGTGTGGTATGCCCTTCCCATCGCATGGTCGCCTCGAGGCTCTGGTGAACGGACAGGTTCACAGGGATCTTAATATGGAGATGGCTTGCGTGGTTAGACTCGTTCCCATGGCCGTCACGTACCAGCCCTTCGCCCGCAGCCTCGCCGAGGCCCTCGCCCGGTTCCTGGATCCGGCGGAAGCCTGGGCCGAAGCCGGCCGCTGGCTGGAGGAGGGCCTGGGACGCAGCCGGGCCTGGGTGGCCGCCCACGGGGACGAGCCGGTGCCCCCGGAAGACTGCCGGCGGGTGGAAGCCTGGCTGGACCGCCGGCGCCAGGGGGAGCCCTGGTCCTACCTCCTCGGCTGGGCCCCGTTCCGGGGCCGCCGGTTCCGGGTGACCCGGGACACCCTGATCCCCCGCCCGGAAACCGAGCTGGTCCTGGAGGCGGCGCTGGAGCTTGGGCGCCGGCTGAAGGTCCTGCACGCCTGCGATATCGGCACCGGGACCGGGATCCTGGGCATCTGCCTGGCCCTGGAGACCGATTGGGACGTGGTGGCCACGGACCTCAGCGCCGGGGCCCTGGCGGTGGCCCAGGCCAACGCCGCGGCCCTGGGCGCGCGCCTGCGCTTCATCCAAGGCGACCTTCTGGAACCGGTGCCGGATCCCGCCGGGCTGGTGGTGTCCAACCCGCCGTACGTGGATCCGGCGGACCGGCCGGGACTCCAGCGGGAAGTGGCCTTCGAGCCCGAAGGGGCCCTGTTCGCCCCGGACCGGGGCCTGGCGGTGGCCACCGAGCTGCTGCGCCAGGCCCGGCGCCGGTCCGCCCCGGGCTGCGTGCTGGAGATCGGCGCCGGCCAGGGCGCGGAGCTGAGCGCCCGGGCCCGGGCCTTCGGCTGGACGCGGGTGCGGGTGCACCGCGACTGGGCCGGCCACGACCGGGTGCTCATGGCGGTTGGTTGAAAAGGTTCTCATTTAAATAAAATATTTATTGCTACCCAAATTGCCGTTCCTAAAGATAATGGAAAGCTCGTGGCACATGGAGGCGCGATGGCCCAGGATCTGCGGCAGCTGCTGGATGCGGTCCTACCGGAAGGGACCGAGTGGGGCGGCCTGCGCCGGGTGCGCACGGCCGGGCGGGGCTACGAGGCCAAGGATGGGGCCTTCGAGTCCGCCTTCGACTACGTCGATGAAGGGTGCATGATCGAGGTCCTTGTCCATGGGCAGTTCGCCTACGCCGCCCTGGCCTCCCTGGAACCCGGCGCCCTGAGGGAGGCGGCCCGCAGCGCCTTGGCCTGGGCCCGGGCGGCGGCCAAGCGGGGGGTGTTCCGGTTCGGCCCGGATGTGCGCCCGGCCACGGTGGCGCGCTTCGAAACCCCGCGGCGCCTGGATTCCCGGTTCGGCGCGGACCTGCTCATGGGCCACGCCATCGACCTCACCCGGGCCATGGCCGTGTCCCCCCGGATCGTCCAGGCCTGCGCCCAGATCCACGCCCGGGACCTGGAGCACGAGTACGTCTCCACCTCCGGGGCCCGGGTGGAGCAGCGCCTGCACCTGGTGGGCCGGGGCGTCCAGGCCATCGCCCGGAACGGGGCCGTCACCCAGCTCCGTTCCGCCAACGGGCCCCTGGCCCGCACCCACCAGGGGGGCTGGGAGCTTCTGGACCTGGAAGGCGGGGAGGCGGAGGCCCGGACCCTGGCGGAGCAGGCCCTGGAACTGCTGGACGCGCCCCAGTGCCCGGACCTGGTGGGGGACCTGGTGCTGGCGCCGGACCAGATGATGCTGCAGATCCACGAGTCGGTGGGGCACCCCCTGGAACTGGACCGCATCCTGGGCGACGAGCGGAACTACGCCGGCTCCTCCTTCGTGCGCCTGGAGGACATCGGCACCCTGCGCTACGGCTCGGAACTCATGAACATCACCTTCGATCCCACCCTGAGCGGAGAGGCGGCGGCCTACGCCGCCGACGACACGGGCCATCCCGCCGCCCGGGAGCACCTGATCCGGGACGGCGTCCTAGTGCGGGCCCTGGGCTCCCTGGAGAGCCAGCGCCGGGCCGGGCGGGCCGGAGTGGCCTGCCAGCGGGCCCAGGACTGGTTCCGCCCGCCCATCGACCGCATGGCCAACCTGAACCTGGAGCCCGGGCGGGACCGCCTGGAGGACATGGTCGCCGCCATCGGCAGGGGCGTGTACATGGAGAGCAACCGGTCCTGGTCCATCGACGACTTCCGCAACAAGTTCCAGTTCGGGTGCGAGTACGGCCGGCTCATCGAGGACGGGCGGCTCGCCCGCACGGTGCGCAATCCCAACTACCGGGGCATTTCCGCCACGTTCTGGCGCAACCTGTTCAAGGTGGGGGACCCGTCCACCTTCCGGGCGTTCGGCACCCCCAACTGCGGCAAGGGCGAGCCCAACCAGGTGATCACCGTGGGCCACGCCAGCCCGGCCTGCGCCTTCCGGGACGTGGAGATCTTCGGAGGTGAAGCGTGAAGGTCATGGCCGAACTGGAGGCCCGGTTCGACCGGGTCTGCGACTACATGCTGGGCCAGCTCCGCGGCGGCGAGGCCATGAGCGTGGACTTCGCCGGCGAGGTGAGCGAGTTCATGCGCTTCAACTGCGGCCGGGTGCGCCAGGCCGGGCAGGTGCGCCAGGGGCGGGTGCGGTTCCGCTACCACCGGGACGGCCGCACCCTGGATTCGGCGTTCGAGACCACCGGCGACCCTGGACGGGACCGGGCGGCCGCGGCCCAGGCCCTTGCAGCCGCCCGCCGGGAGGCGGCCCTGCTGCCCCCGGACCCGTACCAGGCGCTGCCCACCGCCCAGGACGCGTCCCGGAGCATCTTCCCGGGCGAACTGCCGGGTCCGGAGAGCCTGCCGGACCTGGTGCTGGGACCGGCGGCGGTCCTGGCCGGGGCCGGGGCGGAGTTCGTGGGCCTGCACGCCCAGGGGCCCGTGTGCCGCGGAGCGGCCAACAGCGCCGGCGCCCGGGTCCTGGTTCGCCGCCGAGACCTTCGGTACTGGACTATTCCGCCTGGCTTCCCGGCGGCAAGGCGGTCAAGTCCTCCTGCGCCGGGCGCGTCTGGGACCCGGAGGCCTACGCCGCGGGACTGGCGGCCGCCGTGCCCCGCCTGGAGGCCCTGGCCCGGCCCGGGAAGACCCTGGCTCCCGGGCGCTACCGGGCGTTCCTGGCCCCGGACGCCCTCAACGAAGTGATGCCCATGTTCTCCTGGAACGGTCTGGGCGAGCGGGGCCTGCGGGAGGGGGAGAGCGCCTTCCTGGCCCTGCGGGAAGGGCGCCGGGCCTTGTCCCCGCGCTTCCATTTGGCCCAGGACTTCACCCTGGGCCTGGAGCCCCGGTTCAACGCCCTGGGCGAGACGGCGCCGGAGCGGCTGCCCCTCATCCGGAGCGGCGCCCTGGTGAAGACCCTGGTCTCGGCCCGTTCCGCCCGGAAGTACGGGGTGCCGTCCAACGCCGCCCCGGAGGGGGAGGAACTGCGCTCCCCGGTGGTGGGCGCCGGCGACCTGGACCAGGAGGATGTCCTGAAGGCCCTGGGCACCGGGCTGTTCCTGGCCAACCTGCACTACCTCAACTGGAGCGACCGGGATTCCGGGCGCATCACCGGCATGACCCGGTTCGCCTGCTTCTGGGTGGAGCAGGGCGAACTGGCGGCGCCCATCCATGACCTGCGCTTCGACGAGAGCCTCTACCACCTGTTCGGGGACAAGCTGGCCGCCCTGACCCGGCAGCGCTCCGTCGTGCCGGAAACGGGCACCTACGACCAAAGGGCCCTCGGGGGCGCGCTGCTGCCGGGGCTGCTGGTGGAGGACCTCACCTTCACCCTCTAACCCCGGTTACCATCACTGGTATCAATCCCACGGCAGGGCAGGCGGGATGGCGGGCAGGGCACGCCCACCGCGGACGGAGGTCCCATGAAAGTCGACACGATCGTCAAAGCTCCCCACGTTTTCACCATGGCCGGAGAGGGGGTCGGCTACCGGGGCGGGGCGGCCCTGGTGGTGGATCGGGGCCGCATCGTGGACCTGGCCGAGGCTGCCGCCGTGGACGACCGCTACCAGGCCGAGGAGACCCTGGCGCTGGACCACCACGCCGTCCTCCCGGGGCTCATCGACGCCCACATGCACCTGGGCCTCTGCATCATGCGCGGGCTGGCCCAGGACGTGCGGAACTGGATGATGGAGGGCATCCACCCCTTCGAATCCGTCGCCAGCAAGAAGGATCACGAACTGGGCACCCGCCTGGCGATGATGGAGACCATCCAGGCCGGGACCACCACCCTGGGCGAGTGGGGCGGCGACCTGGACGGCACGTGCGCCGAATTCGCCCGGCTCGGCGTCCGGGGCAACGTCACCCAGATCATCCGGGAGGTGGAGCGCCGCGCCTACGGCCCGGGCGAACTGTACGTCTTCAACCCGGACCTGGGCCGGACCTGCCTGCAGCGCAACCTGGAGTTGTTCGACCGCTGGCACGGCAAGGCCGACGGGCGCATCCGGGTCCTGTTCGGGCCCCAGGCCGCCGACTTCGCGGGGCGGGAACTCCTGCTGGAGGCGCGGCGCCTGGCCAGGGAACGCAACACCCTGATCCACATGCACGTCCAGCAGGGGGACCGGGAGACCCACCAGACCCTGGGGCGCTACGGCCAGCGGCCCATCGCCTGGCTGCAGGGGATCGGCTATCTGGACGAGAGCCTGATCGCCGTCCACCTCACCGACGCCGACGACCAGGAGGCGGCGGTGGTGGCCCGCAGCGGAGCCTCCATGGTCGCCTGCGTGAGCGCCATCACCGTCATCGACGGCATCGTGCCGCCGTTCCCCGCCTTCCAGGCTGCCGGCGGCCGCTGCGGCCTGGGCTCGGACCAGGCGGCGGGGAACAACAACCACAACATGTTCAACGAAATGAAACTGGCCTGCCTGATGGGCAAGGTGCGCCAGCGGGACCCGGAGGTGATGCCCTGCTGGCGCGCCCTGCGCATGGCCACCATCGAAGGAGCCCGGGCCATCGGCCTGGGCGACCTGATCGGCTCCCTGGAGGTGGGCAAGCGGGCCGACTTCATCGCCGTGGACCTCACCCGGCCGGCCATGCTGCCGGTGTTCACCGACCCCATGCGCAACATCGTCCCCAACCTGGTGTACAGTGCCCGGGGCGGTGAAGTGGCGCTCTCGGTGGTGGACGGCCGGACCATCATGAAGGATGGCCGGGTCCTGGGCCTGGACCAGGACCAGCTGGTGGCGGAACTGGCCGTCTGCGCCGGGGGATCGGGCGAACGGGCCGGGGAGGCGTTCC
>CAWFOJ010000271.1:0-3529 GCA_963816585.1 uncultured Holophagaceae bacterium | reverse complement strand
TTCGGTTTTCTTCCACGGCTGGCTTGGAAATTTGACCGGTGGCGGTGGTTTGGGTCTGGCCATCTGCAAATCAGGTTCATCACCGGTTTTCACGCCGGACGGGACGGCCTTGGCATCAGCGCGCCACGATTCAATTTTTGCCTGCAAGCCGTGATGCTCGGCCCTCTGCCGGTCGCCGCTTTTCATGTAAAAGAGCGAAAGATTCGTATGGACGAGTTGTTCCCTGGGGCGAAGCGCCTCGGCCTTGTGGCCTTCGGCGATCGCAGAGGCAAAGTCGCCACTGCGGTAATAAGCCATGCCGATGGCGAGTTGCGCCTCAAAGTGCGCCGGGTCGGTCGCCAGCACGGCCTTTAGCCTGGTGATCGCCCCGTCAAAATCGCCGCGGCTGAAAATCTCGGTGAGCCCGTAGCCCTCGAAGATGGGGATCCCGGCGGCCCAGAAGAACTCCAGGATCCGGGGGTGCACCGGGGCGCCGCCGCAGGCCGCGACGCGCAGGCACCCGCCGAAGCGCGCGCGGATCTTCCGGAACACCAGGGGGTCGAAGAGCATCATGGCCAGGCGCAGGTCCAACCTGGGGCGGCGCCCTTGGTAAGGTACGGCGCCACCCGGCGCCCGGTGCCCACGGCCCAGTGGAACACCAGGTGCCGCAGGGGGCCGCCGGCCTGCACCTGCTCGTGGATCCGGGCGTAGGTCTTCTCATAGATCCGGGGCACCGCCAGCAGCACGTGCGGACGCACCTCCAGCAGGTCCCGGGGGATGGTCTGGAGGTTCTCCGCGTAGTAGATGGAGACCCCGGCGTAGAACATGACGTACCGCCCGCAGGTGCGCTCGAAGATGTGCGACAGGGGCAGGATGCTGAGCATCCTCTCGCCCGGGAAGACCTTCAGGATCTTGAGGCCCGCCAGGACGTTGGACACGATGTTGCCGTGGCTGAGCATGGCCCCCTTGGGATCCCCGGTGGTCCCGGAGGTGTAGATGATGGTCAGCAGGTCGCCGGGGGCGAGGCTCCGGGACCGCTCCAGAACTTCCGGGCGGCGGGCTTCCTGGCGGGCGCCTTCCTCCTGGAGGGCGTCCCAGGCCAGGATGGTGCGGCCCGGCACCTGGGGCGCGGCGCCGCCCATGAGCACCGCCGCCTCCAGGTGGGGCAGCCCGTCCCACGCGGCCAGGACCTTGTCCAGCTGCTCCGGGGTCGAGCACATCGCCCACCGGGCCCGGCAGTGCTGGAGGATGTAGGCGGTCTGGGGCGGGTTCAGGGTGGGGTAGACGGGCACCGTGACGATCCCGGACAGGGCGCAGGCGAAGTCGGTCAACGCCCACTCGGGACGGTTCTCGGACAGGATCGCCAGGCGGTCCCCCCGGCCCAGGCCCCGGGCCGCCAGGACCAGGGCCAGGCGTTCCACCAGGGCCTGGGCCTCCCGGTGGGAGATCCCCTTGAAGGCGCCGCCGATCCGGGACGAGAGGGCTACCGGAAGGTCATGCTTGATGCTGGAATAGAAAAGATCCGCGATGGTTTCAGGCAAGAAAGAGCTCCAGTGCTGGCGGTGCGTGGGATGTTAGCAGACATGGCAAGGGGAATGCTTGGATAAAACAGATAAAAACTCATCCCTGCCGGAAGCGGTGGCGGCGTTCCTGCTGGAGCAGCAGGCCCGGAGCGTCTCCCCCCACACCCTGCGGGCCCAGGAGGGGGACCTGGGCAAGCTGCTCGCCCATGCGGCCGGGGACGGTTGGGGCGGTTGGGAGGTCCAGCCCCGGACCCTGCGCCGGTTCGCCCTGGAGCTGGGGGAACGGGGCCTGGACCCGGCCAGCCAGGCGCGCATCCTGTCCACCACCCGGGCCTTCTACCGCTGGCTGTTCGAGACCCGCCGCCGATCCGCCTCAACCCCGCCTCCGGGCTGCGCAACCCCAAGCTCCCCGAGCGCCTCCCGGCTTTCCTCACCGAGCCGGAGAGCGCGTCCCTGCTGGAGCTTCCCGCCGCGCAGGACTTTCCCGGGACGCGCCTGGCCTGCCTGCTGGAACTGCTCTACGCCGCCGGCCTTCGGGTGGCGGAGCTGACCGGGCTGGACCTGCAGGACGTGCTGGCGGAACAGCGCACCCTGCGGGTCCTGGGCAAGGGCCGCAAGGAGCGGCTGGTGCCCTACCACGAGAAGGCGGCGGCGGCCCTGGAGGCCTACCTGGCCCAACGGGGGACCTTCCTGGCCAGGCGCGGGCTGCCGCCCACCCCGGCCCTGTTCGTGAACCAGCGGGGAGGCCGGCTCACCCCCACCAGCGTGCGCGCGTTCCTGGACGCGGCCCTGGACCGGGCCGCCGTCAAGGTCCGGGTGAGCCCCCACGCCCTGCGCCACAGCTTCGCCACCCATCTCCTGGCCCGGGGCATGGACCTGCGGTGCATCCAGGAGCTGCTGGGCCACGCCAGCCTCAGCACCACCCAGCGCTACACCCACCTGGACCTGGAACAGCTGGCCCGGACCTACGAATCCGCCCACCCGCGGGCGCGCAAGCCAGGCTCCTAGGTCCATAGCCACCCTCCTAGGGTATGATCTCCTTCTCACCCGAGCGGTGTGGAAAGGAACGTGCCGTGGAGTTGCTGGTCGACCGCATCTGTCAGGAACTCGCCCTGCCCCGGGCGGGCGTCGCCGCGGCCGCGGCACTCTTGAACGAGGGCAACACGGTCCCGTTCATCGCCCGCTACCGGAAGGAGGCCACCGGGTCCCTGGACGAAGTGGCCATCCGGGCGGTGGAGGACCGCCTCGCCTATTACAAGGAGCTCCTCGACCGCCGGGAATCGGTGCTCAAGTCCATCCAGAGCAGGGCAAGCTCACCCCGGAGCTCAAGGCCCGGATCGAAGGGGCCTGGGCCAAGACCGAGCTGGAGGACCTGTACCTGCCGTACAAGCCCAAGAAGCGCACCAAGGCCACCGACGCCCGGGAACGGGGCCTGGAGCCGCTGCTGGATGCGCTCCTGGCG
This sequence comes from uncultured Holophagaceae bacterium, assembly GCA_963816585.1. Classification (GTDB taxonomy): domain Bacteria; phylum Acidobacteriota; class Holophagae; order Holophagales; family Holophagaceae; genus Mesoterricola. The sequence continues at coordinate 565 of CAWFOJ010000271.1, read as the reverse complement.
GACGATACCGGCGCCGACCCGCTGATGCTGGCGGCCCCGTACGTGAAGGAGGGCCAGGAAGGGCTGGAGGCGCCCTCGGCGTGCCTGGAAGGGGCCGGACACATCCTGGCCGAACGCCTGGCGGAGGACGCGGACGTGCGCGCCTGGCTGCGCCAGGTGTTCCATGACACCGGCATGCTGCACGCCGCCCTGCGGGAGGAGCGCAAGGACGCTCCCGAGGCCCTGCGCTTCAAGCCCTACTGGCAGTTCCAGGAGGCCCTGTTCCTGCCAAGGCCGACGGCGATGGAGCCGACGAGCAGATTGACCACGGCGGCCACTTCCGTTGTCCTCCGCAGAGACCCCCAGCCATTCGACGAGAAGAAATCCCGCCAGCCATGCGCAGCAAACCGCGCCCAGTGTGTTGATGGAATAAAACCGGGCCGCGAGACAGCCAGGAATCTTTCGTGTTTTTTTGAAGCCATGCCGCCAGCACCGGCAATGTGCCGCCCATGAGAATCGTCGGGCCGAGCAACAGCAGCGCGCTTAAAAGCAGTTCAAGCACAACAGCCAGCCGCTGTGATCCAAA
>CAWFOJ010000270.1:0-4225 GCA_963816585.1 uncultured Holophagaceae bacterium | reverse complement strand
GTATTTTTGGAAACAAAGATAGGCAAGGATTTTTTTGACCGTTTTGTGCTCCGGCTGCCTCTGGTCGGTTCTTTAATTAAAAAGATTTTGGTGGCGCGTTTTTGCCGTACCCTGGCGGCTATGCTTGATACCGGTGTCCCTCTGCTGCAGAGTTTTAAAATATTGGAGCAGGTCCTGGAAAATGCCGTGTTTGTGGAGATTGTGGAGACAGTGTACGATAGTGTAGAGAAGGGTGAAGGTATCCATACGGCGCTTATGTGTTCATGCCGATCACTTCGCCGTCCATGTTCACCAGCGGTCCGCCCGAATTGCCGGGATTGATGGGGGCGTCGGTCTGCAGGAAGTTCTCGTAGTCGGCGATGCCCACCTCCGAGCGGCCCATGGCGCTGATGATGCCGGTGGTGACGGTCTGGGTCAGGCCGAAGGGAGCGCCGACGGCCATCACCAGCTCCCCGTCCCGCAGGACGTCCGAATCACCCAGCTGCACCGTGGGCAGGTCCGAGGGCACCTTGTCCTTGATGCGGATCACCGCCACGTCGGTCTTGGGATCGGTGCCCACGATCTCGGCCTTGAACTCCCGCTTGTCGGCCAGGCGCACCCTGATGGAGTCCACGTCCTTCACCACGTGGTAGTTGGTGAGGATGTGCCCGTCCTTGTCCAGGATCATGCCCGAGCCCATGCCCCGCTGGGGCACCCTGTATTCCTTGGGCGCCTGCCGGCGGCTTTGCCCGCCGAAGAACTGGTTGAAGAAGTCGTCCCCGAACGGGAAGCCGAATTCCGGCCCCTGCTGGCGGACCACCATCTTCTCGGAATAGACGCTGACCACCGCAGGCTTCACATGGGCGGCCACGGCCACGTAGGCGTCGCTCAAGGCCTTGGCCGGGGCGACGACGGCCTGGGTCAGGGGCGGGGGCGGAGCCGCCACTTTGGGGGAGGAGCAATGCCCGGTGACGGCCAGCATCCCCCCGCCCACCAGCAGGGGCACGGCCAGGACACTGGCGGCGTAGACGACAAAACGTTTCATGGGGAGTCTCCTATCAGGCGATCGCTGCGCGGCGATGGGCCCCTGGTTTCAGGCATGGCGGCCCCGCGGGACCGGCCCAGGGTATGGGGGCTTGCCCCCTTCCACCACCCCTCAATCAAGATCCGGGCCAATTATAGGAGCCTGACCAGGCTCACTTTCTCAACCTTCCCGGGAAGGTACCGGGCATTTTTCCCATGGGACCGGACATTTTTCCCTCCTGCACCCCCCTGGACCCGGCCGGATCCTGGAAAAATCGAGTTGGCTCCACCTTTGCTTCAGGAATCCTGGAGGCCTCTCCGTGGTCCAGCGTCCCAGCACCCCCCCGGACCCCGCCGGAACCGGTGTCCCCCGGTCCGGCCTGGGCCGTCTGTGGCTCCTGGGCGTCACCATGGTCCTGGCGCTCACCTGCGTCCTGGGGATCAACCTGTACCTGGAGTCCCGGGAGGCCCAGGCGGCCCTGGAGGATTTCAAGGATTCCCAGGTCAAGGTGGCGGAAGCCGCCGCCTGCGTGCTCCTGTCCAACCTGGAATCGTCCCCGGCCCCCCTGCCCTGGGTGCTGCGGGACCTGCACCCCCTGGAGCAGCCGGGCATCACCCGGCTGTACGTGCGGCCCCCGGGCATGCCCTGGCTGGGCCTGGACGGGCTGGAAGTGCACGCTCCGGCCCTGGAGCGGGCCTACGCCACCAACGGCCGCTGGTTCCTGGTGGACCGGCCCGGCGCGGCGCCGCTGGGGTTCCAGGACGCCACCGCCGCCCTGGCCTTGAGCGGCGCCATGGACCGCAACGGCCGCACCTGGATCGTGGCGGTGGCCGGCACCGCCTTCCGGGAGCCGGACCGCTCCCAGCACGCCCGCTGGCGCCTCCTGGCCAGCTTCCTGTCCATGGGCGTGTTTCTGTTCATCCTGGCCGGGTGGGCCCTGCGCTTCCAGAAGCAGGAGATGGAGCTGGCCCGGGAGATCGAGCGGCGGGAGCTGGGCCGGCAGAAGGACCAGGCCCTGAGCCAGGCCGACCGGGCCGCCACCATGCTCACCCTGGCCTCGGGGGTGGCCCACGAGATCGGCACCCCCCTGGGGGTCATCTCCGGGCCGCGCGGCGCAGCTGGCGTCCCGCATGCCCGAGGACGAGCGCAACCTGCGCCTGGCCCAGACCATCCAGGAGGAGGCGGAGCAGATCAACCGCACCGTCCGGCGGTTCCTGGAGCTGGCCCGGGGCGGCACGCCCCGGACCGAGGAGTTCCGCCCCGGCGACCTGGCGCGCGCCGCGGCCGCCATGGTGGAGCACCGCTTCCAGAAGGCGGGCGTGGAGCTGGCCCTGGACGCCCCCGGGGACCTGCCCGGCATGCACGGCGATTTCCAGCTGCTGCAGCACCTGCTGGTGAACCTGCTGCTCAACGCCTGCGACGCCTCCCAGCGGGGCGACCGGGTGCAGGTGGCGGCCCGGCAGGCAGAGTGCCGGATGATCCTGGAAGTGACCGACCAGGGCAAGGGCATCCCCGAGGCCCTGGCCGAGCGCGTGATGGAGCCGTTCTTCACCACCAAGCCCCAGGGCCAGGGCACCGGCCTGGGCCTGGCCCTGGCCCGGGAGATCGTGCGCATGCACCGGGGCGAGCATCACCATCGAGCGGCTCCAGCCCAGGGGCACCCGCATCCGGATGGCACTGCCCATGCCTAGGAGGAATACATGCCATGCCCGCCCGCGTTCTGGTCGTGGACGACCACCTGGAGATGGCCGAGATGCTCGCGGAGTCCCTGGCGGACGCCGGCTTCGAGGCGGAGGCCCTGGCCTCGGGCAGCGCCGCCCTGGAGCGCCTGGAGGCGGGGGGGATCGACGCCCTGGTCACCGACCTGCGCATGGACCGGGTGAGCGGCCTGGACCTCCTGGCCGCCAGCAAGCGCGCCTCGCCCCAGCGGCCGGTGATCGTCATGACCGCCTACGGGGCCATCGACACGGCGGTGGAATCCATCCGGCAGGGGGCCTACCACTACCTCACCAAGCCGTTCCAGCCCGAGGAGCTGGTGATCTTCCTGCGCCGGGCCCTGGAGGAGCTCAACCTGCAGCAGGAGGCCAGGCTGCTGCGCCGGGCCCTGCGCGGGCACCTGGAGGGCGGCGGGCATCATCGGCACCAGCCCGGGCATGCGCGACGTGCTGGAGCTGATGGAGCGGGTGGCGGCGGTGGACGTGCCGGTGCTGCTCCGGGGCGAGACCGGCACCGGCAAGAGCATGGTGGCCGGGCGCCATCCACGCCATGAGCCCCAGGGCCAAGGCGCCGTTCGTGGCGGTGAACTGCGCCGCCCTGCCCGAGGCCCTCCTGGAGAGCGAGCTGTTCGGCCACGTGAAGGGCGCCTTCACCGGCGCCGCCTCCGACCGCCCCGGGCTGTTCGTGGAGGCCGAGCGGGGCACCATCCTCCTGGACGAGATCGGCGAGCTGCCCCTGTCCATCCAGGCCAAGCTGCTGCACGTGCTGGAGCGGGGCGCGGTGCGGCCGGTGGGGTCCAGCCCGGGAGCGGACGGTGGACGTCCGGATCATCGCCGCCACCCACCGGGACCTGCTGGAGATGGCCCGCGCCCAGAAGTTCCGGGAGGACCTGCTGTACCGCCTGGACGTGGTGGCCATCGAGATCCCCGCCCTGCGCCACCGCAGGGAGGACATCCTGCCTCTGGTGGAGCATTTCCTGGAGACCTTCCGGGCCAAGTACCCAGCCAGCCCGGTGACCGGGCTCAGCCCGGCGGCTGCTGCGCCGGCTCATGGACTACCCCTGGCCCGGCAACGTGCGCGAACTGGCCCACCTGATCCAGCGCATGGTGGTGCTGGGCCGCACCCCGTGGTGGACCTGGAGGACCTGCCCCCCGGCCTGCCGCAAGACCCCCAGCGGTACCAGGCCGGCTTCAGCGAGCTGATGCCGGCCCGGGAGCTGCAGCACCGCTACGCCGCCTGGGCCCTGGAGCGCTGCGGCGGGCACAAGAGCCGCACCGCGGAGAGACTGGGCATCGACATCAAGACGCTCAACCGCTGGCTGCAGGAACCGGGGGCGGCGGAAGCCGGTTGACCGCCCCGGGCCAGCCTCGCTCCGCGTTGCCCGGATCCCGGCCTGGGCATGTCCTGGCCCAGGGATGAGGAGTAGTATCGAGCCCAGCCCACTTCCAAATGGAGTGAACCTATGCGAGTGCTTCCCGTCCTGGTTCCTCTCATGCTGACCTCGTT
>CAWFOJ010000269.1:0-27844 GCA_963816585.1 uncultured Holophagaceae bacterium | reverse complement strand
CCGCCACGACCATAATAAAATCAAAACTTATTTGATATTTTCGAGGCCCTGATGAGGCTTGGAAAGAAGAGCCCTTAAACGCGATCACAGCTTGGAGGCAGCCATGAGGGCTTTTCTCGTCGCTCTATTCTTGACCGGGTCCCTCAACTTCGCCGCTGCTGCAACTTACTCAATTCAAAACTGGCCTCAAGACATCAACAAGGTTCCCTGCGATGCGTGGAAGCACAACAACGATGGAACATGGGTAGAAGTCGGAACCATAGTTGTGAACGGGCACCCCACCTCGGGAATGACCTTCAAAGACACCGACGAGGCGAAAATATTGGACGCCAAATGTCCTCACAAGCACAGTATTTGGCCGTTCTAGCTGCAGATCAACCCACCGCCGGCCGCGCGAAGACGGACTCGACGGTCTGGGCGCGGCCGGGCCTGCCGACGATTGCGACGCCGTCGCCTTCCTGGATCGCAATATCCGCCGCCGGCTGGAGCAAGACGTCGCCGTTTTGACGTTCCAGCGCGACGACAAGAAACGCGCCCGCGGCCGCACTCTCCAGCGCACCAATGGTTGCCCCGACGCTCTTGCTCCCGGTCGCCGCGGCGACAACCTCGATTTCGAGACCGAGACGGCGCAGATCGCGTCCAAGCCGGTCGAGATCGCCAGCTTTAATTCCGGACAATACCTTGGCGACGTCCTGATACAGTAAAAGCTCAGCCATTCGTTCGGCGCCGATTCGTGTCGGCAGCACGACGCGATCGGCGCCGGCTTGGATGAGCTTGCCTTCGGTGGACGCGGCCTCTCCGCGGGCGATGATCGTCAGCTCGCGGTTGAGACTGCGGGCGCTCAGCGTGATGAACACGTTCGCCGCGTCGTCCGGCAAAACCGTTGCGAGTGCCCGAGCCCGGCCAACACCGGCGAGTTTCAGGACGTCTTCGTCCGTAGCGTCGCCGTGCACGCTCAGGAACCCCAATTCGCGCGCGGTGGTCATACGGCCGTCGCCGCGTTCCACGATGACGAAGTCGCTCTTTCCGGCCTGAAGCTCGCGCGCGAGCATCTGGCCGATGCGCCCGTAACCGCAGATGATGACGTGATCGGTGAGACGGTCGATTTCCTTTTGCATGCGGCGGAATCCAAATAATTGCTGGAGCTGGCTGGCGGTGATGAGCTGAATGAGCGCGCCGGTCAGAAAGATCATCCCGGTGCAACCCATGACGATCAAGGCGATCGTGATGACGCGTAATTCCGGCGTGTTGATCGGCCTGACTTCGTCGAAGCCGACCGTGTAGACAGTGAGCACGACCATGTAGAGCGCGTCGCCGAAGCTCCACCCCTTTCCCATATAGGCGACAGTCGCACCCGCCGAGACTACGAGCATGAAAACAAGGCCGGCGGCCAGATTCCGCAGCGGAGATGAGAGGAACTTGGTCATACAGATTTGCGCGGCGCGCGGTGCCGGTGCATGAAAGAAGGGCGACTTGCCCGCCAGGGCGGCAATGGCCTGCGCTTCATTGCTCGTTCAGCCCTTCCGGCATCCGGGAGCCGCAGGATGGCCAGAAGGCGAGCGCGGCGTCATAGCTCATACGGCCGGGGACGCCCCGAAAAGGCGGGTAGCCGCCGCGTACCCTGATCCAATGGTCAAGATCGCGCCCGAGCGGGATGGGGTCGCCATAATTTGTCCGATGATAGGCGAATATGGCGCGCGGCGTGATGCAGACGTAAGGCCGCGCCTCGCTCGCCAGCGTCATGCAGGAAGAGCCGCAGAAACCATTGATAATGACATGCACCTGCGCCGCGCGGGCGGCATGCGCCGCTTGCTCGAACCAGGCGACATGGCCGCCGCGGTTATATTCGACGACGCAGGGATCGTGGCACGGCCCGAAAACGCGGGCCAGCAGCATCAGAGCGACGGTAGAATTTCCCACCTCGGACTGCCCCGAAAATCATCTGAGAAGTAAAACAGCAGAATCAAAAAAAGCCAGAGCGGCTTTACAAAATCCCCAACGACCCCTCCGGCAGGCCGCCGCCCGGAGGCTGCCGTCAGCGTTGCGGTTGCAACCAGCATGCCGAATGCCATCGATTGGCAATTCCAACGATCAACCCGCGCCGGTGTCTCTCGCGTCGCCAGAGGCCCGGGCACATGATGCGCTTTATCACTTCGTCGCCGCTCCTCGGACGAATTGAGTGCACCGACGGGAACGACCCCCCTAGGCGGCAGGCCGCCGGCCGGTCGCGAACTCAAGAAGTTTTGACCTCCATCAAGGTCACCCCGCGGGGTTTTGTTCAAATTCAAGTTTCTGTCTGCGGATGCGCTTTCCAGCTGCGCCACGCGGAGGCCCGTCAACCGGCGAAAGCCCGTGGAAAGATCTTCATCAGATGGATTGGAAGTCCATTAACTCGGCGCCTTTCGGCCATGACCTCGAAGTCAGCGTGATCGAGGATGGAGAGGTTTATGCCTTGGTCTTTCCGTGCCGGCGCACCGGCGAAGGATGGTCCAACGCGCTGACGCGCGAAGCCGTCCCCGTGCATCCGACGCATTGGCGATATTGGACCGAGGCTTCGCCGAAGATCAAACATTAGCGGCGCCACCCGTTTGCCCTGAGCTATCGATTTCGCCCGCCGCCTAAGACACGCGCGTGTACTCGGCATTGCACCGCATATCGAAAGTTGCGGACGTAGTTAGCAAAGTGTTGGGTTGAGATATCGGCATGGCTGCCAAGAGATTTTACGAGGGGCGCTGCCTTAAATCGGCCCGCCTCAGCCCTACATAGAACATGTGCGCCAGGACACTGCGGCCCTCGATTACGGAACCCAGAATGCGCCTGCATGGTTTCGCGTAAGGGGGCTTAAGGAAACTTTGACCAGCGGCATGCCTAATGCGGCCCGAGGGCCGTTTGGCAGCACAATACTTCCTCAGTAGTGCTTTAGCTTCGCAGCTCGGAATTTGATTAACGCAAAGTTTAGTTTGCGGCCTGTCCGCCGCACTCAAGCTTTCGTGATCGTTTTTCGCCTCGCAAGCTCGCCACATTTGCGCCCTTAATTTGCTTGCTGGCGAACATAGCAAGCGTGGATGGAGGTTTGACTTTCGTAAGCGTTGCAAAAGTACGACACTGCTTACGGAAATGACGCTTAGACTTGGTTTTCGGGCCTAGCTCTATTGATCCGGATGGGGACAGGAGTTAGCTGGGTCCATGATCGAAACTCGAAGAGGGGATTCCCATAATGTTGCGTAAGCTTCTGTTGACGACGGCTCTTGTTGGCTTCGCCGGTAGCGCGGCCCTGGCAGCCGATCTGCCGTATCGTAAGGACGCGCCGGTTTACACGCCTCCGCCGCCCCCGGCCTTCACCTGGTCCGGCGTCTATATCGGTGGCCAGGTCGGCTACGGCTGGGGCACGTCGAACGTCTATGACAATACGACCGGCTTCACGCCCGGCAATCTGTCCCAGTCGGGCGTCGTGGGCGGCCTTCACGTCGGCTACAACTATCAGGTTTCGCAGTTCGTCTTCGGCCTCGAAGGCGACGTGAACGGCTCGTCCGAGAGCGATAACAATTACGATGCGGGCCTCTCCTATGGCATCCGCAAGAACATCGATGCCTCGATCCGTGGCCGCATCGGCTACGCCTTCGATCGCGTCCTGATCTACGCCACCGGCGGCGGCGCCTATGGCAACTTCCACACGTCCCTTTCGGACAACCTCGGCGCTTACGACAGCTTCAACACTGGCCGCATCGGCTGGACGGCTGGCGCCGGCATCGAATATGCCATCGATAACAACTGGTCCGTCCGCGCCGAATATCGCTACACGGATTACGGCCACATCACCAACTACGATCCCGTCGTGACTGGCGATGTTATCTCGACGCACGTCCGCGATAACCGCGTGCAGGCCGGCTTCTCGTATAAGTTCGACATGTTCGCGCCCCCGGCGCCGATCGTTTCGAAGTACTGAGACCGATCGTCTCCATGAAATCCTGAAAACCCGGCCCTCGCGGCCGGGTTTTTTCTTTGTCTTGCATGCCCTTTTGCCCTACCCGCTGCGTGCGGCTTGCGGCGAGGGTCCGGACATGGCAATCGACGCCGATGACAACCGACCCACTCGCGGCGGAAACGACCAATCCGCCCAAAATTTCCTTCGTCTCGCTCGGCTGCCCCAAAGCACTCGTCGACAGCGAGCGGATCATCACCCGGCTGCGCGCCGAAGGCTATGAGCTGACCCGCAGCCATGCCGGCGCCGATGCCGTGATCGTCAACACCTGCGGCTTTCTCGACAGCGCCAAGGCCGAATCGCTGGCCGCCATCGGCGCGGCGCTCAAGGAAAATGGCAAGGTGATCGTCACCGGCTGCATGGGCGCAGCATCGCAATCCGAGACAACCGGGACGTGGGCCTGGTGGGGGTGGCGGCCCGGGCCTGCGGCATCGACCAGGACGTGCGCCGGGACCACCCGTTCGGCCCCTACGCCGAGCATCCGGTCGCGCCCGCCCTGGCCGAAAGCGGCAACGTCCATGCCCGGGCCTGGGTGCGCTGGATGGAACTGGAGGAGAGCCGCCGCTTCCTGCGGGCGGCCCTGGAGTTCCTGGCCTGGGGCGAGCCGGATCCCCGCCCCGGCCCCCTGCCGCCCCTGGCCCCGGACCACCTGTGCGTGGCCCTGGTGGAGGGCTGGCGGGGCGAGGTCCTGCACCTGGCCCTCACCAATGGCCAGGGCCGGTTCCGGCGCTACAAGATCGTCGACCCTTCGTTCCACAACTGGTTCGGCCTGGCCCTGGCCCTGCGGGGGGAGCAGATCTCCGACTTCCCCCTGTGCAACAAGAGCTTCAACCTCTCCTACTGCGGGCACGACTTATGATCCACATCCTGCTGTCCCGCTGGCGTCAGGGGTACCGCACCCTTCCCTACCCCAGGACCCTCCCGGCGCTGCCCGAACGCTTCCGGGGCCGGCCCGAGCTCACCAAGGGCGCCTGCGCCCAGGACTGCCGGGCCTGTGCCCAGGCCTGCCCCACCGAAGCGGTGCAGCTGGGACCCGAGGGGATCCGCCTGGACCTGGGGCGCTGCCTGTTCTGCGCCGCCTGCGCCGACGCCTGCCCGCCCCAGGCGCTGCGCTTCACCGGCGACCACCGCCTGGCGGCGCGGCTGCGGGAGGAGCTGGTGCAGGGCCCGGACCAGGAACTGCGCCTGGCCGAGGCCCTGGGCCGGGACCTCATGCGCGTGCTGGGGCGCTCCCTGAAACTGCGGGTCGTGAGCGCCGGGGGCTGCAACGGCTGCGAAGTGGACGTGAACGTGCTGGGCACCCTGGCCTGGGACGCGGGGCGCTTCGGCATCCAGTTCGTGGCCTCCCCCGGCACGCGGACGGCCTGGTCATCTGCGGGCCGGTGACCGCCAACATGGCCCTGGCGGTGCGCAAGACCCACGACGCGGTGTCCGGGCCCAAGATCGTCGTCGCCGTGGGCGCCTGCGCCATCAGCGGCGGGCCCTACCTGCACCAGGAGGAGCAGCTGGGCGGAGCCGCCGCGGCCGGGCTGCCGGTGGACCTGTTCATCCCGGGCTGCCCGCCCCATCCGGTGACCATCCTGGACGGGCTGCTGAGGCTGCTGGGGAGGCTCTGACCATGTGCCTGGAAGCCCTGCTCGACCGCGGAGACGCCTGCCGGCGCGGCAAAGATTTCGCCCAGGCCGTCGACTTGTACCTGAAGGCGGCGGACCAGGCTCCGGACCACCCCAGGGTCCTGCTGGGGCTGGCCGACGCCTACCGGGGCGCCAGGGAGCCCTCCAAGGCCCGGGACACGCTCCTGCGTTACCTGGACCTGAGGCCGGGGGACCCGGCCGCCCTCGGGCGCCTGGCGGACATGTTCAAGAGGCTGGGCGACCGGAGGCAGGCCGAAATCAACTACCGCCGCGCCCTGGGCCTGGATCCGGCCGACCGGTACGCGCTCATGGGCCTGGGCGATCTCTACTACAAGATGGAGCGTCCCCAGGACGCGCTGGACTGCCTGGAGGCCCTGCTGGCCGCGCACCCCGACCATGTGCCGGCGCTGACCCTGGCCGGCACCATCCACCGCAAGCGCCACGTCTTCGACCAGGCCGCGCGCTGTTTCCGCCGGGCCATGGACCTGGCGCCGGGCAACCCGTACGCGGCCTATGGCCTGGCGGACAGCCTGCGGGGCATGGGCCGGTACGAGGAAGCCGCTCCCTGCTGGGAGAGGGTCCTCCAGTCCGACCCGGCCAACCACCAGGCCATGACCCGGGCCGGCGACTGTTTCTTGCGCCTTGGGCGCCTGGAGCGGGCCGAGCAGCTGTTCCATGCCGCCCTGGACCAGCGCTTCGACCGGGCGGCCCTGGCCGGGCTGGCCCGGCTGCACCGGCAGCGCGGCACGCCCGAAGCGGCCGCGCGGTGCCTGGAGGCCATCCTGGCCCTGCTCCCGGCCGACGCGCCGGCCATGCTCCAGCTTGCGGAAATCCTCACCGGGACCCGCGGGGCCGCAGCCGCCCGGGACTACCTCCTGGCCCAGCGCGCCGCCCATCCGGAGCTGGGAGAACTGGACGCCACCCTCGCCCGGCTGGGGGCCCCGGAGCTTGACCCTCCCGCCCCGCCCGCCCAGGCTGGATAGGGAGATTCAACCATGCCGCCCTCCGGTCCGGACCTGGAACGCCCGCTGCGCATCGCCTTCCGCCAGGCCCGGATGATGGCCTTCGTGTGCGGCTTCGTGGCCCCGGCCATGTACCTCATCACCCTGGGCAGCCAGGTGCTGCACGGGCACTGGGAGCAGTTCCTGGGCGGGTTCGGGCGCCTGCCCTGGGGCGACCCGCGCGTCCCCGGAGCCCTGGCGGCGGCGGCGCTGGCGCTGGTCCTGGCCCTGGGGGTCGTCCCCCGCCTGTTCCGCCCGCACGGCCCGGAATCGGCCCTGGGGGTGCTGCGCGCCCGCAACCTGCTCGCTTCGGCCCTGGTGGCGGCGGCGGCGGTGTGCGGCCTGTGGCTGGGCGTGAAGATCGGCCCGCCGGCGGCCAGCCTCAGCCTGGCGCTGTGCCTGGCGGCCATGGCCGGGGCCTGCGCGGTGTTCCCCCGGGAGCGCCGCTGGCGGGACGTGCTGGCCCAGGCCCGGTGACGGCTCAGAGGGTGTCTCAGGCCCCTGCGGAGGCGGCCACCGAGCCTTCGGCCAGGCGGATGCCCAGCCGGAAGGCGTTGTCCAGGTCCTTGGGGAACTGCTCCTCCCGCCAAGCCCGCTTGGCCGCCAGGTCGAACCGGTTCTGGTCGATGCGGCCGTAGTCCTCGAACTGCCAGGTGTCGAAGCTCTCCAGGGATTCCACCGGCCCGAAGGCGCGCCGCAGGAACATCTCGTTCAGCCCGATGGCCTGGTCGTAGCCGAACTGGCGCATGCGCGCCTCGTTCGCCCCCAGGGTGTAGATGAAGCCCACCGGGATGCGCCGGGGGAAGAGCGTCTGCACCGGGTCGTCCTCCTTGACGTACCGGTAGTAGGGGAAGAGCAGCCGCTCCAGGAACGACTTCATCTCTCCGGTGATGGCCCAGAAGTAGATGGGGGAGCCCAGCAGCAGGGCGTCCGCGTGGCGCACCTGCTCCAGGATGGGGGTCAGGCCGTCCAGGCTGGCGCAGCTTCCGTAGGATGGGCCACCCTTGACCTTGCAGCCGAAGCAGCTGCGGCAGCCCTTGAAGTCCACGTCGTACAGGTGCACCAGGCCGGTGCTGGCGCCCCGGGAGGCCGCCCCTTCCAGGGCCCTCTCCAGCAGCCTGGCGGTGTTCCAGGCCTTGCGCGGGCTTCCGTTGAAGCCGAGGATTCGCATGGGCGCCTCCGGGATTCCGTTGCGGTTCCGATCGAGGCTCCATTATAACTGCCCGGGCCCAAGGTCTTTCTAGGCGTTCAGGCCCCCCCGGCGCTCTTCCCGGCGGGCATCAGTTCTTGGCGTAGCCGGCCACGCCTTGCCAATCAACCATGACCACCGGCTCATGGCCCAGGACCCAGGCGTCATGGCCGGGATGGACGATGTGCACGGAGCCGGGCCCCAGGTGCAGTTCCTCCCCGGAGGCCGTCTTCACGGCCATCCGGCCCGAGATGATGTAGCCGAAATGGGTTCCCTCGCACAGGTCCGTCTTGGCGATCGGTTTGACGTCTTGAGACCACTTCCAGCCGGGCTGGAGGGTGAAACGTCCGACCGCTCCTCCCCCGATGTTGACGATTTCGGCCATTCCATGCCCGAATGTCCGCGTCTCGTCCGGCTTTGAGAATTCCTTCACCTCTGACTTCATGGCCACGGTCCTCATCGGCTGATCCTCCATTGGGTGCGCACGAACGCGGACGGAATATAGGTTGCCCGGTCGGTTTGAACAAGAGAACGAATCGCAAAATCAATTTCTTCATCACCGCATACCCTGGTCTGTCATCGGATGACCGGGGCAAGGGACCGGAAACCTTTGCCCATCACTTATGGCTGATACATTCGCACATTTCAGGCTATTGCAGAATCTCCGGGGGTACGAGATCAAGCTTTCGCCCAGAGCCCGCGCCAAGGCGCCGGCCAAGTGGCTGGAAACTTACTCCGAAGCCACATGGCATCGGGTGGACCAGGGCAATTACCTGGAATTCGTGACCGGGTGACCTGGCGACGGGTCGGAACCCGTATGCCTCCCCTCCCCGGGAATCGTGCTATTGTCATGAGTTCAACCACCTTTCGGGGGGTTCCCATGGGGATCTTTGAGGGCCAGCTGCGTGTGGACAAGGGCGACCGCTACGCCCTGATCGCCTCGAGATTCAACGAGTTCATCGTCGATCGCCTGGTGGGGGGCGCCACCGACTGCATCGTCCGCCACGGCGGCGGCGAGGCCCAGATCGATCTCATCAAGGTGCCCGGCTCCTTCGAGCTGCCCCAGGTGGCCCTGCAGGCGGCCCGCAGCGGCAAGTACGCCGGGGTGGCCGTGCTGGGGGCGGTGATCCGGGGCGGGACCCCGCACTTCGACATGATCGCCGCGGAGGTGACCAAGGGAACCGCCCAGGTGGCCCTGGAAACCGGTGTGCCGGTGGTGTTCGGGGTGCTCACCACCGATACGGTGGAGCAGGCCATCGACCGGGCCGGCACCAAGATGGGCAACAAGGGCTGGGAAGCGGCCATGAGCCTGCTGGAGATGGTGGACTTGTACCACGTCCTCAAGCATCCCGGGAAGGGGCTGAAGTAATGGGGGTTCGCCGCCGGGGCCGGGAATACGCCCTCCAGATGCTGTACGCCATGGATCTCACCGAGTACCTGCCGGATGAGATCTTCGCCGGCTTCAACGCCATCCAGGACCTGAACCGGGACGCCTTCTACTATGCCCGGCGCCTGGTGGACGGGGTGCACGGGCACCTGGAGGAGATCGACGCGGTGCTCACCCGGTTCGCCGAGCACTGGAAGATCCACCGCATGGCGGTGGTGGACCGCAACCTGCTGCGCCTGGGCGTGTACGAGCTGATGTTCCTCAAGGACATCCCCTTCCCCATCATCATCAACGAGGCCCTGGAGATCGTTAAGGAGTTCAGCGACCAGGAAGGCACCCAGTTCGTGAACGGCATCCTGGACGCCGCCAGCAAGGAGTTCCGCCCGGACGAGGTGGGCCCCAAGGGCCGCCGCTCCCGGGAGGCCGCGCCTCCGGACACCCCCGATTCCTGACCCGCCCCGCGTCCGCTTTGGAGTACCCATGAGCCCGTCCAAGAAGACCGCCCCCTCCCCCAGACCCGCCCGTCGGACTCCGCCCTCCAAAGCCCAGGAACCGGCCCAGGGCCTGGAACCGGGCCTCCCCTTGGCGTTCGAGCAGATCCAGGCGCTCCTGGCCCAGGTGGGCCGGGAGCCCATCGAAGAATTCGAACTGGAGTCCCTGGGCGTGCGGTTGCGCATCCGCAAGCCCGCCGGCCCCGCTCCGGCGCGCCCGGTGCCGGCGGCCGGCCCGCCGCCGGCCAGCGGCCTTGCCCCGGTCCTGGCGGCCGCCCCCGCGCCGGCCCCGGAGCAGCCGGAGGATCCAGGGCTGCACCCCATCACCAGCCCCATCGTCGGCACCTTCTACCGGGCCCCCAGCGCCACCTCGGCGCCGTTCGTGCAGCCCGGGGACTTCGTCAAGCCCGGGCAGACCCTCTGCATCGTGGAGGCCATGAAGCTCATGAACGAGATTGAATGCGACGTGGCCGGGGAGGTGGCGGCCGTGCTGGTGGAGAACGGCCAGCCGGTGGAATACGGCGAACGGCTGTTCGCCATCCGGGTCCGTTGAACCGATGGCATCGTTCAAGCGCAGGCCCGCCCACCGCAAGCCCTCCGCAAAGGGCCCGGAGCCCCCGTTCAAGAAGATCCTCATCGCCAACCGGGGCGAGATCGCCCTGCGGGTGATCCTGGCCTGCAAGGAGATGGGCATCCAGACCGTGGCGGTGTGCTCCGAGGCGGACCGGGACGCCCTGCACGTGCGCTTCGCCGACCAGGACATCTGCATCGGCCCCGCCGCCAGCGCCAAGTCGTACCTGAACATCCCCCAGGTGATCGCCGCCGCGGAGGTGACCGGGGCCGAGGCGATCCACCCGGGCTATGGGTTCCTGAGCGAAAACCCCCACTTCGTGGAGGTCTGCCAGGCCTGCGGCATCGTCTTCATCGGGCCCAACGCCGAGATCATCCGCATGATGGGCAACAAGGCCCAGGCCAAGGCCACCATGAAGGCCGCCGGCGTTCCGCTCATGCCCGGCAGCGACGGGGTGGTGGGCACGGTGGAGGACGCCCTGGCCTGGGGGGAGCACATCGGCTACCCGGTGATCGTCAAGGCCAGCGCCGGGGGCGGCGGGCGGGGCATGCGCATCGTGCACAATCCCGAGGAGCTGCCGGAGATGTACAACACCGCCCGCAGCGAGGCCCGGGCCGCCTTCACCGACGACAGCGTCTACATGGAGAAGTACCTGCTGGAGCCCCGGCACATCGAGGTGCAGATCCTGGGCGACCTGTTCGGCAACATCATCACCCTGGGGGAGCGGGAGTGCTCCATCCAGCGCCGGCACCAGAAGCTGATCGAGGAGAGCCCCAGCCCGGCCCTCGGCCCCGAGCTGCGCCGCCGCATCCTGGACATGGGCCGGCGCGCCGCCGAGGCGGTGGGCTACTTCAACGCCGGCACCATCGAGTTCCTGCTTGACGCCCGGGGGGAATTCTTCTTCATGGAGATGAACACCCGGATCCAGGTGGAGCACCCGGTCACCGAGATGGTGACCGGGGTGGACATCGTCAAGGAGCAGATCCGCATCGCCGCCGGGCACAAGCTCTCCTTCGCCCAGGAGGACATCGTGCTGCGCGGGCACGCCATCGAGTGCCGCATCAACGCCGAGGACCCGTTCCGCTGCACCCCTTCACCCGGACGCATCACCGCCCTGAACTTCCCGGGGGGGCCCGGAATCCGCATGGACACCGCCATGCACCAGGACGCGGTGATCCCTCCCTACTACGACTCCCTGGTGGCCAAGCTCATCGCCCACGGCCGGGACCGCACCGAGGCCCTGGCGCGCATGCGCCGGGCCCTGGACACCCTGGTGGTGGAAGGCATCAAGACCAGCGCCCCCCTGCACCGCCTGATCATGGACCATCCGGACTTCATCGCCGGCAAGGTCTCCACCAAGTGGCTGGAGACGTACCTGGCGGCCCTGGACAAGGAACGAACCGAAAGCCATTAGCTGCAGCGAAACGAGGATCCCCGATGGCCCACGCTCCCGCTTCCGCCCTCACCCGCGGCTTCGCCAGCGACAAGTTCGCCGGGGCCCATCCCCGGATCCTGGCCGCCATCGCCGCCTGCAACGGCGGCCATGCCAGGGCCTACGGGGAGGACCCTGCTTTTCGTGCAGGTGGCGTTCCCGGTGCAGGCCAACTCGGTGTTCGCCCGGATCCCCGTAACCATGGTGGAACCCCTGCAGCAGGAAACGTTCTTCTGGCCCTGGGACGAGCGGGAGGGCCTGGTGCGGTGGATGTGCGCCTTCGACACCGAACCTGAAGATGTGGACCGGTTCGTGGCCCTGCTGCGGCAGGTGGCCGCCTCCCATGGGGAGATTTGATACAATACTTATTTTATTTTTCATGGTTTGATATATACTTTATTGCGACAGAAGTTCGCCGTCCCCTTTTCACGGTCCCATTCAGACCAACGTCCGCCCTCCGTCACCGGTCTTGCCTTTTGCCAAAGAGCGGAATATGCCCGCCGAAACCACGCACCGCCGTCGACCCGCCCTGGTGCCCGCGTCAGCTTGGTCCAGAAACGCCCTTTTTATAAAAAGTTTACTATTAGAACATAAACTTTCAATCGACCTGTTGACCCCATCCCCGGAAAGGGTGAATGCCGTGCCAAGCACGGACCAGGTGCTGGCTCTCCTGGCCCATGAGTTGCGGGATCCCCTGGCGCCCCTCCGCGCGTCCGTGGTGATCCTGGACCAGGCCGGCGGCGGGAACCCGGTCATCAATCAGGCCAAGGACATCATCAACCGGCAGGTGACCCGCCTGGCCCGCCTGGTGGACGACCTGGTGGACGCCACCCGGCTGGCCCAGGGACACATCGCCATGGCCTGCCAGGACCTGGACCTCGGCAACCTGCTGGAGACGGTGGCGGCGGAGCACTGGCGCCTGGCGGAAAGCGCCGGGGTGGGCCTGGAACTCATCCTGCCGGGGGCGGCGCTGTGGACCTCCGGCGACCCCCAGCGCCTGGGCCAGGCGCTGGCCCTGGTGCTGGAAAACGCGATCCAGTGCACCAACCCGGGCGGCCATGTGGAACTGTCCCTGGAGGCGCACGGCCCGGGGCGGGGCCTGATCCGTATCCGGGACACGGGCATCGGCATGGATCCGGCCACCCTGGCCCATGCCTTCGAACCTTTCGTGCGGGGCGCGGCGGCCGCGGCCCGGGGTGGCGGGCTGGGGCTCGGCCTGGCCCTGGCCAGGGGCCTGGCGGAACTGCACGGCGGTTCCATCTCCGCCCACAGCGCCGGTCCCGGGCAAGGCAGCCAGTTCGCCGTGAGCCTGCCTCTGTGCACCCCCCACCCGGCGGCGTCCCCGGAACCGGCCCGGAAGGTCAACCGTCCCCGGGCGCAACGGATCCTCATCGCGGAGGACCTCTCGGACGCGGCCATCACCCTGGAGATGCTCCTGGAGATGCTGGGCCACCAGGTGGAGATCGCCAACGACGGCCAGACCGCCCTGGACAAGGCCGGACTCTTCCAGCCGGACGTCATCCTCTGCGACATCGGCCTACCGGGCCATCTGGACGGCTACGACGTGGCCAAAGGAGTGCGCGCCGACCCCAGCCTGGCCAGGGTCCACCTGATCGCCCTAACCGGGTTCAATTCCAAGGAAGACAAGGACAAGGCCCGGCAGGCCGGGTTCGACCTGCACCTGACCAAGCCGGTGGACCCCATGGCCCTGGAGCAACTGCTCGTGGAACTGCCCCCCAGGAGCCGACGACGGGAGCCCGGGCCGACGGCTGACTAGGAGCCTGACTACGTATTAGAAGGCCCCGCGATGGTGGCACCGGCCATGGCAGGACAAGGCACGCGAGGAGAGCGATTTGGATAATCGGTCGACGAGCGTAACGATCTTGTCACCACTTAAGGCCACCTATGTGGCCTTAAGTGATGACAAGATCTGCCGTGGCCGCTGCCACCACCCTTCGGGCGACGTCTGGAAGCCCGCCTATCGTGTGCAAGCCCCTTGGAGGATGCACTTACATCCTCCTGCGGTCCTTGCGCTCGATATTCGGGCTTCCAGACATCGTCGCGGGGCCTTCTAATACGTAGTCAGGCTCCTAGGTGTCGCTGCCAAACAGGTTGTTCACCCGAGCCAACCTGGGATGCTTTTGTTTGCGGACAACAGCATGAGGAGGGCCCGGGTGAACCTTCATAGCAAAGCCAGAACCTGCCCTGAAAGTCGAGGGCTTTTAGTGGAACGGGTCAATTCCGGGTGGCTGGTCAAGGCGGCAGCTGCGGCCTTGGGCATCAGTCGAAGGACGGCCTCCAAATGGCTTCGGAGGTTCCGGGAGGAGGGAGAGGCCGGCCTGCACGACCGCACTTCCCGTCCGAGCCGGATCCCGCGGGCCACGGAGGCAACCGTGGTCGCCCAGGTGTTGAATCTGAGGCGGACGCGGCTGCCGGCGACTGAGGTGGCTCGGCGTCTCGCCTTGGCCAGGTCGACCGTGGGCTTGATCCTTAGGCGCAATGGGCTTTCTCGTTGGTCTTCCCTATTTGAACGGGACCCCCCACATCGGTATGAGCATGAGGCTCCTGGGGATCTCCTCCATCTGGACACCAAGAAGCTTGGCCGTATTGAGGGCATCGGCCATCGGATCACCGGGAGCTTGGGCAGGGGGCACAAGAAGGCTGGCTGGGAAATCGCCCATGTGGCCATCGATGACCATTCCCGGGCTGCCTACGTCGAGATTCTCCCCAACGAAGAGAAGGAGACCACGGCGGCCTTTCTCCAGAGGGCTCTTTTGCATTTCGGGAGCCAGGGCATCACGGTTCGGAAACTGCTAACGGACAATGGCGGTGCCTACCGTTCAAAGGTCTTTGCCCAAATGGCCCGCGAGGAATGCGGCTTAAAGCATAGTTTTACTCGCCCTTATCGCCCCCAGACCAACGGCAAAGCAGAACGATTCATCCAGACTGCCCTGAGGGAATGGGCCTACAGGATTCCCTACCAAACCTCTGAGGAACGGAGCCAAGCCCTGGCAATTTGGCTTCACTACTACAATAACCATCGACCGCATTCGTCCCTGGGAGGCAGGCCTCCCGCCTCAAGGGTGAACAACCTGTTTAGCCTCGACACCTAGTGTGGGCCGGGCCAATACATGGTGTCTAGAATAGCCGCCCCACCAGCGCCGCCACGGCGGTCTCCACCCGCAGGACGCGTCCGCCCAGGTGGACCGGGCGGCAGCCGCTGCGGACGAGCAGGTCCACTTCCGCAGGGATGAACCCCCCCTCGGGGCCGATGACCAGGGTCACCGGCCCGGCGACGCCCCGGGGGCAGCCTTCCGGGGCGCCCGGATGGGCCAGCAGCGCCAAGGTGCCCGCGCACAGCCCGGGCAGCTCCGCCTCGGCGAAGGGGCGCAGCAGGCGGCGCAGGTGCAGTTCCGGCAGGCGCGTGTCCCGGGCCTGTTCCAGGCCCAGAAGACGCTGCAGCAGCAGGTTCGCCTCGGCCATGCGCGGGCTGCTCCAGTAGCTCTTCTCCACCTTCCATGCGTTCACCAGGTAGATGCGGGCCACGCCGAGGCTGGCGGCGGCGGCCAGGGTGCGGTTGAGCACCTTGGGGCGGGGCAGGGCCAGCACCAGGGTGAGGGGAAGCTTGGGGGGCGGCGGCTGGTCCAGGACCACCTCCAGGTCCACGGCCTCTCCGTCGAGGGCCACGACCCGCCCCCGCCCCAGGGGGCCATCCAGCAGGCCCACCGCCAGTTCCGATCCCACCGCGGCCCGGTGCACCTCGGTGACGTGGCGCAGCCGCCGCCCGGTGATGCGAACCCGGCCGGGGGCCAGGAAATCCTCCGCCAACAGCACCAGCAGGTTCATGCCCGCCACCGGCCCAGGGTCATATCCCCTCCGCAGCCATCATAGGCCGGGGGCCCGGAGCCTGATAAGCTGGGGGGTCATCGAGCTTGGAGACC
The DNA here is from genome assembly GCA_963816585.1 of uncultured Holophagaceae bacterium. GTDB lineage: Bacteria > Acidobacteriota > Holophagae > Holophagales > Holophagaceae > Mesoterricola. Next base: position 12,216 of record CAWFOJ010000269.1, on the reverse strand, counting down.
TACGTGAAAATTCTCATTCTGGGCGTGAACGGCTTCGTGGGCTCCCATCTGGTGGAGCGGGTGCTGCGGGAAACCCACTGGGAAGTGTTCGGGATGGACCTGGGCACCCACAAGATCGCCGAGTTCCTCGACCACCCCCGCTTCCAGTTCGTGGAGGGCGACATCTCCATCAGCAAGGAATGGACCGAGTACCACGTGAAGAAATGCGACGTGGTGCTGCCGCTGGTCGCCATCGCCACCCCCAAGATCTACGTGACCGATCCCCTGCGGGTGTTCGAGCTGGATTTCGAGGAGAACCTGAGGATCATCCGCCAGTGCGTCAAGTACCGCAAGCGGGTGGTGTTCCCCAGCACTTCCGAAGTCTACGGCATGTGCCCGGACCTTGAGTTCGACGAGGAGACTTCGCCCCTGGTCACCGGCCCCATCCCCATGCAGCGGTGGATCTACAGCACCTCCAAGCAGCTCCTGGACCGGGTGATCTGGGGCTACGGCTTCCGGGACGGGCTGCGGTTCACCCTGTTCCGGCCCTTCAACTGGATGGGACCCAAGCTGGACAGCCTGAACACCGCCAAGGAGGGCTCCTCCCGCCTGGTGACCCAGTTCGCCTGGAACCTGTTCAACGGCGAACCCCTCAAGCTGGTGGACGGGGGCGGCCAGCGGCGCTGCTTCTGCGACGTGGAGGACGCCATGGACGGGCTCATGGCGGTCCTGCGCAACGAGGGCGGCAAGGCCGACGGCCGCATCTTCAACATCGGCAACCCGGCCAATGACTACAGTGTCAAGGAGATTGCCCAGATGATGCTGGAGATCTGGCGGGACCACCCGTTCCGCCGGGAGCGGGGCACCCCCCTCTCGGAGATCGTGGAGGAATCCAGCGGCGCCTTCTATGGGAAGGGCTACCAGGACGTGCTGGTGCGCACCCCGAGCATCCGGCGCATGCGGGAGGCCTTCGGGTTCCAGCCCAAGGTGGGCATCCGGGAGGCCTTGCGCAAGTCCCTTGACTTCTTCGCGGAGGAGCACAAAGCCATGGAAAAGGTCGTCGAGACCGAATGACCCGCAAGGAACGCTGGCAACTCCTTTGCATCTGGTTCTTCCTGGGGCTCGCGCCCCTGTTCCTGAGACCCCTCTGGGAACCGGACGAGGCCCGCTACGCCGAGATTCCCCGGGAGATGCTGGCCCTGGAGATTGGCTCACTCCGCGCCTGAACTACGTGCTGTATCTTCGAGAAGCCGCCCCTGCAGGACCTGGCTCTCGGCGGGGTGCATGCGCCTGTTCGGCACCCATGCCTTCGCCGCGCGCCTGCCCTTGGCCTTGGCGGCCCTCATCAGCCTCTGGTGCGCCTGGTGCCTGGCCCGGCGGCTGGGGGCCCGGCAGCCCCTTTGGGCCGCCTTCATGGCGGCCACCGCCATCCTCTGCTACGTGTGCGGCCAGATCCTCACCCTGGACGCCCTGTTCGCCGCCCTCCACGTGCTGGCCCTGGTGGCCGGGATCGAGGCGGTGGCGGAGCGGTGCCGGGGGCGGTCCGGACGGGGATGGAGCCTCCTGGCCTTCGCCGCCCTGGCCCTGGCCACGCTCACCAAGGGCCTGGCGGCCCCGGTCCTGGTGGGCATGACCCTCATCTGCTCCCTGCCCTGGGCCTGGAAGGACCGCCGGCTGCGCTCGGCCCTGGGGCGCACCCTGCTGGATCCCCTGGGCTGGCTGGTGTTCCTGGGCCTGGCCGGGCCCTGGTTCGTGCTGGTGGACCGGGCCCACCCGGGGCACGCCTCCTTCTTCTTCCTGCACGAGCACTTCGCCCGGTTCACCAGCCACGTGCACGCCCGGGAGGGCTCCAAGAACCCCATCCTGGACAAGCTATACTTCCTGGGCATCCTGGCGCCGGGGCTGGTGCCCTGGCTCAGCGCCGCTGTGACCGGGCTGCGCCGGGGCTTCACCTTCCTGGGCCAGGCGGGACCGGCGTCGGACCAGGCCAGCCTGCACCGGTGGACCGTGGCCGCGGCGCTCCTGGGTGCGGCCTGGCCCCTGGCCTTCTACACGGTTTCAGGCTCCAAGCTGCCCCCGTACATCCTCCCGGTGATGGTGCCCATCCTGGCCCTGGCCTGCGCCTTCGAGCGGGACGGGGAGGAAGGCCGGGCCCTGGCCCGGTGCGGGAAGGAACTCCTGGTGCTGGGCCTGCTGCTGGCGCTGGCGGGACCGTTCCTGCTCAAGGACCGGGCCGGGCTGGGCTGGGTCCTGGGCACCGGCGCCGCCTTCGCCATCCTGGGCTGCTGGGCCATGCGCCCCGCGGGCCTGACCCCGGCCCGGTGGATGGCCGCCGTGGGAGCGGTCCTGCTCCTGCTCACCGTGGCGGCCCAGGGCGCCGCCGGGGCCGGGAAGGGGGTCGGGGCCCTGGTGCGCCGGGCCCCGGCGGATGCCCAGTGGATCAGCTGCGGCAACTACTACCAGGGCATTCCCTTCACCAGCGGGCAGCGCACCGCGGTGGTGGCGGGGACCGGCGAACTGGCCTACGGCCGGGACCACCTGCCCATCGGCGAGCGGGAGCGCTGGTTCCAGGACGATCCCAAGGCATTCACCCCCCTGGCCCTGCGCCTGCGCTCCGAGAACCCCCAGCGCCCGGTGTGGGCCCTGGTGGACAAGGGCACCTGGCGGGACCTCCCCGACGCCCAGCGCCAGGCCTGGGAAGCCCGGGCGGCCGCCCCGGGGTGCCTGCTGGTGCGGCTGAGGTCAGGCGCCCAGTGACCGGAGGTAGGCGAGGCTCTGCTTGACGCTGTCCTCGCCCGCCACCTCCAGGGTGGTGTAGCCGTCGTAGCCGATCTCCTTGAGGGCGCGGTAGGCGCCCTTGATGTCCACCACCCCGGTGCCCAGCGGAATGGCGGACATGCCGGCGCCGAACACCTTGCCCCTCTGGGGCGCCATGTCCGCCGGCCAGTCCTTCCAATGCACGTGCTCGATCCTGGACCCGAACCTGCGGATGAACGAGACCGGGTCGCCGCCGCCCAGCCACAGGTTGCCGGTATCCAGGTTGACCCCCAGGGCCGGGGAGTCGGCGGTGTCCAGGATCCGCTGCAGGCTGGTCTCGGAGCCCGTGTACCGGCCGTGGGGCTCCAGGAGGATCTTCACCCCCAGGTCGGCGGCCAGCCGGAGCGGCTCGTGCAGCTTCTCCCGGATCACGAACAGCGCCTCGGCGTCGCTGAGCCCGTGCCCGAACGCGGTCTTGGGGTCGCCCTCGGCGGTGATGACGTGCTTGACCCCGATCGCCGCCGCGGCCCGCACCGCCTTGAGGATCTGGGCGGTCCCGTAGCGCCAGGGCGCGGAGGGGTCCAGCAGGTTGGCGTGGGCGCAGAAGGAGGTGATGGTTATTCCGTATTTCTTGAACAGGCGCAGAAGGTCGAACGGGTTGGCATCCAGGCTGGCCACGGCGGTGAACCCGTACTCGACGCCCAGGCAGGCGCCGTCGGTGTTGTCGGTGACGTCGGCGTAGCTGAACCCCCACTCCTTGAGCACCGCGAGCTGGGCTTCCAGGGTGGAGAAGGGCTGGACCAGGGCGAAGCATCCCACTTTCATGACGATCTCCTTTAGCCTTGGGGCGGATGCCACCACGGTACGGGTCCAGGAGCTACAATGCGTTCAGGATCCCGTTTCGGTAAATCGTCAACCTATCGGAGCACGCCCATGCCCGGCCCGGTCATCGTTTTCCAGGACGCAGGGGTGAAATACAGCGCCGACACGTGCGAGCCCCTGAAGGCGGCCGCCGCCTCCGGCGAATTGGCCCTGGCCGGCTGGTCCCGGGGCAGCTATCCGGGCCGCCGGCTGCCTCCCAACGACCTGCGGGAACTGCGCTCGGCCGGGGTCTGGGATGCCCGCTGGGCCCAGGGCTGGGGCCTGGACCTGCACTGCAACGAAGGGATCGAGCTGACCTACGTGTCCAGGGGCAGCGTGGCCTTCGAGGTGGACCGCCGGACCTGGACCCTGCGCAAGGGGCAGTTCACGGTCACCCGGCCCTGGCAGTTCCACCGGGTGGGCGATCCGCACATCACCCCCTGCCGGCTCATCTGGATCATCCTGGACGTGCAGGTCCGCCGGCCCAACCAGCCCTGGCTCTGGCCTCCCTGGCTGCTGTTCTCCGCCCGGGACCGGGAGCGCCTCACCCGGCTGCTCAGCCACAACGAAGAGCCGGTGTGGGAGGCCGACGAGCCCACCGCCCAGGCCTTCGAGAACCTTTCGGACCTGCTGGAGGCGCCGGCCCTGGACGGCGCCAGGATGAAGATCCGGATCAACGAGCTCTTCCTGGAGGTGCGGGAGTGCCTCGAACGCCGGCATATTGTCCTGCGCAAGGAGTTCTCCAGCTCCCGGCGGGTGGTGGAACTGTTCCTGGACCGGTTGGCCCAGCACCTGGACCAGCCCTGGACCCTGGCCACCATGGCGGCCAAGTGCGGGCTTTCCAGAAGTTCGTTCGCCAGCTACTGCCTGGAGCTGACCAACGCCTCCCCGGTCGCCTACCTCACCCGGGTCCGCATGGAAGCCGCGCTGGCCATGCTCCGGGCCCCGGAGGCGCTGCCCATCACCCGGATCGCCCTGGGCTGCGGCTTCAATTCCAGCCAATATTTCGCCACCCAGTTCAAGCGCCGGTTCGGTTGCCGGCCGTCCGAGTGGCGCCATCGCCGCGGGGATCTTTGCCTCAATACCAAGGCACCGGCTGGTACTCCACCTGGTAGGTGAGGGGGCCAGGCAGCCTGCCGCTGGTGACGGTCACCCCCATCACCAGGTGGTGGGTGGCCGGATCCACATGGAAGCGGTTGGTGCGCTGGCCGTCGTCGGCCTGGAACGTCTGCTCCAGGTTCTCGCCGTCCATGTGGGCCGTCATTTTCATCTTCTCCCCGTCGTCCCGGATCCAATCCACGGGAGTGCCATCGGCGGGCAGCCGCATCTCGGGACGGCCTTCGGTACTGGATGATGATCTCCTGGGCGGTGCAGGACACCTTCACCTGCCGGTAGATGATGTTGGTGCTGGCGAGCCGGGACCGCGCGAAGGGCTTGACCAGGAAGTTCATGGGGGCGATGGTGCGGGCGATGGCGGCCTGCAGGTCCGGGGCCGAGCACAGGCTCCACTGGCCCACCGGCGGCAACGCTCCCAACGGGGCGGCCACGAGCAGGGACAGGATCATTGAACGGGCCAAGGAGACTCCGGCCCCCATTCTGGGCCGCGCGGCCGGTTCGCGCCAGGATGGCCGGGTTACAATACCGCACCATGGCCATGACCCCCGTCTACCTGGACAACAACGCCACCACCCAGCTCGCCCCCGAAGCCCTGGAGGCCATGCTGCCGTACCTCCGGGACCAGTTCGGCAACGCCGGGTCGGCCCACTTCCTGGGGCGCCTGGCGGAGGGGGCCGTGGCCCACGCCCGGCACCAGGTGGCGTCCCTCCTGGGCTGCCAGGAGGCGGAACTGCTGTTCAACAGCGGCGGCACCGAAGGGCTGAACCATGCCATCCGGGGCGTGTTCGAAGCCCAGCCCGGCAAGCGCCACTTCATCACCACCGCGGTGGAGCACAGTGCCGTGCTGGCCATCGCCGACTGGCTGAAGGGGCGGGGGGTGGAGGTGACCCTGCTGGGGGTGGACCCGGAGGGGCGCCTGGACCTGGGCGAACTGGAAGCCGCCCTGCGCCCGGACACCGCCCTGGTCTCGGTGATGGCCGCCAACAATGAGTCGGGGGTGCTGTTTCCCCTGGAGGAGGCGGGCCGGATCGCCCGTGCCAGAGGCGTCCTGTTCCATGTGGACGGCACCCAGGCGGTGGGCAAGGTCCCCGTCGACCTGTCCAGGCTGCCGGTGGACCTGTTCAATTTCAGCGCCCACAAGCTGCACGGCCCAAAGGGCACGGGCGCCCTGTTCGTGCGCCGGGGGCTGCGGGTGCGCCCGTTCATGCTGGGCGGTGGCCAGGAGCGGGGGCGCCGGGGCGGCACCGAGAACGTCCCCGGGATCGTGGGCCTGGGCAAGGCCGCCGAGCTGGCCGCGGCGCACCTGCCGGTCATGGACGGCCAGGTGCGGGCCCTGCGGGACCGCCTTGAGGCCCACACCCTGGAGCGGGTGCCCGAGGCGCGGGTGAACGGCGCCGGCGCCGGCCGGGTGCCCAACACCGCCTTCGTCAGCTTCCGGGGCATCGAGGGCGAGGACCTGTTCCTGAAGCTCAGCGACCGGGGCGTGTGCGTCTCCACCGGCAGCGCCTGCACCACCGGCCAGCGGGAGCCCAGCCACGTGCTGCGGGCCATGGGCCTGGAGCCGGAGTGGGCGCGGGGGACGGTGCGGTTCTCCCTGAGCCGGTACACCACCGGGGAGGAGATCCGGAAGGTGGAGGACCTGGTGCCGGAGCTGGTGGCGGAACTGCGGGCCCCGGGGGCGATGGGGCGGCGGTAGCCGGCACCAGGTCAGCGCCGCGCCAGCCGCGCCGAGCACACCCGGCAGTACTCCCGGTAGGCCGGGTTTGGCCGCCCGCACTGGGGGCACACCTTGTCCCCCCTCCGCCGGCGGCGCAGCATGCGCAGGTAGACCAGGCTCAGCACGACGATCAGCAGCAGGTAGGCGCGCACGCCTAGTTCTCCACCTTCAGGATGGCCAGGAAGGCCTCCTGGGGGATCTCCACGCTGCCGATGGACTTCATGCGCTTCTTGCCCTCCTTCTGCTTGGACAGGAGCTTCTTCTTGCGGGAGATGTCGCCGCCGTAGCACTTGGCCAGCACGTCCTTGCGCCGGGCCTTGACGTTGGTGCGGGCGATGATCTTGCTGCCGATGGCGGCCTGGATGGCCACGTCGAACAGCTGGGCGGGGATGACCTCCTTCATCCGCACCGTGAGGGAGTGGCCCAGGGCCTGGCTCTTGCTGCGGTGCACCAGGATGGACAGGGCGTCCACCGGCTCGCCGTTCACCAGGATGTCCATCTTCACCAGGTCCGACTCCCGGTAGCCCTTCATGTGGTAGTCGAAGCTGGCGTAGCCCTTGGAGAGGGACTTGAGCTTGTCGTAGAAGTCCAGCACCACCTCGTTCAGGGGCAGCTCGTAGACCAGCATCACCCGGTCCTTGCCCACGTACTCCAGGCGCTGCTGGATGCCCCGGCGCTCCTCGCACAGCTTGAGCAGCCCGCCCACGAAGTCCGGGCGGGTGAGGATGGTGGCCTCGATGAGGGGCTCCTCGATGCGGGCGATGCGGGGCAGGGCGGGGAGCTTGGCCGGGTTGTCCACCCACACGTCCGTGTCGTCCGTGAGGAACACGCGGTAGCGCACCGACGGGGCGGTGGTGATCAGGTCCAGGTCGAACTCCCGCTCCAGCCGCTCCTGGACGATCTCCATGTGCAGCAGCCCCAGGAAGCCGCAGCGGAAGCCGAAGCCCAGGGCCTGGCTGGTCTCGGGCTCGTACCGGAACGAGCTGTCGTTGAGCCGCAGCTTCTCCATGGCGTCCCGCAGGTCCTCGAAGTCGTCGCTGTTGGTGGGGAAGATGCCGGCGAACACCACCGGCTGCATCTCCTTGAACCCCTTCAGGGCCTCCTGGGCCGGGCGGGTGGTGCTGCTCAGGGCGTGGGTCATGGTGTCGCCCACCTTCACGTCCGCCAGGGTCTTGATGCTGCCGCTGACGTAGCCCACTTCGCCCACGCTCAGCTCATCCACCTTGCTCATCTTGGGGTTGAAGACCCCCACCTCGTCCACCCGGTGCTCGCCGCCGGTGGCCAGGAAGTGCAGGGTCTCCCCGGCCTTCAGGGTGCCGTTGACGATGCGCACCAGGCACACCACCCCCCGGTACGGGTCGTAGTGGCAGTCGAACACCAGCGCCTGCAGGGGCGCCCGGGGGTCGCCCTTGGGGGCCGGCACGCAGCGCGACGATCTGCTCCAGCACCTGCCGGCAGTTCTCCCCGGTCTTGGCGGAGACGTTGATGGCGTGGGCGGTGTCCACCAGGCCGATGACCGTGTTGATCTCCTCCAGCACCCGTTCCGGCTCGGAGGAGGGCAGGTCGGTCTTGTTGAGCACCGGGAACACCTCAAGGTCGTTCTCCAGGGCCAGGTAGGTGTTGGCCAGGGTCTGGGCCTCCACCCCCTGGGTGGAGTCCACCACCAGGATCGCCCCTTCGCAGGCCGCCAGGCTGCGGCTCACCTCGTAGGTGAAGTCCACGTGCCCGGGGGTGTCGATGAGGTTGAGGGTGTAGGTCTCCCCGTCCAGGGCCGGGTACTTCAAGGTGACCGCGTGGGCCTTGATGGTGATGCCCCGCTCCCGCTCCAGGTCCATGTCGTCCAGGATCTGGGCCTGCATGTCCCGGGCGGCGATGGTGTTGGTCAGCTCCAGGAGCCGGTCCGCGAGGGTGGACTTGCCGTGGTCGATGTGGGCGATGATGGAGAAATTGCGAATGAGTCGGGGGTCGGTCACGCGTGGCCTCGGAAGAGGGTCAGTCCAGAACCGTCCATTGTATCGTTGAGTCCATGGTACGTCTGCTGCTGTCCTGGATGCTGTGCCTTTCGGCCCTGGCCGCCACCGTGTCCGGGCGCGTCAGCGACGGCCTGCAGGGGCTCCCGGGGGTGCGGGTCTACCCGGACCGGCTGGTGCGGGTGCGGGCCCAGGACCTGCCGCCGGTGGCGGTAAGCGACGCGGAGGGCCGCTTCACCCTGGACCTGGCGCCGGACGACACGGTGCTGGCGGTGGAGAAGTCCGGGTGGCAGCGGGACCTGGTGCCCCTGGGGGAACTGGACCGGGCGGTGGTGCTGCGCCCGGCCCCCCAGGTACCGCAAGGAGGCGGTCGTGGTGGCGCGCCTGGCCCTGGCGGGCATCCCCAACCTGCGCAGCGACGAGGAACTGCGCAGGATCCTGTTCAGCCGCCGCCCGGGCGAAGCCAGCGCCGCCAACTACTACTACGAGATCTCCAAGGGCAGCCTGGAACTGGAGGAGGGCGTCCTGCTGCACCTGGACCCGCCCTGGCCCATGGGCCGGCCCGGGGCGCCCGTGGACTGGGCCCGGGTGCAGCTGGTGCAGTGGACCCTGGAGCAGCTCAAGGACCGGGACCTGAAGGCCTTCGACCAGGTGGACAACCGCACCGGCGCGGTTGTCCCGGACGGCAAGCCGGACCACCTGTGGATCGTCCCCCCGGGCCCGTCCCACACCATCACCGTCGATCCGGGCCATTTCGGGGCCATCTGCTTCCTCATGCCGCTGCCCTGGGATCCGCGCCGGCACTGGACCACCGTGTTCTTCGCCGAGGAGACCCCCCTGGGCGGCATCGTCCACGAAGGCCTCCACGCCATGGGCGAACACCAGGTGGGGGACCTGTACATGGACGACCGCCACCCGCTCACCGCCGGGCGCTGGGACATCATGGACGCCGGCCAGTTCCAGGGCTGGGACCGGTACCACCAGGCCGGCTTCCCCTGGCAGGAGGACACCGGCTACAGTCCGTCCCAGCCCATGGGCTGGGTGCGGGCGGAGCTTTGGTACCGCGGCCGGTTCCGGTCCACCGTCGCCACCCGGGAGGTGCGCGGCGCCTGGGAGGGCTGGCTGGACCCCCTGGAGCGGGCGCCCCGGGACCTGCCCCAGCGCCTGGTGGTGCCCGATCCGCGCAAGCGGGGCCGCTTCTGGGAACTGGAGGTGCGCCGCCCCTGGGGCTTCGACCGGGGCCGCACCGGCGGCCGGTGGGGGCCCGGTTTCGAAGGCCTGGTGGTGGCGCGGGTGGATCCGGCGCTGCTGGCCCGGGTGGACGCCGACCTGAACGTGACCCGCCAGTTCCTGGGCCCGGTGCGGGTGGTGAACGCCCACCCGGGCACCCCCGAGCCGCCGCTGCCCCGGTACCCGGCCGGGCGCTGGCAGCTGGACGGCGCCGCCTTCAACCTGGGTCCGGGAGAGACCGCGAAGGGGACCGACGGGCCCCTGGCCTGGACCGTGCTCGAGGTGGATGGGGCGGGGCGTATGAAAATCCGGGTGCAGAGGTTGGGCCGTTGAGTCAACTTTTGTAAAATCGGACCAAAATCCCTCAAACGACCGGGCAGGCACCTATACTTGTTGCTTGAAACTGGAAAGGACCCATGCCTCGGTTCGGACCCGCAAAGATCCAGGAATGCCTCCCAGGTTGGCCTGGATCTCCCCTTGGCGCCCGGCTACGTGACGGCCGTCATTTCTGGTTTTTTTCGCTCTGAGATAATTCAGGACTGATTCGTCCGTAAGTCAAATGCCGGCTTGCAAATAAATTGCGGGGCAGGCACCGGGGCCTTGCGGAACGAATCGAAAGTTGATGAAATCCATCTCTGGACCTTTACTAATTTAAGATACCCTGATCTCTTAGACGAACTAAGACGGCGGCCCATGGATCCTGTCCTCTACACCTATCACATCCCCAGGCACGACCCGGAGACGGTGGCGCGCAACGTGGTGAAGCAGCATCTCGCCGACCACCTGCTGATGTGGAAGCGCATGTCCGACGCCAGCGACCTGGTGTTCCTGGCCACCTGCCAGCGGGTCATCTGGATGTTCTGGGACGGGGACGGCGACACCCTGGGCTTCGGCCCGGACATCGAGTGCTTCGAGGGCGAAGCGGCCTGGCGCCACCTGCTGGAGGTGGCCACCGGCCTGAACAGCGCCAACCTGGGCGACCGGGAAGTGGTGGGGCAGGTCCGCCAGGCCCTGGACGTGGCCAAGGAAGTGCACACCGCCGGCCCCGAGGCCCAGGCGGCCATCGAGGACGTCTTGCGCGAGGCCCAGCGCCTGCGCACCCGCATCGGCCTGGACGACGGTTCGGCCAGCGTGGCCACCGCCGCCTTGCGCCACCTGGAGACCACCCTCGCGCCCGGAGCGCGGGTGGCTGTCGTGGGCGTCGGCCCCATGAGCCGCTACCTGGCCCAGCGCCTGCCCGAGCGGGGATTCGAGATCACCATGTCCAACCGCACCCTGGCCAAGGCCGAAGTGTTCGGCCTGCCCCTGGTGCCCCTGGCCCAGCTGCAGATGGACCCCCGCGGTTTCGACGCGGTGGTCTCCGCCACCGCCAGCAACACGCCCCTGTTCACCTACGACAACTGGTCCCGGGTGCAGAACCCGCCCCTGCGGCTGGTGGACCTGGCCCTGCCGTACGATTCCGAGCCGGCGCTGGACAAGCTCCGCTGGGTCACCCGGGTGGACCTGTCCTACTTCCTGGCGGAGACCGAGAACACCAAGACCACCCGCCAGATCGCCGCAAGCCAGGCGGAGCCCTACATCGTGGGGGCGGTGGAACGGCTGCGCAAGCGCGCCAGCGACCGGGTCCAGAGGTCGGCCATGCGCTCCGCCCATGCCCGTCTCACCGACGCCTGGGAGGCCATGGAAGCCGAGGCCGTCTCGCCCGGCAGCGTCCTGGCGGACCTCACCCCGGCCCAGACGGCAGCCTTGGAATCCCTGCTCAAGCGGGGCCGCACCCTGGCCTTCCGGGCCCTCAACCTCCAGCGCGAACCGGCCCTGGACCCACACTGAGCCTGAACATGAAGATCGTTCTTGGCACCCGGGGCTCCCAGCTGGCGGTGCGGCAGTCCGAGGAGCTGGTGGCGCACCTGCGCTCGGCCGGGCACACCGTCGAATGGAAACGGTTCACCACCCACGGGGACCAGTGGCTCACCGGGCCCCTGGGCAAGGAGACCGGCACCGGATTCTTCACCCGGGAACTGGAAGCGGCCCTCCTGGCCGGGGACGTGGACATGCTCATCCACTCCTTCAAGGACGTGTCCCTGGTGCGGCCCCAGGGCATCGCCACCGCCTGCGTGCCGCGCCGGGAGGACCCCGCCGACCTGCTGGTGATGCGCAGCGACGCCCCGGAGGAGCCGGTCATCGGCACCAGCTCCGAGCGCCGCCTGCGGTTCCTGGCCAAGGCCCTGCCCCGGGCCGCCTTCACCTGGATCCGGGGCAACGTGCCCACCCGGCTGCAGCGGGTGCGGGACGGCGAACTGCGCGGCGGGCCCCTGCACGGCACGGTGCTGGCCGCCGCCGGGCTGCGCCGGCTGGGCGTGGACCTCTCGGGCCTGGACGTGCGGCCCCTGGATCCCCACGAACTGCTTCCGCGCCCGCCCAGGGCGCCCTGCTGGTGGAGGCCCGGGTGGGCGACCAGGCCCTGGTGGACGCCCTTGCGGGCCTGCACGACCCCCTCACCTGGCGCCTGGTGGGCCTGGAGCGGGCGGTGCTGGCGGGCATCGGCGGCGGCCGCCAGCAATACGAGCCTCAACCAGTAGAGGACAT
>CAWFOJ010000268.1:0-3651 GCA_963816585.1 uncultured Holophagaceae bacterium | reverse complement strand
ACCTTCTCGGTGCTGACCGAGCCGGCCCTGTTCCTGGGCTTCGCCGCCCTGGCCAGGATCTCCGGCAGCCTGTCCCTGTCCGGGATGCTGGCGGCGGGGTGGCCGTCCCTGCCGGGCCACCGGCCCCCTGATCCTGGTGCTGGCGGGCTGGATCATCGTCTTCCTGGCGGAGAACGCCCGCATCCCGGTGGACGACCCCAACACCCACCTGGAGCTCACCATGATCCACGAGGTCATGGTGCTGGACCATTCCGGACGGCCGCTGGCCCTGGTGCTGTACGGCGCCAGCCTGAAGCTGCTGGTGCTGGGGCGCTCATCGTCGGCCCCCTGCTGCCCCGCACCGGCCGGCCCTGGGCCGACTGGGCGGCCTTCTACGGCGCCATGGCGCTCCTCGCCGCCGGAGTGGGGGTGGTGGAGTGCATCACCGCCCGGCTGCGCCTGAACCGGGTGCCCCAGTTCCTGGTGGCCGGGCTCCTGGCCACCGCCTTCGCCTTCTTCCTGCTGCAGGCCTGAGGAGTGTGAACTGACCATGCTGACGGATCTCCTGGTCGCCCTGATCGTCCTCACCAATTTCGCCATGGCGGTCACCAGCCGCATCAACAAGGCCATCCAGACGGCGGTGGTGCAGGGGGTGCTGTTGGGCCTGCTGCCCCTGGCCATGGGGCTTGGGCGGCACCCGCACATCCTGCTGATGGTGGCCTCCACGGTGGCGGTGAAGGGCTGGCTGATCCCGCACCTGTTCCGCCGGGCCACCCGCCGCCTGAAGATCCCCCGGGAGGTGTCCCCCATCGGGGGCTTCACCGCGTCCCTGGTGATGTGCGCCCTGGGCACCGGCCTGGCGGTGCTCCTGGCCTCCAACCTGCCCCTGGCCCCAGGCAGCCGGTTCACCCTGTTCGTGCCGGCCTCCCTGTCCACCCTGCTCACCGGTTTCATCCTGCTCATCTTCCGGCGCAAGGCCCTCACCCAGGTGGTGGGCTACCTGGTGCTGGAGAACGGCGTCTACCTGTTCGGCCTGATGCTGGTGGAGGAGATGCCGCTCCTGGTGGAAGCCGGGATCCTGCTGGACCTGTTCGTGGGCATCTTCATCATGGGCATCGTCATCAACCACATCACCGCGGCGTTCGACTCCATGGACACCCGGTACCTGGCCGAACTGAAGGACTGACCCATGGCCTGGTTCCTCATCGCCTTCCCGCTCCTGGCCTCCGTCCTGGCCTTCACCAGCGTTTCCGGCCGCTTCCGGGTGCGCCTGCTGCCGGTCACCGGCGTCCTGCACCTGGCCGCCCTGATCCTGGCCCTGGTGCTGGGCCGCTACGTCCAGTCGGGCGTCGAGGCTTGGCTGGGGCTGGATCCCCTGGGCTCCTGGGGCCTGCTGGTGATCAGCGTGCTGTTCTGCATCTGCGCCTGCTATGCCCCCGCCTACCTGGCCCTGCGCCCGGAGCGGGACAACCGGGTGTTCACCGCCAGCTTCCTGGCCTTCCTGGGCCTGGCCTCCCTGCTGGCCATGGCCCACCACCCGGGCCTGGTGTGGGTGGCCATGGAGACCACCACCCTGGCCACCGCCCCCCTGGTCTACTTCAACCACAACCGGCGCTCCATCGAGGCCACCTGGAAGTACCTGATCATCGGCTCGGTGGGCATCGCCCTGGCCCTGCTGGGCACCCTGTTCCTGGCCTACGCGGCCAAGCTGGGCGGCCTGGACGAGCCCCTGTTCTTCACCCGGCTGATGGAGCGGGGGGCCAGCCTGTCCCGGCCCTGGCTGCGGGCCGGGTTCGTGCTGGCGCTGGTGGGCTACGGCACCAAGATGGGCCTGGCGCCCCTGCACACCTGGAAGCCGGACGCGTACGGGGAATCCCCTGGGGTGATCGGCGCGCTGCTGGCCGGGGGCGTCACCAGCTGCGCCTTCCTGGCCCTGCTGCGGATCTTCGCGGTGATGGCGGCCGCCGGGGAACTGGTTTTCGCCCGGAAGCTGATGCTGGGCATGGGCCTCCTGTCCATGCTCTGGGCGGCGGTGTTCATGGTGCGACAGCTGGACATCCGCCGCCTGCTGGCCTACTCCAGCGTGGAGCACATGGGCATCCTGGCCTTCGGCATCGGCGTGGGCGGCCGGGCCGTCGTCTTCGCCCTGTTCCACCTGGCCGCCAACGCCCTGGTGAAGGGGGTGCTGTTCATGTCCGCCGGCAACATCAACCGCAGCTACGCCAGCAAGCGCCTGCCGTACGTCACCGGCGCCATCCGCCGCACGCCCGTGTCCGGGTGGCTGTTCTTCCTGGGCTTCCTGGCCATCACCGGCACCCCGCCCTTCGCGCCCTTCATCAGCGAGTTCAACATCGCCGCCGCGGCCCTGGCCCGGCCCTCCCTGTGGGCCGGGGCCGCCTTCCTGGTGCTGCTGGGAGCCATCTTCCTGGCCATGAGCGACACGGTGGTGCAGGTGGTGTTCGGCACGCCCCCCACCGACCGGGTGCGCACCCCGTACCGGGACACCCTCGCCACCACCGCGCCCCTGCTGGTGGCCCTGGGCCTGGCCGCGACCCTGGGCCTGTGGCTGCCCCAGCCGGTGGGCGCCATGATCCACAGCGCCGCCAACCTGGTGGAGGGCCAGCCGTGAACGACGCCCTGTTCGCCCCCCTGCGCAACGGCCAGGCCCTGCCCCTGGGCCGGGTTCCCGACCTGGCCCCGGCGGAATTCCGCGCCGCGGTCGTGGGCGCCGTCCGGGCAGGCAGGCGCCTGGCGTGCTTGTGCGCCGACCCGGACCTGGGCCTGTACGCAGTGCTGGCCGGAGACCGGGACGGCCTGCTCCTGGCCGCCCGCACCCGCCTGGACGCCCCCCGCTACCCGGCCCTCACCCCCGACTGCCCCCAGGCCCACCTGTTCGAGCGGGAGCTGGCGGAGCAGTTCGGCATCGTCCCCCAGGGCCACCCCTGGTTCAAGCCAGTGCGCTACCACGCCTCCTGGGCCCCGGACCGGGACGCCTGGGGCCGCACCGGGCCCATCGACCCGGCGGTGACCGAGTTCTACCAGGTGAAGGGGGAAGAAGTGCACGAAGTGGCGGTGGGCCCGGTGCACGCCGGGGTCATCGAGCCCGGCCACTTCCGCTTCCAGTGCCACGGGGAGACGGTGTTCCACCTGGAGATCGCCCTGGGCTACCAGCACCGGGGCGTCGAACGGGCCCTGGCGGGGGGGCCCCACCCCCTGAGCCTCAA
Source organism: uncultured Holophagaceae bacterium (assembly GCA_963816585.1). GTDB lineage: Bacteria > Acidobacteriota > Holophagae > Holophagales > Holophagaceae > Mesoterricola. The sequence goes on along the minus strand of CAWFOJ010000268.1, from coordinate 448 downwards.
GCACGCCGAGACCGCCGCCGGGGACAGCACCGCCGCCCACGCCTGGGCCTATTGCCGGACCCTGGAGGGCCTGGCGGGGGCGGTGGTGCCCCCGCGCTCGGACCGGGTGCGCGGGGTGGCCCTGGAGCTGGAGCGGGCCGCCAACCACACCGGTGACCTGGGCGCCCTGGCCGGGGACGTGGGCTTCCTGCCCACCGCCTCCTTCTGCGGGCGCATCCGCGGCGACTGGCTGAACCTCACCGCCGAGGCCTGCGGCAGCCGCCTGGGCCGGGACTGGCTGCGCCCGGGCGGCCTGCGCTTCGACCTGGAGCCCCGGCGGGCCAAGGCCATGGCGGAGCGCCTGGAGCGGGCCTGGACGGACACCCGGGACGCGGTGGAGCTCATGTGGGGCGCCTCCTCGGTGCTGAACCGGTTCGAGGCGGCTGGGGCGGTGGACCCCATCCAGGCC
>CAWFOJ010000267.1:0-5685 GCA_963816585.1 uncultured Holophagaceae bacterium | reverse complement strand
CAGCGGAAGATAACCCCGTCGTGCAATCCATGCTCAGTTCGATGCTCTCTCACTGGGGTTATCAGCCGGTGATGGCGTGCGACGGCAACGAAGCGTGGCAGGCTTTGCAGGATCCCAACGGGCCCCGGCTGGCAATCCTCGACTGGATAATGCCGGGCTTGAACGGCGTCGACATCTGCCGCGGCGTGCGCACGGCCGGCCAGGAGCCCTACGTTTATATCCTGCTGCTCACCGCCCGCACCGACTCCCGCGACCTGGTGGAAGCCATGGAGGCTGGCGCCGACGACTACGTCACCAAGCCCTTTCAGGCCCACGAGCTGCGCGCACGGCTGCGCGCCGGGCGCCGCATCATCAAACTGCAGGAGGAACTCCTGGCCGCCCGCGCAGGGCAGGGGCTCGAAGTTGGCGGAGGGCAGCACGGCGCCGGAGCCGTTGCTGGTGGTGACGTAGCTCTTCATCTCCTGGTAGCGGTCGCCCTTGGGGGTGACGTTCACGGCCACGCCCGGGTTGTCGTCGGAGGAATTGAGCTGAACGGTGAACAGGAAGCGGGCGGCCTCGTAGGCCCGGTTCACTTCGCCGATGGTGAACACGCTGTCCCGGTAGCTGAGGGGATCCTGGAGCCGGCGGTTGTCATCCCGGTTCCAGATGCTGGAGCCCTGGAGCAGGCCGCGGATCTCGGTGCCGGCCTTGACCGTCTCCGGGAACGGGTGCAGGGCCAGGGTGTCCTCCAGGAACGGCGACACGTTGCCGTTGAGCCCCTGGATGCTGAGGGCGAAGGCGATGGTGTTGACCTTCTGGAACTGGGCCATGTCGGTGAGGGCCAGGCAGCCCATGCCGACCGAGTAGGCGTTGGAGCTCAGGATGGCCAGGGCGTCCTTGCCGAACAGCTTGACCGGCTTCATGCCGATGGCCTTGAGGGCGTCCGCGGCGGGGATCTTCTTGTCCTTGTAGTAGACCTCGCCCTCGCCGATCATGGCCTGGCCCACGTGGCTGCAGATGGTGATGTCCGCCTCGCCCATGGAACCGTCGTCGGGCATGCAGGGGGTGACGCCCTTGTTCAGGAAGTTGACGTAGGCCTCGATCACGGGGATCTGCACCGCCGCCCCGCCCACCAGCATCATGTTGAGCCGCGCGGCCATGGTCGCCCGGGCGGTGCGGATGTCCATGTCCGGTCCGACGCTGCCCGAGTGGGCCCGGATCAGGCCGGTCTGGAACTTGCTGGAAGCGTCGATCACTTCCTGGGTCAGCTCGCCCTTGGCGTCCACGAACTTGCGGTCCTTGTTCAGGCCGACGCCGACGGTCAGGCCGTAGATCATCTGGCCTTCGCCTGCGGCCTTGCACAGCACCCGGAAGGCCTCCTCGGAACGCTTCATGGCGTCCGGGGCGATCTTGACCGACTCGCCTCCGGCGATGGCGGCGATCTGCTCAGGGGTCGCCGAGTGCCCGTCGAGGGTCACTTCGGCGTTCAGGAACGTAGCTGGGGCGCAGGCCGCGACGGCGACCAGGGACAAGAGGAGCTTCTTCATGCTGGGCCTCCATGGGAGATGTCCACAGGCTGTGGAAGGGGTGAAGAAAGCGAAGGGGGACCCGGGGCCCTGGGGGACGGGACCTGGGGCGACGGGGCGGCCTGCTCGGGAGGCAGGAACAGGATGGCCACCAGGGCCACCAGGCAGGCCGCCATGACGTACCAGGCCGGCGCGTAGCCGCCGCCGGGGCGGTCCGTGAGCCAGGTGAGGATGGCTCCGGCGAAGCCGCCGAAGATCATGACGGCGATGTTGTAGGCAAGGGACATGCCGCTGGAGCGGATCCGGGTCGGGAAGATGCCCGCCAGGGTGGCCGGGGCCACTCCCACGAACATGGCCACCATGAAGCAGAACGCGGTCTGGACCAGGATCAGGGATCCGGTGGTGTGGTTCCGGCTGAGCCAGAGCAGCAGGGGATAGATGCCCACCAGCATGAGCAGGGTGGCGAAAGTCAGCACTTTGCGTCGGCCCACCCGGTCCGAGAGTGACCCGGCGAACAGGCAGCTCACCACCATCAGGCAGTTGCCGATGAGCGACGCCAGGAACGCCTGCCGGCCTTCGAAGTGCATGACCCGCTGGACATAGGTAGGGGTGTAGATGATCAGGGTGTAGACGCAGATGGCCCAAAGGACCGAAAAGCCCGTGCCGACCAGCAGGGGCCGCGTGTGGTCCCGGACCACCTCCAGCAGGGGGGCCTGCAGGGACTTGCGCTCCTTGTGGTTGCGTTCCATCTCGGCCCGGTATTCCGGGGTCTCGTCCAGGGTGGTGAGCAGCCAGATGCCCACGGGCCCGATGGCCAGGCCGACGATGAAGGGGATCCGCCAGCCCCAGGCAGCCACCTGGCCCTTGGTGAGGAACAGGGTGACGCACGTGGCCACCAGGGCCGCCAGCACGTTGGACAGGGCCATGCTGGCCTGGATCCAGGAGGCGTACCCCCCCGCTTGCCGGCCGGCGCGTGCTCGATGAGGAAGGCGGTGGCGCCGCCGATCTCGCCCCCGGCCGAGAACCCCTGCAGCACCCGGCCGCAGACGATCAGGAGCGGGGCGCCGATGCCGATGGCGGCATAGGTGGGAGCCACGGCCATGACGCCGGTGCCCACGGCCATCAGCAGGATGGTCAGGATCAGGGCAGGCTTGCGTCCGGCAAAGTCCCCGTAGGCGCCGATCAGGACCGCCCCCAGCGGGCGGGCGATGAAGCCGATGCCGAAGGCCAGGAAGGCCTGGAGGGTCTGGGCGCCGCCGCTGCGGAACAAGGCCTGGCCGATGTACACCGCGAAGAACGCGTAGACCGAGAAGTCATACCACTCCAGCGCATTGCCGATGGAGGTGGCGACGATGGCCCGGCGGCCGGTGGTCACCTGGGAAGATGGAACGGTTGCCATGGGGTGATACCCGCACAAAGAAACGACGTAACCGGGGCGCGAACGACGGAGGCCGTCAGGCCGTGAGGAGGGCTCGCCAGGAAAGTCGTGAATATAGGATTACAAAAATCGAATGAAGAAGCATAACATGTTAACTGTTTTTTTTGATCAGCATTAATTTAAGAACATTTGCTCCGGTTGCGGGCCACTCATGCTAAATATTGAATCATCACCTAACATGAGGTTAACCCCTTGAGTTTGAACCTTCGCCAGATCGAGGTCTTCCGGGCCACCATGCTCACCGGCTCCATCAGCGGCGCCGCCAAGATGCTGCAAGTCTCCTCCCCGGCGGTGTCCCGGCTCATCTCCAGCACGGAGCAGCGCCTGGGCCTCACCTTCTTCAAGCGCATCAAGGGCCGGCTCTATCCCACCCCCGAGGCCACACGGCTGTTCCAGGAGGTCGACGCGGTCTACCAGGGGGTGGAGCGGGTCAACGAGGTGGCCGAGGACCTGGCCGGCAACCGGGTGGGCCATCTGCGCATCGGCTGCAACCCCAGCCTGGGCCAGCTCATGCTTCCCCATGCGGTGAAGCGTTTCTACGAACGGCTTCCGGAGGTGCGCATCGTCCTGCACACCCTGCTGCCCAGCGTGCTGGTGCAGGCGGTGCTCACCCAGCAGGTTGAGCTGGGGGTGGCCTTCGTCCAGGAGACCCACCCCAACCTGCAGGTGCGCCCCCTGTGCGAGAACCGCCTGGTGGTGGCCCTGCCCCGCCACCATCCCCTGGCTGCCCGCCCCAGCCTGCGTCTCCAGGACCTCCAGGACCACCCGTTCATCGGCTACGGGATCCGACAGCCCCATCGGCCGGCTCCTGCGCAAGCTCCTGGCGGACGAGGGCATGACTCTGCGGGCCAAGGTGGAAGTGCAGCAGGTGCACGTGGCCTGCGCCTTCGTCCACGACGGGCTGGGCATCTCCATCATCGACGAGCTCTCGGCCATGAGCCCCATCTGGCCCAACCTGGTGACCCGGCCGCTGGTGCCCGCCTGCGCGGCGCCCATCAGCATCATCCATGGGGCTTTCTCTCCGCCCTCCAGGCTGGCCCAGGAGTTCATGGCGACCCTGGAGGAAGATGTACGCCCCCTGACCGGACCAGCCCGGCTCCGGCCGGGGTACGGACCCGGGTGGTATCCTTGAGCATCCCATCCCGAAGGCTTGCCATGAAGAACGTCAAGTTCACTGCAGCAGCTTTGTGTGCGCTCGCCGCCGCCGGACCGGCCTTCGCCGAGATCAAGATCGGCATCATGGTCCCCATCTCCGGCTCGCTGGCCACCTACGGCATCGACATGGAGAACGCCATCAGGATGGCCGCCGAGGACATCAACGCCAAGGGCGGGGTCCTGGGCCAGAAGATCGTCACCTTCACCGCGGATGACGGCTGTGATCCCCAGATGGCCACCGCCGCCCTCAAGGCGACCAAGGCCTACCCCGGACTGGCCGGGCCCATCTCCTTCGACCAGAACAACAATCTGGCCCAATCCAATTTCATCACCCTCGAAGTCAAGAACGCCAAATGGGCCCTGGTGCGATGACCCGCGGACAAGAGCAGCCCGGGGTGGCGGCGCAACAGGATGCGGACGCCCCGGGCGGCCTGGATTCGCTGTCGTTCTCCAGTGCCGGGGAGGAACTGTTCGCCCGTGTGTTCCTGCCGCCGAGGCTGCCCGCGGAGGCGGTGCTGCTGCTGCACGGCCTGCCGGGGGTCGAACTCAACTTTGACCTGGCCCATGCCTTCCGGCGTGCCGGCCTGCTGGTGCTTCTGCCCCACTACCGAGGCTCCTGGGGCATGCCCGGGGACTTCGCCCTGGCCCACGTGCTGGCCGATGCCACCGCGGCGCTGGCGTTCATGCGCTCCCCGAGGTTCCAGCGTTCCTACGGCCTGGCCCCCTCCATCGCCCTGGTGGGCCACAGCATGGGCGGGTTCGCCGCGCTCATGGCAGGCGCGGAGCCTGGGGCCGATCGCGTGGCCTCCCTGGCGGGGTTCGATTTTGGCGGCTACTCCGGGTCCCGCCGGGGTATGCCCGGCGCCCTGGCCGAGACCGCCGCGGCGTGGTCTTCGTTCGTGCCGCCGCTGCGGGGGACTTCTGCGGAATCCCTGGCCCAGGAGGCGCTGCATTGCCCAGGCGAATGGAACCTGGCCGGCCTCGGTCCGGCCTACCAGGACCGCCGGGTGCTGCTGGTCTGCGGCGAGCGGGACAGTCTCGCCCCGCCCCGGCTCCATCATGACCCCCTGGTCCGGGCCTACCGCGCCGCCGGAGTGCGGCTAACGGAGCGGCGCCTGGACTCGGACCACGGGTTCGTGGACGCGCGCCTGCAGCTGGCCCATATCCTGGTGGACTGGCTTACTGGCTAGAGGACCGCTTCAAGGCGGCCACGATGCGCTCCGGCAACGCCGGCAGGGTGGTGATGCGGGTGCCCAGGGCGTGGTTGATGGCGTTGATGATGGCCGGAGCCACCGGCACCGTGGCGATCTCGCCGACGCTCTTGGCGCCGAAGGGGCCCAGCTCCTCCCCGGCCTCGATGAGGGCCACCCGGATGGGCGGCATCTCCGGGGCGTTGGGCACCGTGTACCGGCTCAGGCGGCCGTTCAGCACCCGCCCGGAGGCGTCCACGGCCAGCTCCTCGCTGAGGGCCATGCCCATGCCCATCTGCACGGATCCCTGGATCTGCCCTTCCACGAAACCCCGGTTGATGGCCTGGCCGATGTCGTGCACCGCCACGTAGTCCAGCACCCGCACCCGGCCGGTGAG
>CAWFOJ010000266.1:0-5510 GCA_963816585.1 uncultured Holophagaceae bacterium | reverse complement strand
CTCCTCCGGGCTACTGGTCAGCGTATTGCTATCGCCCCCAGGGCCCTGGAGCAGGGCCTGGCCGAGGCGGACAAGCTGCTGGTGAGGCGGGTGGAGCAGCGGCCGGCTGACCCCGGCGGGCATGGCCGCGGTGCTGAACCGCATCCGCCCGACCCTGGGCTACGGCGATTTCCGGGGCATCGACCTGGTGGTGGAGGCGGTGGTGGAGAACGAGCAGGCCAAGCGCGCGGTCCTGGCCGAGGTGGAGGACCAGGTGCAGGACGGACGCGATCCTGGCCAGCAACACCTCCACCATCTCCATCACCCGCCTGGGCGAGGCCCTGAAGCGCCCCGGCAACTTCTGCGGCATGCATTTCTTCAATCCGGTGCCGAAGATGCCCCTGGTGGAGGTCATCCGGGGCGGGGCTTCCAGCGACCGGGCCGTGGCCACCACCGTGGGCTACGCCCTGGGCCATGGGCAAGACCCCCATCGTGGTGAACGACTGCCCGGGCTTCCTGGTGAACCGGGTCCTGTTCCCCTATTTCGCCGGCTTCATCGGGCCTGGTGGGGGACGGTGTGGACTTCCGGCGCATCGACCAGGTGATGGAGCGCTTCGGCTGGCCCATGGGGCCGGCCTAGCTGCTGGACGTGGTGGGCATCGACACCGCCCGGCACGCCGCCGGGTCATGGCGGAGGCCTACCCGGACCGCATGGCCCACCCGGGCCCCACCGCCCTCGACGCCATGTTCGAGCTGGCGCGGTTCGGCCAGAAGAACGGCAAGGGCTTCTACGCCCACTTGCCGGACAAGAAGGGCGCACCCCGGAAGGAGCCGGACCCGGCGGCCCGGGAGCTGCTCAAGCCCCTGGCGCGCCGGGCCGGCCCCAGCGGACGTCAGCGACCAGGACATCGTCGACCGGATGATGCTGCCCATGATCATCGAAAGCTCCCGCTGCCTGGAGGACCGCATCGTCGCACCGCCGCTGGAGGTGGACATCGGCCTGGTCTACGGCCTGGGCTTCCCGCCGTTCCGGGGCGGCGCCCTGCGCTACGCGGACGCGGTGGGCCTGCAGCGCCTCTGCCGGACCGCGGAACAGCACCGGTCCCTGGGCCAGCTCTACGAGCCCACCGCCCAGATGCTGCGCCTGGCCCAGACCGGCTCCACTTTCTACGAGGAGAAGTGACTCATGCACGAAGCCGTCGTCATCGATGCCGTCCGCTCGCCCATGGGCCGGTCCAAGGGCGGCATGTTCCGCCACGTGCGCGCCGAAACCCTTTCGGCGGCCATGATCAACGCCCTGCTCCAGCGCAATCCCCAGGTGGATCCCGCCGAGATCGAGGACGTGATCTGGGGCTGCGTGCAGCAGACCCTGGAGCAGGGCTTCAACATCGCCCGGTTCGCCTCGCTGCTCACCGCCATCCCCCACACCGCCAGCGCCCAGACCGTCAACCGCCTGTGCGGTTCCTCCATGAGCGCCCTGCATGCCGCGGCCATGGCCGATCATGACCGGCAACGGCGACGTGTTCGTGGTGGGCGGGGTCGAGCACATGGGCCACCTGCCCATGACCCACGGGGTGGACCCCAATCCGGCCCTGAGCAAGCACGTGGCCAAGGCCTCGGGCATGATGGGCCTCACCGCCGAGGCCCTGGCCCGCCTGCACGGGATCACCCGGGAGGCCCAGGACCAGTTCGCCCTGCGCTCCCACCGCCGGGCCGCCGAAGCCGGCGCCCAGGGGCGTTTCCAGGACGAGCTGGTGCCGGTGGAGGGCCATGACGAGCGGGGCTTCCCGGTCCTGCTCGACTATGACGAGGTGATGCGCGCCGACGCCACCCTGGAGGCCCTGGCGGCCCTCAAGCCCGCCTTCGACCCCAAGCACGGCACCATCACCGCCGGGCAATTCCTCGGCCATCTCCGACGGGGCCTCGGCCCTGCTGGTGATGTCCCTGGACCGGGCCAGGGCCCTGGGGCTCCAGCCCATGGCCCGGATCAAGGCCATGGCCACCGCCGGCGTGGACCCCGTCCCTCATGGGCTACGGACCGGTGCCGGCCGTGCACAAGGCCCTGGGCCGGGCCGCGATGACAGATCCAGGACATCGAGCTGTGGGAGCTCAACGAGGCCTTCGCCGCCCAGTCCCTTCCGGTGCTCAAGGACCTCCAGCCTGCTGGACCAGTTGGACGCCAAGGTGAACCTCAACGGCGGCGCCATCGCCCTGGGCCATCCCCTGGGCTGTTCCGGCGCGCGCATCACCACCACCCTGCTGCACCTGATGCGGGCCGGGGACTGCCGGACCGGCGTGGCGACCATGTGCATCGGCCTGGGGCAGGGGATCGCCACGGTGTTCGAGCGGGTATAGAGCCCACTGGTGCAGGCGGACTCTCCGAGGAGACCCTGGATCAGGCCGGTCTCCTCGATACCCTGGCCGACCTTCACCGGGGTGATGCGGTCACCGGGCCAGAGCATGCCCCAGGTGAAGGCGAAGACCCAGACGCTGGTCTCAGCCCTGCACCGCCGCGCGGATCTGCGGGGTTCCGGAGATGGCGGCCCTGAGGTCCGGGTCGGCTGCGATCGGTTCCAGGATCTTCCGGGTCATCTCCTCGTCCATCTTCGGCGCCCTTCGGATCTCCACCGGATAGCGCACCAGCAATTCCAGGCCCGCCTCGGCGAACTGCAGGCGAACCTGGGGGTGCGGCACCGCGACCTGGATATTGACCCGGCCCTCGATGGAGGCGTGCTGGGATTCGATCTCTTCCCGATAGTTCGAATAGACCGCGTTCACGACCCCCATCAGCTTCTCCTGGGCCGCCTGATGGTTACCGTCCGGAGTGACCAGCACCGCCACGTCGTGCCAGGTGTAATCCGCGCCCGGGACCTGCTTGTAGAGAGGCGTGCCGGGCCGGAACAGGACGGCATTGGAGAAGACGACGATGCGCCCCGTGGGGTGGAAATCCAGCCCGGTTCCAACCAGTTCCATCAGGTACAGCCGCACGAGCCCGACATCGACCGCGTCGCCGGTGATGCCGGCGATGCTGATCCGGTCCCCGACCCGGACGCCATGACGCCCGATGATGAAGAAATAGGCGGCGATAAAAAGCAGGACGGCCTGCAGGCTGACGGCGATGCCGGCGGTGAGGAACCCGGTGAAGGTCGCCAGGGAGCTGAAATCGCTGATGAAACCCAGGATCAGGACCGATGGTGCACGACAATCCGATCGCCACCCGGTGCAGGACGAGGAATTGCTTTCGCCGCTGGTATTCGGTTACGTACCTGTCTCCAGGCTGGTATCGCTGTGTCTGGCATCGAATTTGGGCCAAACTTCGCAAACTCCGCCTTGGCCTCATCGCTCGCAAGCCCCGGCGCCGGATCAGTCTTTCCACCACCCTCAACTGTCATCGCGGCCTCGTCAAGACTGATGGATAATTGACGGGAGTAAAGGTACAACGGCCACTTTTGCGAAGAACCAAAGGTGGCGCGGAAGGAACGCGCATGGCCCTGGGCTGTAGCCTCCCAGAATCAAAATGAGTGCATCCTTGATGCCAAAGCGATAACAATAATAAAATTAACTAATTAGATTCGTTTGGTGACAAGGGGGGATGACCCTGCTCATTCAGGATGAAGGCATCTCCCCCTCAGATCGAGGGAATGGATTGCTCTTCGCGGTCATGTCTTCCGGCCGGAGGTGGAGCAAGAGCCCGCCGGATTGGATGGGAGCTACCCAACCGGGTCGCCGGGGATCCTCGCGTGGTGACTCCTCCTGCCTTGAAGTCGTCGGGGGCTGGAGCCAGGCTCAACAAATAAAATTTTTATTAATCTTTATATATTTTTTACATAATTTTTAGCGATTCATCTAAATTTTTTAGCAATATATTTAATCATTTTAGCTGGTTATTTTATAATTATTATATACGAAAATGCATTAATTTGAGGATGGAAGGGGCGCTCTCTGCCCTTCCGGAGTTCCTCCCATGTTCCCCCGCACCTGGACCCAGGAAGCCCCATCTGATTCCTTCGAGGATCTGCTCATGCGGATCCAGGCGGGGAAGCGGGCCCCGGTCCAGCCCCTGGGCGGCGGGCGCTGGGTGCGTTTGGGACGGTTCCTGCAGCGGCTGGGCCATCCGGTACCCCGGGTCCCGTCGCTGGCGGAAGCCCTTCCGTACCTTCTGCCCAAAGTGCGAACCCTGGAGGAATATGACGCCTACGTCCGGAACACCGGCAAGGCCGTCCCGGTGCACCGTCCCCTGTACGGCAATCTGGCGGTGAGCCTGGTGGCGGACTTGCCCAACCAGGATCTGGACCTGGACGCGGCGCAACTCCAGGCGTGGAACGCGGACTTCGACATCCTGCTGCAGCGCGCCCGCACCAACCTCCTGGCCCGGGGGGAACGGAAGTTCCGGGAGGTGCTGCCCGGCTGCCACGGCTCGGCCTGGCAGGACGGCCTGGACGGAAGCCGGATCCTGCTTCCGGGTGTCCTGCAGGGGTTGAGGCTGACGGGTGATCCCGTGGCCGCCCTGGCCGGACGGGATACCCTCCTGGTCACCGGCGCCGGGGACGACCAGGGTCTGGTATGGCTCCTGGAGAGCCTCCTGGCCCACCTCGCCCTGGATGGGGAAGCCGCCAACGCCACTCCGCTCCGCTACCGCAACCTGGGCTGGGAACCGCTCCAACTGCCCGAAGACCATCCGGCGGCCGGCCTGCTGGCCCGGCTCCAGGCCCGCCGGGGCCCGGACCGGCGGGAACCGGACGTGCGCGCAGCCTAATACGTAGTCAGGCTCCTAGGCTTCCAGGAACAGGATCACCGCCATCACCAGGCCTGTGGCCACGATGGTGCCGCGCACCAAGGCCGCCGGCAGCCGCCGGGCCAGGAGCGCGCCGAAGAAGCCCCCCGCGGCCGCCGCGACCATCATCACCAAGGCCTGGGGCCAGCGCACGGCGCCGGCGCAGATGAAGGCCGCGGCCGAGGTCCAGGAGAGCACCAGGGAATTGAGGTTCTTGAGGGCGTTGGCGCGGTTCAGGTCGGTTTCCCCGGTCAGGGCGGAGTGGGCCAGCAGCAGGTAGCCCAGGCCGCCGTTGAAATAGCCACCGTAGACGGCGATGGGCAGGATGCCCAGGTCCCGGGCCCAGGGGCGGGACCCGGAGGCGGCCCGCCGGGACCGCGCCCGGCGGGGACCGGCGGCGAACAGTACCGTGGCGAAGAGCACCAGCCACGGCACCACGCGGGTGAAGAGCCGGGTCGGGGTGCCCAGGAGCAGCAGGGCGCCGATGACCCCGCCCAGCCCGCTGGCCAGCACCTGGCCCGCCAGCCGCGAGCGGGGCAGGGTGCGCAGGTCGGCGCGGAAGCCGGCCACGCTGCCCAGGTAGCCCGGGCTGAGGGCGACGGCGCTGGTGGCGTTGGCTGGAATGGGCTGGACCCCCGCCAGCACCAGGGCGGGAAAGGTGAGGAAGCTGCCGCCGCCGGCCACGGCGTTGAGCAGGCCGGCGGCGAACGCCGCGCCGGCCAGGAAGCACAGCAATACGTACGCGTCCAGCAACACC
>CAWFOJ010000265.1:0-11886 GCA_963816585.1 uncultured Holophagaceae bacterium | reverse complement strand
GCACGAACACGTTCAGGCGCCCGGGCGCCAGGGACGCTGGAAGGAGCATGGCGCTGCGCTCCCCACCGGGGGCGGATTGCTCTTGGGGGTTGTGGCTCTTGACGAACTGGGCCAGGGGCACGAGGCCGGTGCCAGGCCCGGGCCCGTGCTGGCCGCCCCCGCAGCCCATGAGGACAGGAAGGATCAATAAAAATAATTTAAATAAATGAGCCTTAAGGCTCGTGGTCCCTCCGCGCTGGCCTTCTGGATGGCCGCATTCGGCGAGAGGTTCCGACAGGCCAGGCGCTCCGGAACGTCTCCTCGAGGGGCTCCGGTGTGACTCAGGTATGAACAACGTATTGGTTATTTTTTGCCATTTCTAAGTCCTGCGATCATTATAATGAGGTTGATGGTTGAGTTTTTTCACTAAACATAAAAATACATTTATTAAATTATCTATGACTTCAGATCAGTCGCTTCAAAATCTCGCGGGAATCCTCCCCGCCTGGCAACCTTTCATCAACGGCCAATTCGAGGCCGGCGTCAGCGACCGTCGCCTGGTGGACCCCGCCACCGGCGAGACCCTCTGCCAGGTATCCGAGTGCGGCCCGGGCCAGGTGGCCAAGGCCATCACGGCCGCCCGCCAGGCCTTCGACCGGGGGCCGTGGAGCCGCCTGGGCCCGGCCCGCAGGGCCCGGTTCCTCCACCAGCTGGCGGACCGGGTGGAGACCATGGCCGATCCGCTGGCCATGGCGGAAACCCTCAACCAGGGCAAGCCGGTCCGGGAATCGCGCTGGGACGTGGCTGACGCCGCAGCCTGCATCCGCTTCTACGCTGAACTCGCCGCCCGGGGCCAGGACCGGGACCCGGCCGGGGCCGGGGCCACGGTGGTGCGGGAGCCCATCGGGGTCTGCGGCCAGATCGCCGCGTGGAACTTCCCCCTGCTCCTGGCGGTGTGGAAGCTGGCCCCCGCCCTGGCCGCCGGCAACACCTGCGTCCTGAAACCCAGCGAATTCACGCCCCTCACCGCGCTCATGCTGGCCCGGGCCATGCAGGACCTGGACTTGCCCCCCGGCGTGGTCAACATCGTGCCGGGCGATGGCGGGACCGCCGGGCAAGCCCTCGCCGGGAGCCCCTGGGTGGACAAGGTCTCCTTCACGGGCAGCGCCGCCACCGGCAGGGCAGTGGCCCGGGCCGCCCTGGGCAACCTCAAGAAGGTGGCCCTGGAACTGGGCGGCAAGTCCCCGGTGATCGTGTTCGCCGACCAGGACCTGGAGACCGCGGTGGACTATGCCCTGTACGCCGCCTATTGCAACGCCGGCCAGGTCTGTTCCGCCGGGACCCGGTTCATCGTCCAGGATCCGGTCCGCGGGGAGTTCGTCCGCCGCCTGGCGGAACGGGCCCGGCGGATCGTGGTGGGACCCGGCGCCGATCCCGGCACCGAGATGGGGCCCCTGATCCACGGCCGGCACCTGGACCGGGTCCAGGGCTACATCCGCGCGGGCCTGGCCGAGGGCGCCCGGCTCGAGGCGGGGGGCGGCCCGCTGCGGGGCGGCCGGTTCGGCTCGGGGTTCTACCTGGAGCCCACCCTGTTCAGCGGCGCCGAGCCCGGCATGCGCATCGTCCAGGAGGAGATCTTCGGGCCGGTGGCGGTGGTGCAGCGCTTCGCCACCGAGGCCGAGGCGGTCGACCTGGCCAACGGGACCCGCTACGGGCTCGCCGGGGCGGTCTTCACCCGGGATGCCGAGCGGGCCGTCCGGGTGGCCCGGGCCCTGCGGGCCGGGGTCGTCTGGGTCAACGGCTACCACGACAGCGGCCCCGAACGGCCCTGGGGCGGCTTCAAGGAAAGCGGGTGGGGCCGGGAACTGGGGACCTTCGGCCTGGACGCCTATGGCGAAATCAAGCAGCTGAATGTCGCCCTCGAACCCGCGCCCATCCATTGGTTCAAGGCCTGAGGCCGGCCGGAGGGCGCCCATGAAGAACCGATCCTGGACTGTGGTGGCCGTGGTCGCCTTCGCCCTGTTCACCGATTACCTGGTCTACGGCGTCGCGCTGCCCTTGATGCCGTTCGCTCCGGCCCAGGCGGAGGGCGCGCGCCGGCTCGGGCTTCTTTACGGCGCCTATGCCACCGGCGTGCTCGGCGCGACGCCCTGCTCCGGTCATCTGGGCGGCCGGATGGGGTGCCGTCCTCTGCTGATCCTGGGCTGCGCGCTGATGGCGGTGTCCGCCGGCCTGTTCGGCCTGGGCCGGCCGTTCGAGGTGCTGCTGGTCGCCCGGTTCCTCCAGGGCGCATCCTCCTCGTCCGTGTGGACAGCGGGGCTGGCCCTGGTGGCGGAGCACTACCCCGGCCGGCGCGCCCAGATGATGGGATTCGCCCTGATGGGCAGCACGGCCGGTTCGCTGGTGGGCCCCATTCTGGGCGGCTGGCTGTTCCAGGCGGGCGGCTTCGCCCTTCCCTTCCTGGTGGCGGGGGGCCTGGCGGCGGCGGCCGGGGGCCTGGGATGCGCGGGACTTCCGGGCGGGCGGCCTTTCCGTCCGGGCCGGTCCTCCGTCTGGACCCTGCTCCTGGACCGGTCGGTCCTGACCGCGGCCCTGGCCGTGGCGCTGGCCGCGGCCGGCTGGGGCGCCGTCGAGCCGATCCTGCCGGCCCATCTGGCCCGTACCACCGAAACCACCCCCATGGCCATCGGCCTCATGTTCACCCTCGCGACCCTCGCCTATGGCCTGGTTTCCCCGGGGGTGGGCTGGATCGCGGACCGCTGCTCGACCCCCCGGACCCTCTGCTTCGGCATGGTCTGCATGGCCTTCACCCTGCCTTTGCTGGCCATGGTCAAGGGGCGGCCGCTGATCACGGCGGTCCTCTGCCTGGTGAGCACCGCCTTCGCCTTCGCCCTCAACCCCACCTCCGCGGCCCTGGGCAACGTGGTGGACTGCCGGGGGCTCGGGAGCTACGCTCCGGTCTTCGCCCTCTACAACGTCGCCTATTCCTTCGGCATGATGGGCGCCAGTGCCCTCGCCTCGGCCTTCACCGGAACCCTGTCCGCGCTCAGGACCCTGCTCTGGCTGAGCGCGGCGATCCTGAGCGCCCTGCCGCTGCTCATGGCCATGGAGCCCAAGGCGGCGGCGCGGCCCGCTCCCTACCCCGGAGACGAACCATGAATCACATCCTGCCCCCTCTCTGGGCGGTCCTGGAGACCCTGGACCGCGGCGAATCCCTGCCGGCCTGGTGGTACACCGATCCCGCCGTCCTGGACCGGGAGATGGAGCGCATCTTCCGCCGCAGCTGGCAATACGTGGGTCCGGCGGCGAAGCTGACGCACGTCGGTGACTACCTGACCGGCCAGGCCGGCGGGATCCCCGTGGTGGTGGTGCGCAATCCGGGCGGCCTCGCCGGGTTCGTCAATGTCTGCCGGCACCGGCGCCACGAGGTGGTGAGCGGATCCGGCCGCGCCCAGGTCCTGCGCTGCCCCTACCATGCCTGGACCTACGACCTGGAGGGCGGCCTGAAGGGGGCCCCCGGCACCGGCGGCGAGCCCGGATTCGACCCCGGCGGCTTTCCGCTGCTGCCGGTCAGGGTGGGCCTGCTGGGCCCCTTCGTGTTCGTCGCCGCCAACCCGGAAATCGCGCCGGTGGAGACGTTCTACGGCAGCCTTCTGGGAACCATCGCCGGCTGCGGGCTGGACCTGGGCAGCCTGGTGCTGCACAGCCGCGAGGAATGGCGCTCCGGCGCCAACTGGAAGACCCTGCTGGAGAACTACCTGGAGTGCTACCACTGCCCCGTCGCCCACCCCGGGTTCAGCGCGGTGGTGGACGTGGACCGGGACCGCTACGGGCTCTCTTTCCAGGACGCCTGCCTGAGCCAGACCGCCCAGGCCCGGCCCCCGCGGCCGGACGCCGGCGTCTACGACGGCTCCGGTCCCATCACCGAGGCCCAGTACCCATCTGGCCTGGCCCAATTTCACCCTCAACCTCAACCCGGGCTTGCCCAACCTGTCCGTGGACGTCTGGCATCCCGACGGCGTCCACGCCACCCGCGGCTTCACCGAGCAGTACTTCGCGCCGGGCGTGCCCGGCACGTGGGCCCAGGCCCTGATCCAGTTCAACCGGCAGGTGGGCGAGGAGGACGGCCGCCTGACCGATTCCGTGCAGCGGGGGCTGGCGGCGGGCTTGCCGGAGACAGGACGGATCCTCCCCCGCAGGGAGCGGCTCATCCTGCAGTTCCAGCGCCTGGTGGCGGAGGCCGTCTGCGGTCACTAGCGTTCGAACAGGGGCACGTAATGGTTGAGGGTGGGCCCCTGGTAGATCTGCCGCGGCCGGTAGATGCGGCTTTCCGGATCCTCGATGACTTCCTTGTAGTTGGCGATCCATCCGGGCATGCGCCCGATGGAGAAGATCACCGTGAACATCTCCAGGGGGATGCCGATGGCCTGCATGATGATGCCGCTGTAGAAGTCCACGTTGGGGTAGAGCCGGCGGTCGATGAAGTAGGGGTCGTTCAGGGCCGTCTCCTCCAGCTTCTTGGCGATGTCCAGCAGGGGGTCGCTGATGCCCAGCTTGGCCAGCAGCTCGTCGCACCGGCGCTTGATGATCCGGGCCCGGGGATCGTAGTTCTTGTAGACCCGGTGCCCGAAGCCCATGAGCTTGGCGCCGCCACCCCGGTTCTTAACCCGGTCCAGGAACCGGGTGCCGTCGTCCCCGTCCTTGCGGATCTCCCTGAGCATCTCGATCACCGCCTGGTTGGCCCCGCCGTGCAGGGGCCCCCACAGGGCGCATACGCCCGCGGCGGCGCTGGCGAACAGGTTGGCCTTGCTGGACGCCACCATGCGCACGGTGGCGGTGGAGCAGTTCTGCTCGTGGTCGGCGTGGAGCAGGAAGATCAGGTCCAGGGCCTCCACCACCGACGGGTCCAGGGGGTAGTCCTCGTCCAGCTCCGAGAACATCATGTGCAGGAAGTTCTCGGTGTAGGTGTACTTCTTCTTGGGGTAGATGGAGGGCAGGCCCCGGGACTTGCGGTAGGCGTAGGCGGCCAGGGTGCGCACCTGGGACAGGAGCCGGGCCGCCTGCTGCTCGAACACCTCCGGGTGGTAGTCGTTGGTGAGTTCCGGAATGAAGCACCCGGCGGCGTTGATCATGGCCGAGAGGATGGCCATGGGGTGGGCCGAGGAGGGGAAGCCCTCGAAGTGGAACTTCATGTCCTCGTGGATCATCTGGTACTTGGTGAGCAGGTTGGAGAAGCGCAGCCGCTCGGCCTCGGTGGGCAGGTGCCCGAAGATCACCAGGAAGGCCGCCTGGACGAAGGTGGACCCTTCCGCCAGCTCCTCGATGGGGATGCCCCGGTAGCGCAGGATGCCCTTCTCCCCGTCGATGAAGGTGACCGTGCTCTGGCAGCTGCCGGTGTTGGCGTAGGACTCGTCGTAGGTGATGTACCCGGTCTGGTTGCGCAAGTTGCGGAAGTCGATGGCGCGCTCCCCTTCGGTGCCCACGATGATGGGGAGTTCCAGGACCTTGCCGTCCAGTTCCAGTTTCGCGGTGTTGGCCATGGTCACCTCGTGCGCCTTGGGGGGTGGGGGGTCTTGGAGGGCGGTTTCGGACTTCTTGATATTATTTCCCATTTGACTCATCCTCCTGAGGTTTTCCATAGCAAATGCAAAATTTCCCGCTTCGACGCACAAGGCCATGGCCCTGCCCGCCTGCGCCCATGCGCCGGCATCAATGGGCGCCCAGGGCGTTGAGGGCCGAGCCGGCCCGGAACCAGCCGATCTGTTCCTGGGTCAGGGTGTGCCGGGCCTGGATCGTCACGGTCCGGCCGCCGGGCTTGTGCAGGACCACCTGCACCGGCTTGCCGGGAGCCAGCCCGGCCAGGCCCGGCACGTCCACCCGGTCCTGGGCCTCCACCCGGTCCCAGTCGGCCGGGTCGGCGAACACCAGCGGCAGGATGCCCTGCTTCTTGAGGTTGGTCTCGTGGATCCGGGCGAAGCTGCGGGCCAGCACCACCTTCACCCCCAGGTGCCGGGGGGACATGGCGGCGTGCTCCCGGCTGCTGCCTTCCCCGTAGTTCTGGTCGCCCACCACGATGGTCCCGATGCCCTTGGCCGAGTAGTCCCGGGCGATCTGGGCGATGGGCAGGCCGGTCTGCCCGGTGAGGGCATGGGTGCCCTTGCCCCGCTCGCCGGTGAAGGCGTTGGTGGCGCCCAGGAACAGGTTGTCGCTGATCTTGTCCAGGTGCCCCCGGTAGCGCAGCCAGGGGCCGGCCGGGGAGATGTGGTCGGTGGTGGTCTTGCCCACGGTCTTCAGGAGCACCACCAGGCCCCGGAAGTCCTGGCCGTCCCACGGGGGAAGGGCGCGAGGAGGGCCAGGCGCTGGGAGCCGGGAGCGATCTCGATGGCCACGTCCCGGCCGTCCTGGGCCGGGGGCCGGAAGCCCGAGTCGCCCGGCTCGTAGCCCGCCGGGGGCAGTTCCTCGCCCGTGGGCGGGGCGAACTGGAAGGTGCGGCCGTCGGGCCTGGGCAGGCTGTCGTGGACCGGATCGAAGCCCAGGGTGCCGCCGAAGGCCATGGCCATGACGATCTCCGGGCTGGCGATGAAGGCGTGGGTGTCGGCGCGCCCGTCGTTGCGCCCCGGGAAGTTGCGGTTGAAGGAGGTGATGATGGAGTCGGCCCGCCCGGGCACGGCGTCCGGGCGCGCCCACTGGCCGATGCACGGGCCGCAGGCGTTGGTGAGCACCGTGGCGCCCAGGTCCCGGAAGGTCCGCAGCATCCCGTCCCGCTCGATGGTGCGGTAGATGCGCTCGGAGCCCGGGGAGATGAACAGGGGCGACCGGGGCTTGAGCCCGGCGCCCAGGGCCTGGCGGGCCAGGTCCACGGCCCGGCTCAGGTCCTCGTAGGAGGAGTTGGTGCAGCTGCCGATGAGGGCCGCCCGCAGCTCCATGGGGTAGCCCTTGGCCGTGGCCTCGGCGGCCAGGGCGGTGGTGGTCCGGGTGAGGTCCGGGGTGTGCGGGCCCACCACCTGCGGTTCCAGGGCGGACAGGTCCACCTCCAGGATCTCATCGAAGAAGCGCCCGGGATCCGCCTCCACCTCCGGGTCGGCGACGAGCAGGTCCCGGCTGGCCTCGGCCAGGTCCGCCAGCCCGGCCCGGGAGGTGCGGCGCAGGTAGGCCGCCATGCGGGCGTCGAAGGGGAAGATCGAGCTGGTGGCGCCCAGTTCGGCGCCCATGTTGGTGATGGTGCCCTTGCCGGTGCAGCTGATGCTCGCCACCCCGGGGCCGAAGTATTCCAGGACCTTGTTGGTGCCCCCCTGGACCGTGAGCTTGCCGCAGATGTGCAGGATCACGTCCTTGGGGGCGGCCCAGCCGCTCAGGGCGCCGCTGAGCCTGACCCCGACCAGGCGCGGCTGCAGCACTTCCCAGGGCAGCCCGGCCATCACCTCGCCGGCGTCGGCGCCGCCGACCCCCACCGCCAGCATCCCCAGGCCCCCGGCGTTGGGCGTGTGGGAATCGGTGCCGATCATGAGCGCGCCGGGGATCGCGTAGTTCTCCAGCACCACCTGGTGGATGATGCCCGACCCGGGCTCCCAGAAATCGATGCCGTACTTGCGGGCGGCGCTGGACAGGAAGGCGAACACCTCCCGGTTCTCCTCCAGCCCCCGGGTGAGGTCCTCCCGGGCTCCGTCCCGGGCCTGGATCAGGTGGTCGCAGTGGATGGAGGAGGGCAGGGTGGTGCGCTCCCGCCCCGCCTGGATGAACTGCAGGAGGGCCATCTGGGCGGTGGCGTCCTGCATGGCCACCCGGTCCGGGCGCAGGGCCAGGATGGCCTTGCCCCGTTCCCAGGCCTGGGTGTCGAAATCCACCGCGTGGACGGCGAGGATCTTCTCGGTGAGGGTGATGGGGCGCCCGAACCGCTGCCGGGCCTTGGCGCTGGCCGGCCGCATCCGGGCATAGAGGGCAGAGGCGAGTTCCAGCGACATGGGCGACCCCCTTTCATAAGAACCCATCCATCGTCCCGAAAGGAAAAATACGGCATCCCGCGGGCTTCGACCCCTCATTGCACTGGACCTGGGAGGGCAAGTCAAGCGGTAACAACGTGCACCTTATATTGAAATCGTCCCTTGAAGCAGGGGGGCGGACCGTCACGCGAAGGCGGCCGGATGCACCCTATTAGGCGGGGAGGTGAACCTTGAGCATCCGGGGCGCGGCCTTGTGGGGCATCACGGGTATGATCGGGCTGGGCGGGGTGCTGGCCTACGGCTTCCTGCAGGGAACCGGGACCCAGCCGGAAGCCCCGGCCCAGACCACCGGCACCACCACGGCATCGACGGAGGCGGGCGTGGACCAGAAGGGCGGCAAGTACTCCAAGGAGGAGCTGAAGAAGAGGCTGACGGCCATGCAGTACCGGGTCACCCAGGAGAGCGCAACCGAGCCTCCCGGCACCGGCGAGTACTGGCAGAACCACGCGGCGGGGATCTACGTGGACGTGGTGGACGGCAGCCTGCTGTTCACCTCCAAGGACAAGTTCGACTCGGACTGCGGCTGGCCCAGCTTCGACAAGCCGGCCCAGAAGGACGCGGTGGTGGAGCGCAAGGACGCCACGTTCGGCATGGTGCGCACGGAGATCCGCTCCAGGAACGCCGACTCCCACCTGGGCCACGTGTTCAACGACGGGCCCACCGCCACCGGGATGCGCTACTGCATCAACTCCGCAGCGCTGCGGTTCATCCCGGTGGCCAAGATGGAGGAGGAGGGCTACGGCCGGTACCTGCCCTTGTTCGGCCTGGCCGCGGCGGCCGGGACGGCGGCCAAGACCGGGGCGGCCCCCAAGGCGGAGGAGGCCACCTTCGCCGCCGGCTGTTTCTGGGGTGTGCAGGAGCTGTTCGAGAAGCAGCCCGGGGTCCTTTCCACGGTGGTGGGCTACACCGGCGGCACCACCCCCAACCCCAGCTACCAGATGGTGTGCACCGGCGCCACCGGCCACGCGGAGGCGATCGACATCACGTTCGATCCCGCCAAGACCTCCTTCGAGGCCCTCGCCACCTACTTCTTCCACATGCACGACCCCACCACCCCGGACCGCCAGGGCCCGGACATGGGCGCCCAGTACCGGTCGGCCATCTTCTACCACTCGCCGGAGCAGAAAGCCGTGGCGGAGCAGGTGAAGGCCAAGGTCGCCGCGTCGGGGTACTGCAAGAGTCCCATCGCCACCCAGATCGTGCCGGCGGGGCCGTTCTACAAGGCGGAGGACTACCACCAGGAGTACCTGGCGAAGAACCCGGGCGGGTACCAGTGCCCGACCCACTTCTACCGGAAGTTCTGAAAGGTTGCCGGCCCTTGCAAGTGTCCTGTCCCTCCCGTGGGCCGAAGGTCAGGGCTTGAGGTGCCGGTCCAGCCAGGCGCCCATCTCCCAAAGGGTGTGCTCGACGCTCTCCCGCGCCTGGTAGCCGTGGGCCTCCAGGGGCAGCACCACGTACCGGGCCGGCAGCCCGTTGCCCCGCAGGGCCTGGTACAGCCGCTCCGACTGGATGGGAAACGTCCCCGGGTTGTCGTCCGCCTCCCCGTGGATGAGCAGGATCGGGGCGTGGAAATGGTCCGCGGCCATGAACGGGCTCACCTTCAGGTAGGTCTCGGGGGCTTCCCACAAGGTCCGGCTCTCGCTCTGGAACCCGAACGGGGTGAGCGTGCGGTTGTAGGCCCCGCTGCGGGCGATGCCGGCCTTGAACAGGGTGGTGTGGGCCAGCAGGTTGGCGGTCATGAAGGCGCCGTAGCTGTGGCCGCCCACGGCCACCCGGTCCGGGTCGATGACCCCCATCTCGTCGGCCTTGCGGATGGCCGCCTGGGCCGAGGCGGCCACCTGGTCCAGGTAGGTGTCGTTGACGGTCCTGGGATCGCCCACCACGGGCATGGTGGCGTCCATGAGGACGGCGTAGCCCAGCAGCGCCATGAAGATGGGCGAGGGGCCCCCGGGCAGGGTGAAGCGCTGGGGCGAGCCGCTCACCTGGCCGGCCACCTCCGGGTCGCTGAACTCCATGGGGTAGGCCCACACCAGGGCCGGAAGCCGCTCGCCCTCCCGGTACCCGGGCGGCAAGTACAGGGTGAATGACAACGACACCCCGTCCGGGCGCTGGTCCTGCACCAGCTCCTTGCGCACCTGGCGCATGAGGGGGGCCGGATCCGGGTCGTGGGTGAGGGCCCGGGCCGTGCCGTCCGGTTCGCGCAGGACCAGGTTGGGCGGATCGGTGGGGCTCTCCTGGCGGGTGAGCAGGCGGCCCCCCGGCAGGGGCGCCACGGGCGTCTCCAGGCCCGGGCCGGAACTCTGGAATTGGCGGGTGGTCTGGAGGGTGGTCAGGTCCAGCAGGTCCAGGAAGGGCCGGTCCCCCTGGGGGGTGCCTCCGGGCCCCGCCAGGAAAGCGTGCCCGCCCTCCACCAGCACCGCCCGGTGGCCGCTGGGCAGGGTGCGCTGCACCAGCTGCCCGGGATCCCGGTAGCGCTCCTGGAGGTTCTGGTCCCATACCAGGCGGGCTGCCTGAGGTTCCACCAGCCAGGACCGCACGCGCTTGCGTTCCCGCTCGTACTCCCGCACCAGCACCCGGTTCCCGTCCGGAAACCAGTCCAGGGCGGTGATGCGGTGCTGGGCCCGGAACCACTCCAGGGGTTCCTGGCGGTACGGCGCCGGCAGGACCTTGAGCACATCCCGGTGGGGCACCTGGGCCTTGGGGTCGCCCCCGTCCAGGGCCTCCACCCAGGCGAGGGTGGCTCCCCGGGACGGCAGCCACTGCACCCGCCGGGGACCCGTGCGCACCCCGTCGATGGGGACCCCGTCCTCCAGGGGCAGGTCCGCCAGGAGGTGGATCCGCTTGCCGGCCCGGTCCCACACCTCCAGCCGGCGGGGAAAGCTGTCGTCGTCGGCCAGGTACGAATAGGGGGGATGGATGATTCCCACCAGGATGGCCTGGCCGTCCGGTGACACGTCAGCCTGGGCGAACACCGCCGGGCGGCCCAGGGGCCTCGCCGCACCCGTGCCCGCGTCCACCACCGCCAGTTGGGACGTGGCGTAATAGGTGTACAGGACTTCGTCCCGGGCGTCCTTCAAGGTGTCCGGGTAGGTGCGCGCCGGTTCCGGCCGGCCCCCGGCGGTCTCCTGGATCCGGGGGCCGGCGGGGACGTCCGGCGGCCGGGGCGGGGGGCCCTGATGGGCCGGCACGGCTTGGCACAGAAGGGCCCGGCTGCCGGGCAGCCAGGTCAAGGGGGCGCCGAAGGCCGCATTGAGCCGCATCCCCTGCATCCGTTTCAGCCTCCCGGTGGCGGCGGTGCCGATCCACAGTTCCACCGACCGGGGGGTGAACACCGGAAGGGCGAACCTCCGGCCGTCCGGGGACCAGGCGGGCAGCCCGCAGGCTCGGCCCGGGGGCAGGGGCACCGGGATCCGGCGCCCCTGGGGCAGGGTCAGCAGGCTCAAGGCGCGCAGGCGGAGCGGCAGGTGGGGGCTCCGGTTCACCGGGTTGAACCTGGAGCCGGCCAGGCGCAGGGTCGGCTGGGCCAGCTCCCGCAGGTCCGGGTAGCGCTCAAGCTCCGCCAGCAGCGCCCGGTCGGCGGTGGGGGCCAGGAGCGTCACCGGCGGCTGGGGCGCCCGCAGCACGTCCTGGATGGCCGGGGGCGGCTGCCGGTAGCCCGGCGTATCAGCCGGGGCACGAACCGTCGCCCAGACGGCCAGGAGCGGCAGGAGCAAAGGGCGCAGGCGCATGCAAGACCCCCGGGAGCGGATGCACTGGGTTACGGCAGGGAGGATTGTGGCCCGGGTGGGGCGCCGGCCGCAACGAGTCCCGCCCGCCGCCGGAACGGCTGAAATGCGTCGACCTGCGTTCCGGCCGCGGCAAACGCCCGCGGGCGGTGAATCTTCCGCTGGCCCGGGCTCACTAACCC
>CAWFOJ010000264.1:0-8678 GCA_963816585.1 uncultured Holophagaceae bacterium | reverse complement strand
CCGCCCCTGCGCCCGGGGCTGCTGGAGCGGGCCCAGGTGCTGGCCCTGGCGGCGGGCATGGGGTTCCGGGTGGTGGTCACCAAGCGGGACCGGGCCAGCCGCAAGGACACCCTCCCGGAACTGGACCCCCTGCGGGACCAGGGCGTGCCCATCCTGGAGACCAGCGCCCTCCGGGGCCAGGGGCTGGAACCCCTGCGGGAGCTCCTGGCCAGCCGGACGGTGGTCCTGGTGGGTCACAGCGGCGTGGGCAAGAGCATGCTCATCAACGCCCTGGTGCCGGAACTGAAGCTACGGACCGGGGCGATGAGCCGGTACGGCACCGGCCGCCAGACCACCACCGGCGCGCGCCGGATCGCCTGCCCGGGCGAGGGCGTCCTCATCGACACGCCCGGGATCCGCACCCTGAGCGTGCGCGGCTTCTCCCACACCTTGCTGCCCCAGGTGTTCCCGGAGTTTCCCGGCGCCTGGATCGAGGATCCCATGGCCCTGGATCCGGAGGACGAGCGCCTGGGACTGGACTACCCGGAGCGCCTGTTGAGCCTGCAGCGCCTGTGGCTGGAGATGGAGGAGCGCAACCCCAACCAGAACGTCCACCGGTGACCGGCCGGAGCGTGCGTCAGCTGCTGGGCGGTTTCAGGATCTGGAAGTTGACCGACAGGTCGAAATCCCGGGGCATGATGTAGCTCGGATGGCGCACCTGCAGGGACTCCAGGTGGACGTTGCCGGCGTGCTGCAGCGGGGGCTGGATGGTCAGGCCCACCCGGTAGAAGGCCTTGGCGATGAGGGCCGAGCAGATGATCTCCCGGCTGCTGGAGCTGCCCAGGTACAGGCTCTTGCGCCGGAACCAGCGGGGCACCAGGTGGAAGGGGATCAGGTAGCGGGCCAGGTCGAGGACGTTGCGGTGGTCGTAGCGCACCCCCAGGTGCTGGAACATCTCCTGCAGCACCCGCTCCAGGCTCCCGGGGCGCAGGCCCAGGGGCCGGCAGATGCGCAGGTTCTGGTGCAGGTAGTGGGACAGGGGCACCACCGTGACCCCTTCCTTCAGGTCGCTCTCCACCAGCAGCTGGGTGGCCTCGGGGCCGTACTTGGCCAGGGCCCGGTCCGCCTCGGGGCCGCCCCAGCGCAGCAGGGCGTCGCCCACGAACATGGCCGCGTGGCTCCAGGAACTCTGGGTCATGTACATGATGATCTGGCTGATGCGCCAGTTGCCCTCCACCAGCAGCACGTCCCCCGGGCGCAGGGTGGCCGCCAGCCGCCCCAGGTCGTTGGGGATCCGGCGCTGGTAGTGGGACACGGTCCCGGTGAGGTAGTCCACCATGGCCCGGGAGAGGAATTCGTGGAAGATCACCCCCCCAACATAGGCCGCCGGCGCCGGGCGCGCACGGGCCGGTCAGAGGTCCACCAGCTCCACCGATTCCAGGGGTTCGGCCAGGAACCGCTCCCCCACCTCCTTGAGCCGGCTGCCGGCGTCCGTGAGGAGGATCCGCAGGTCGCCCCGGGCGCTGGCGGTGCGGTAGCCCAGGCGGCCCTGGAGCAGGGTTTCCACCGCCCGGGCCGTCAGCTCCCCGCTGTCCAGCCAGGTGGTGCCCTGGCGGGTGCGGGCCAGGGAGGGCAGCAGCACCGGGTAGTGGGTGCAGCCCAGTACGATGGTGCGCACCGCATAGGGGATCTGGTTCAGGTAGCGGCGGCACACCGCGTCGGTGATGGGGTCGTCCAGCCAGCCTTCCTCGGCGAGGCTCACCAGGAGGGGGCAGGCCAGGCTGTGCACCTCCGCGTCCGGCTTGCGCCGGTGGATGGCGTCCTCGTAGGCGCCGCTCTGGACGGTGGCCAGGGTGCCGATGATCCCCACCGGCCCGGGCTGGGCGCAGGCGGCCTCGGCCCCGGGCTCGATGACGCCGATGACCGGGCACGGGGCCGAGGCCTGCAGCGCCGCCAGGCCATGGGCGGAGGCTGTGTTGCAGGCGATGACCATGAGCTTGGGCTGGTACCGGGCCAGGATGCTCCCGGCCTGGAGGGCGTAGCGCTGGATGGTCTCGTGGGACTTGTTGCCGTACGGCACCCTCGCCGTGTCCCCCAGGTAGACGATGGACTCCTCGGGCAGCATCCGGCGCAGGGCGCGCACCACCGTCAGGCCGCCGATGCCGGAATCGAACACGCCGATGGGCAGGTCGGCCCGGGTCATGGCAGCCGCTCGGCCAGGATGGCGATCCAGGCGCCCTCCCGCGCCACCCTCCGGGGCTGGAAGCCGCAGGCCGCCAGGCTCACCAGGGCCTCGTCCTGGCGCTCCACCAGGATCCCCGAAGCCACCAGGCGGCCTCCCGGGGCCGTGATCGACCCCATGCGCGGCAGCAGGTCCTGGATGGTCTCCAGCAGGATGTTGGCCAGGAGGGTCCGGTACGGCCCCCGCACCCGGGGGTCGTCCAGGGTGCCCACGAACGCCTCGAAGGGCCGGGCGCCGTGGAGGAGCCGGGCGTTGTGCCCCAGGAGGTCGGCCATGGCCGGGCCGCAGTCCGGGTCGATGTCGAAGGCGGTCACCTGCCGGGCCCCGCACAGCCAGGCGGTCAGGGCCAGGATCCCGGTGCCGGCGCCGATGTCCAGGACCGGGTCCTGCAGCGCCCCCTGGTCCGCCAGGTCCTCGATGAGGCCCATGCACAGCCTCGTGGTCTCGTGCCCGCCGGTGCCGAACGCAAGGCCCGGGTTCACCGCGATGGCGACGCGCCCGGCGGGCGCCGGGCCGTCCTCCCAGAGGGGGCGGATGTGGAAGCCCCGCCCCACCTGGATGGAGCCGAATCCCTCCCGGCTCTTGGCCAGCCAGTCCTCGTCGGCGAACCGCTCCACCCGCACCAGGCGCACGCCGGGGAAGGCGGCCAGGGCGGCCGGGTCCGGGGCGGCCAGGTCCGGGGGAACATAGGCATAGAACGCATAGGGCGGATCCGCCGAACGGAAGGTGGCGGTGGCGCCCGCCTGCCCCAGCCAGTCGCCCAGGGCGTCCTCGGCGGCCTCCGGCACCTCCAGGAGCCAGCGCTGGTGGCGAAGAGCGTTATCCATGTGTTCAGCCTAACATTGTCAGGACCCTTCGCCGCACTCGGGCAGGGCGTCCTCCAGGTCCAGGCGCTTCATCTTCTCCAGGAAGGTGGTGCGCTTGAGCCCCAGCAGTTCCGCCGCCCGCTTCTTGTTCCCGCGGGTCGCCTGGAGGCTCTGGAGCATCAGCTTTTTCTCCACGTCCGAGACCACCTGGTTCAAGTCCAGCCCCTCGGCGGGCAGTTCCATGGGCGCGGGCGCGGCGGTCTGGGCGCTGAAGGCCGGGAAGGCCTCCAGGGGCGGCAGCGCCTGCATGATCTCCTGCCCCCCGGGGAGGCGTTCGGTGAGGAAGGCGAAATCCGCCCGGGAGAGCACCGGGCGCTGCGCGGAAAGGACGATGGCCCGCTCGATGGCGTTCTCCAGTTGGCGCACGTTGCCGCTCCAGGGCAGGGCCATGAGCAGGGAGTCCACGGAGGGGTGCAGCGCCTTGGGGTAGAGGCCGTATTCCCGGGCCTTGCGGTTGAGGAAATGCTGGGCCAGGAACGGGATCTCCTCCCGCCGCTCGCGCAGGGGCGGCAGGGCGATGGGCACCACCTCCAGGCGGTAGAACAGGTCCTCCCGGAAGGAGCCGGACTGCACCCGCTGCCACAGGTCGACGTTGGTGGCGGCGATCACCCGCACCTCCACCTTCACCGGGGGCCCGCCGCCCAGCGGCTGCACTTCCCGCTCCTGCAGGACCCGCAGCAGGCGCACCTGGACGCTGAGGGGCATGGTGCTCACTTCGTCCAGGAAGATGGTCCCGCCATGGGCCTCCCGGAACTTGCCCGGCGTGTCCTTGCGGGCGTCCGTGAAGGCGCCCCGGGTGTAGCCGAACAGCTCCGACTCGATCAGGTTGTCCGGGATGGACCCGCAGTGCACCGGCACGAACGGCTGGTCCCGCTGGGCGCTCATGCGGTGGATGGCCTGGGCGACCACTTCCTTGCCCGTGCCGCTCTCCCCCAGCAGGAGCACGGTGGCCCGGGTGGCGCTGGCGGCCCGGGCCTTGGCCAGGACCTGCTGCATGGCCGGCGCCATGCCCACCAGGCCCAGCGCCAGGGCCTGGGACATGGACAGGGGCACCTGCCCCGGCGGCGCCGGACGAAGGCCGGGCAGGGGCGGCTCCTCCCGGCCAGGCCCCAGCGGAGGGAGCCCAGCTCGCCCCAGCTGGCCAGGCCGGCGGAGTCCGGGGCCGGCGTGGGGGTCCAGGAGGATCAGGATGGGCAGCGCCCCCACTTCGCGCACAGGCGCGGCAGGGCCGGGCCGGGTTCGGCCCGCGGCGGAGATCACCCACAGGTCCGTGTCCGGGGGCGGCAGGGCCGGGACCGCGCTCCGGTCCACGGTCACCTGCCACGCGCCCGCCCAGCTACGCTCCAGCCCCTGGGTCGCGCCCAGGGTGGACCAATGGAGATGGGGCAGGGAGTTCATGCGGACTCTGTTACTAAGTAACAGGGTCCACATGAACTCCCTCCCCATCTCCACTGGTCCACCCTGGGCGCTACCCCTTCGGGGCTGGAGCGCAGCTGGGCGGCCGTCTGGCAGGTGACCGTGGACCGGAGCGCGGTGCCGGCCCTGCCGCCCGGACACGGACTTGTCGTATCTCCCCGGCGGCCCGGACCCTGGCCCGGCCCTGCCGCGCCTGTGCGCGGAGGTGGGGGCGCTGCCCATCATGGTGCTCCTGGACCCCCAGGCGCCGGCCCCGGATTGCACCGGCCTGGCCCGCTGGGGCGCGCTGGGCGGCGTCCGCTGGGGCCTGGCCGGGGAGGAGCCGCCCCTGCCGGCCTTCGCCCGCGCGCCCCGCCCCAGGTGCCCCTGCCCGTCTCCCAGGCCCTGGGGCTGGGCCTGGTGGGCATGGGGCCGGCCATGCAGCAGGTCCTGGCCACCGCCCGGGCCGCCAGCGCCACCCGGGCCACCGTGCTCCTGCTGGGGGAGAGCGGCACGGGCAAGGAAGTGGTCGCCCGGGCCGTCCACCGCATGAGCGCCCAGCGGGACCAGCCGTTCGTACCGGTGCACTGCGGGTCCATCCCCGACAACCTGATCAAGTCGGAGCTGTTCGGCTACACCCGGGGCGCCTTCACGGACGCCCGCAAGGACACGCCGGGCAAGTTCCGGGAGGCCCATGGCGGGACCATCTTCCTGGACGAAGTGAGACCATGCCCCTCCGTCCAGGTGCGGCTGCTGCGGGTCCTGCAGGAGCGGGAAGTGCAGCCGCTGGGCGGCGGGCCCCGGTGAAGGTGGAGGTGCGGGTCATCGCCGCCACCAACGTCGACCTGTGGCAGCGGGTGCAGTCCGGCTCCTTCCGGGAGGACCTGTTCTACCGCCTGGAGGCCATCTGCGGTCCCCCGCCCTGCCGCCCCTGCGCGAGCGGAGGGCCAAAATGCCGTTCCTGGCCCAGCATTTCCTCAACCGCAAGGCCCGGGAATACGGCCCCTACCCCGAGGCGCTGCACCCCTCCGTGGACTCCTGCTCATGGCCCTGCCCTGGAGCGGCAACGTGCGCCAACTGGAGAACGCCATCGAGCGGGCCATGACCTTTCCGCGCAGCGCCCGGTGCTCTCCCGGGCGGATTTCGCCTTCTTCACCGAACGCCTCCCCGGGGGGCAGGAGATCATGCAGGCGCTGCCGCCCCTGGAGGCCTTCCGGCCTTCAGCGCCCAGACCGCCCGCCCGCGCCCATGGAACTGCCCGCCGAGGGGCTGGACTTGAACCAGGCTGGTCTCGGACGTGGAGAAAAAGCTGATGCTCCAGAGCCTCCAGGCGAACGCGGAACAAGAGCGGCTGGCGGACGTGCTGGGCTCAAGCGCACTACCTTCCTGGAGAAGATGAAGCGCCTGGACCTGGAGGACGCCCTGCCCGAGTGCGGCGAAGGGTACTGACAATGTTAGGCTGAACACATGGATAACGCTCTTCGCCACCAGCGCTGGCTCCTGGAGGTGCCGGAGGCCGCCGAGGAGGCCGCCCTGGGCGACTCGCTGGGGCAGGCGGGCGCCACCACCACCTTCCGTTCGGCCGGATCCGCCCTATGCGTTCTATGCCTATGTTCCCCCGGACCTGGCCGCCCCCGGACCCGGCCGCCCTGGCCGCCTTCCCCGGCGTGCGCCTGAGTGGTGGTGGAGCGGTTCGCCGACGAGGACTGGCTGGCCAAGAGCCGGGAGGGATTCGGCTCCATCCAGGTATTGCAGGTCACCCACATCCGCCCCCTCTGGGAGGACGACTCCCGGCGCCCCCCGCCCCAGGCACCATCGCGGTGAACCCGGGCCTTGCGTTCGGCACCGGCCGTCACGAGACCACGAGGCTGTGCATGGGCCTCATCGAGGACCTGGCGGACCAGGGGGCGCTGCAGGACGAGGTCCTGGACATCGGCGCCGGCGCCGGGATCTCGGCCCTGACCGCCTGGCTGTGCGGGGCCCGGGGTAGCCCCCTCGACATCGACCCGGACTGCGGCCCGGCCATGAGAGCCTCCTGGGGCACAACGCCCGGCTAGCTCCACGGCGCCCGGCCCCTTCGAGGCGTTCGTGGGCACCCTCAACCCTCCCAGGGTGCGGGGGCCCAACCCGGACCCTCCTGGCCAACATCCTGCTGGAGACCATCCAGGACCTGCTGCCGCGCGTGGGGTCGATCACGGCCCCGGGAGGCCGCCTGGTAGGCTTCAGGACCCTGGTGGAGCGCCAGGACGAGGCCCTGGTGAGACCTGGCGGCCTGCGGCTTCCAGCCCCGGAGGGTGGCGCGGGAGGGCGCCTGGATCGCCATCCTGGCGGAGCAGAGTCCCATGACCCGGGCCGACCTGCCCATCGGCGTGTTCGAGTCCGGCATGGGCGGCCTGACGGTGGTGCGCGGCCCTTTTTTAGATTCTTTTCGAGGAGTCCATCGTCTCCCCCTGGGGGACACGGCGAGGGTGCCGTACAGCAACGGGTCCCACGAGGCCCTCCACGCCTCGCCCTCCAGGCCGGGACCGTCCTCCCTGTGTCTCAGCCCAAGCTCATGGTCATCGCCTGCAACGCGAGTTTCCGCCCATGGCCTGGCGGCGCTGAGAGCCTCGGCCCCGTAACCGGTCATCCGCGTCATAGAGCCCGGGCCCCGAGGCCGCCTGCGCCCAGCCCGGGCCGGTGGGGATCATCCGGCACCCTGGCCACCCGTCCAGAGCGGCGCGGTTCCGAGGACGCCGTGGCCCGGCACAAGCCGGGAGCGCGGAGGTGCGCGGCCTGGCCTGCCCCCTCCTGGTGAGCCTCGCCGAGGAAGGCTGACTGCCGACAACCCCATCACCGACGCGGTGTGCCGCCGCTACCTGAACCAGATCCCCTATGCGGTGCGCACCATCGGTATGGGGCTACACCCACTACCCGGTGCTGCTGCCCTCCCTGGCCCGCACCCGCCAGGGCACCACCTGGCTGGACAGCGGGGAGCTGACGGCTTGGGCGGTGGAAACCCTCTCCCGGGCCGCCTGGGCTACCGCACCGCCAGCGCCCGGGGCGACCTGCGGATCCTCCTCACGGACGCCGGCAGCCGGCTCCTTTTTGTGGGGGGACGGTTCCTGGCCGAACCCCTGGAATCGGTGGAGATTCGTGGAGCCTCTGACCGGCCCGTGCGCGCCCGGCGCCAGCGGCTCATGTTGGGGGGGTGATCTTCCACGAATTCCTCTCCCGGGCCATGGTGGACTACCTCACCGGGACCGTGTCCCACTACCAGCGCCGGATCCCCAACGACCTGGGCGGCTCGCGGCCCGCCTGCGCCCGGATTAAGTGCTGCTGGTGGAGGGCAACTGGCGCATGAGCCAGATCATCATGTACATGACCCAGAGTTCCTGGAGCCACGCGGCCATGTTCGTGGGCGACGCCTTGCTGCGCTGGGGCGGCCCCGAGGCGGACCGGGCCCAAGGGTAAGTCCGGCCCCGAGGCCGCCCCAGCTGCTGGTGGAGAGCGACCTGAAGGAAGGGGTCACGGTGGTGCCCCTGTCCCA
This sequence comes from uncultured Holophagaceae bacterium, assembly GCA_963816585.1. Classification (GTDB taxonomy): domain Bacteria; phylum Acidobacteriota; class Holophagae; order Holophagales; family Holophagaceae; genus Mesoterricola. The sequence goes on along the minus strand of CAWFOJ010000264.1, from coordinate 667 downwards.
CTACCTGCACCAGAACCTGCGCATCTGCAGGCCCGTGGGCCTGCGCCCCGGGAGCCTGGAGCAGGAGTATCAGGAGATGTTCCAGGGCCTGGGGGTGGCGGCTTCGACCACCGCAACGTCCTCGACCTAGCCGGGTACCTGATCCCCTTCCACCTGGTGCCCCGCTGGTTCCAGCACAAGAGCCTGCACCTGGGCAGCTCCAGCAGCCGGGAGATGGTCTCCTCGGCCCTCATCGCCAAGGCCTTCTCCTACCGGGTGGGCCTGACCATCCAGCCCCCGCTGCAGCACGCCGCGTTCAAAGTTCCACCTGGAGTACCCTGCAGGTGCGCCATGCAAGCTACATCATGCCCAGAGGAGTTCGACCTGTCGGTCAACTTCCAGATCCTGAAACAAACGCCCAGCGCTGACGCACACTCAGGCCGGTCACCGGTGAACCCTATGGTTGGGGTTGCGCTCCTCCATCTCCAGCCACAGGCGCTGCAGGCTCAACAGGCGCTCCGGGTAGATCAATCCCAGGCGCTCGTCCTCCGGATCCAGGGCCATCGGATGCTCGATCCAGGCGCCGGGAAACTGCAGTAAGACCTCAGGCAGCAAGGTGTGGGAGAAGCCGCGCACGCTCATGCCGGGGCGTGTGGTGGACGCCTGTGGCCCGGCACGCGGGTGTACC
>CAWFOJ010000263.1:0-4272 GCA_963816585.1 uncultured Holophagaceae bacterium | reverse complement strand
CTGATCTCCCGGGGCGGGTAGTGCTCGCCTCCCGCTTCGAAGGGCTCCCCGTCCTGGGACAGGAAGGCGCCCAGGGCCAGCCGGCGGTGGCCCTGGGCCCAGCTCAGCAGGTCTCCCTGGAAGTAGGCGGGCTCCAGGTCGGCCCGGTCGCGGCCGCGGATGATGCCCGTGTCCCGGCACCAGCCGGGCCAGGGCTCCAGGTCCGTGTCCTTGAGGTGGCGGCGCACCGCCGGGTGCTCCAGGAAACCCAGCACGCCGGCCCGGGTCAAGGGGCTCCCGGGCAGGCCCAGGAGGAGGGTGAAGGCCTCCAGGGCTTCCGCCAGGGCAGGGGATTCCCGGTGCACGGGGGACCAGGGGATGGGGCCGGGGCCGCCGGCGGACGCCTGCAGGTGGGCGGTGCAGGTGTCCAGGGCGGCGGCGGGAACCATCACGGCGATGTCGCTGAAGCGCAGGGGGGGCTGGCCGGCCTCCCGGGCGCGCAGGAACTCCCAGATGAGCTCGCAGATGGTCTCGGCCTCCCGGCGGGGGTTGGGGCAGCCGTGCGCCTGGACGCTGCCGTCGGGGGGGACCGGGGCGCCCGGGGCGCGGCGGAACAGGATGTCCTCCTGGAGCGCCGCCAGCAGGGAGTCCCGGCCCGGGTCCTGGAAATCGTCCTCGAAATCCCAGTCGCTCATCTCGTTGAGCAGCCGGATCTTCTCCCGGCCGGCCCGGCCCCAGAGGCGCAGCAGGTCCGATTCGGCGGCGCCCGGGACTTCCAGGCGGTACGGGTCCTCGTCCGCTGCTTCCGGGAGTTCGGCGGTGAAGTCCCGCAGGCCGCGGCGCGCCTGCGCGCGGCGGGACTCCCGCGCGGGGCCGGTGGGCAGGTCGTCCCAGAATTCCCGGCAGGGATTCAGGGTATAGAAGCGCAGGCAGCCGGGGGCGCGCCGGCCCACTTCGTCCAGCAGCGCCTGGTAGCCGTAGGCCAGGTTGGTCATGGCGAAGAGGTGCACCGGTCCGGGCTGGGCGGGAAGGCGCAGGCGGACCTTGGCCTCCAGGGGGGTGAGCAGGGCGGCCGGCAGGTCCTTCCGGACCAGGTTCCACAGGCTGCGTTCGCAGGCTTCAAGGCCGGCGTCCTGGAGGGCGGCGCGGCCCTGTTGCCACTGCGGGGCCCACTGGGGGCGGGCGTACAGGTAGTCCTCGAACAGGCCGCCCAGGCGGTAGGCCAGCTGGGCCACCCGCTGGGGATCCGGGGGGGCGCCCAGGTACCGGCGCACCGGAGCGAACGCCTCACCGTCCAGGCCGTCGCCCTGTTGGAACCGGCGCAACAGGACCCCCTGGATGGCCGGGCGGTCGATCAGCCCGCTCCCCTCCGGCAGGAAGTTGCGCAGGAACTTGTCCAGGAATAGAAATTCCAGGTTGGCGGCCAGGCCCAGGCGCGCCACCAGGTGGTCCTCGACGCGCCGGGCGGTGGCCAGGTTGGGCACCACCATCCGGATGGTCTTCCAGGCGCCCTGTCCGGCCCGCTCCTCCCGCACCGCCTCGGCCAGGGCGTCCAGGAGGGCCTCCATGCGGTTGGAGTAGCGAAGGTTGATCATGCTCCCAGTCCCAGGCTTCGAGCTTACAGAAAACGGACGGACAACGGCTGTCCCTGCGCATACTTTCACCATCGGGGCGTTTCGCCATGGCCAAGACCAGCCTGACCCATCCTTTGCGCATCGCCGCCGTCCCGGTGCCCGGGACTCCCGGCGCCATCGGCATGACCCTGTGCCCCGGGAGGGTGGAGGCCCGCGGGCTGCCGGGGGACTGGCGGCGGGACCTGGAGACGGACCTGGGGGTCATCCGGGACTGGGGCGCCTGCGCCCTGGTCACCCTCATGGAGGCGCACGAGCTGAAGGACTGCCAGGTGGCGGACCTGCCCAAGCGGGCGGCGGCGGGCTTGACCCACTTCTGGCTGCCCATCCCCGACGGCGGGGTGCCGGACGTGGTGTGGGAGCAGCGCTGGGAGCAGGCCGGGGCGGACCTCCGGGCCCTGCTGGCGGGCGGCGGGAAGGTGGCGATCCACTGCCTGGGCGGCCTGGGGCGCACCGGCACGATCTCGGCGCGGCTGCTGGTGGAGTTCGGGATGGGGGCGGAGCAGGCCATGGCGGCGGTGCGCGAGGCGCGCCCGGGGGCCATCGAGACCGCCGCCCAGGAGGACTATGTGCGGCGCCAGGGCCCGGTGGGGACGGCCGGAGGCCGGCCCCGGCACCCGATCGCCCCGGAGCGGGCCAGCCGGTTCCGGGGCTGCCTGGTGGGCGGAGCCGTGGGGGATGCGCTGGGGGCGCCGGTGGAATTCATGGACCTGGAGGCGATCTTCAGGTCCTTCGGCCCCGGCGGGATCCGCAACCTGGTGCCGGCCTACGGACGCCAGGGGGCCATCACCGACGACACCCAGATGACCCTGTTCACGGCGGAGGGGGTGCTGCGCTGGCATGTGCGGGGCGGAGGGCAGGGCCCGGACCTTCCCGGCCTGCTGGCCCACGCCTACCAGCGCTGGCTGCGCACCCAGGGGACGCCGGGGCGGGCCCGCGGGGTGGGCACGGACGGCTGGCTGTTCACGCACCGGGACCTGTTCTCCCGCCGGGCGCCGGGCAACACCTGCATCGGCGCCCTCTCGGCCCTGGAAGGGGTGGGGGACGGCAGGCCGGCGAACAATTCGTCCAAGGGGTGCGGCGGGGTGATGCGGGTGGCGCCCCTGGGGTTGTACACGGCTGCCCGGGGGCTGCCGGCGGAGGCGGCGTTCGCCTGGGGTTGCCAGGCGGCGGCCGTCACCCATGGGCATCCTACCGGACAGCTGCCGGCGGGGGCCGCGGCCATGCTCATCGGCCTGCTGGCCGGCGGGCAGGGCCTGGATCAGGCCTTGGAGGAGACCCTGGAGGTGCTGCGCCGGCAGGCCCAGTGCCGGGAGACCCTGGAGGCTCTGGAAGCGGCGCGGGAATTGGCCGCCGCCGGCGGCGCGACGGGCGCGGCCCTGGCCCGGCTCGGCCAGGGGTGGGTGGCCGAGGAGGCCCTGGCCATCGCGGTGTTCTGCGCCCTGCGGGCGCACAGCCTGGAGGAGGGGGTGGTCATGGCGGTGAACCGCACCGGGGACAGCGACTCCACCGGCGCCATCGCCGGGAACCTGCTGGGGGCGATGATGGGGTTCCACGAGATCCCCGAACGCTGGCTGGCGCCCCTGGAACTGCGGGAGGTGCTGGTGGAGGTGGCGGATGACCTGGCCGCGGTGGACGCGTGGATCCTCACGGAAAGCGGGCCCGGGAAGGACCGGGAGGAAAAGGAATACTGGCAGCGGCGGTACCCGGGGTGGTGAGCCCGGCCAGCACCTGACCTTCATGCGCTTGCCCGGTGCCATCATCGCGGGGCCGAATAATACATGGTCACACTCTTAGGCCTACACTGGGTTGCGCTCTCCGGACAACGGCCGACATCTGAATGACGACGCGAGGACTTCCCATGGTCTCCCCCTCCCCCTCCTGCCAGGCATCCTCGACCAACGGGAAGAAGACGTGGCCATGCGCCGCCATCTCCACGCCCATCCGGAACTGGGGCTGCAAGAGTTCCAGACCAGCGACTTCGTGGCGGAGAAGCTGGCCGGGTTCGGGTACCAGGTGCACCGGGGGCTGGGCGTGACGGGAGTGGTGGCGACCCTCGCGAAGGGCGCCGGCAAGCGCGGCATCGGCCTGCGGGCGGACATGGACGCGCTGCCGATCCAGGAGACCACCGGGTTGCCCTACGCCAGCCAGCACCCTGGCAGGATGCACGCCTGCGGGCATGACGGGCACACCGCCGCGCTGCTGGCGGCGGCCCGGTACCTGGCCCGGCAGGGCAGCTTCAACGGCACCGTCAACCTCCTGTTCCAGCCCGCCGAGGAAGGCCTGGGCGGGGCCCGGATGATGATCGAGGACGGCCTGTTCGAGCGGTTCCCCTGCGACGCCGTGTTCGGCCTGCACAACTTCCCCGGCTACCCCCTGGGCCGGTTCGGGGTGCTGCCGGGGCTGTTCATGGCCTCCAGCGACACGGTGCTCATCACCGTGCACGGCCGGGGCGGGCACGGCTCCGCGCCCCACCTGTGCGTGGATGCGGCCTTGGTGGCGGCCCACATCGTGGTGGCCCTGCAGACGGTGGTGGCCCGCAACGTGGACCCCCGGCAGATGGCCGTGGTGTCGGTGGGCTCCCTGCACGCGGGCAACGTGTCCAACGTGATCGCCGAAACGGCCGACCTCCAGGTCACGGTGCGCGCCTATGCGCCGGAGG
>CAWFOJ010000262.1:0-6682 GCA_963816585.1 uncultured Holophagaceae bacterium | reverse complement strand
AGAGCCGCTGCTCTGCCACCGGTCGTGAGGCTTCTGCTCACGAGCGCCTCGGCCGTGGCGTCCCCGTGGTTCCCACCGGTGTCCGCGTCGGCAACGCGGCCCGGACCGAGGGCGCTCCAGGGGCCTTCCGCAGCTGGCAAAGGCACACGGTTCGGCAGCCGAGGGCGGCATGGACCGCCCGAAACACCCCACCGGCATGAGCCCCGGTGTCCGCAGCAAGAAGCAACCTGCACCGCCACTGTTCAACCCTGCCTGCACTCCGTTGCAAGCACCTTCCCAAAAGGAGTAAGCACAATGAGCCGCTTCCGTAACATCACCACCGCCCTGGCCGCGATGCTGCTGGTGGGCGCCCCCACCCTCAGCGCAGCCGACTTCCAGTCCGGCGACACCAAGATGAGCCTCTACGGCTTCGTGATCAGCTACGCCAAGTACGATGTCAACGGCAACGACGACATCTATGGCGGGAACGATGCCGGCAGCATGTTCTACAACACCTCCGGCGGCCTGCTGGCCACCAACTGGTCCGGCATTCCGACGGGCGGGTACTACTTCGACTTCTACCCGACCCGGTTCGGCTTCGCCAGCACCACCCCCAGCGCCAACCTGGGCGACATCAAGACCAAGATCGAATTCGACATGAACGGCGGTGGTTCTTCGGAGGGCGGGTATGCCCTGAACTTCCGCCACTTCTACGTTTCCTTCGACGGGTGGACCTTCGGCAAGACCTGGATCAACCTCCTGGACCAGGATGCGGAAGCTGACACGGTCGACTGGGCCGGCCCCATCGGCAGCGCCTCCTATGACGTCACCCGGGATCCCCAGATCATGTGGACCGGCAAGCTCGACAAGAACAACAGCCTGACCGTCGCCCTCGAGATGCTCAAGAACAGTAGCGGCAACGGCTTCGTCGGGGCTCCGGGCGGCCAGGACCAGTACAAGGTGCCGGCCATCGTCGCCGCGTGGTCCTTCGCCGACAGTTGGGGCCACGTGCGGCTGGCTGGGGCTTACCAGCAGGCCAACTACAACATTCCTGCCACCACGGCTCCGCAGAAGGACTCCACCAGCTTCAGCAAGTCCTTCGCCGTCGGCCAGCTCTCCGGCGACGTCAAGTTCGGCAAGGATGACCTGGTTTGGCAGGTCTACTACGGCAATCCGGGCGGCATGGGCACCGGCATCCAGTGCGCCTACGTCTCTGCTGCGACGCAGAACATCGTCTCCATCAATCAGCTTGGCTGGTTGGCGGGCTACACCCACCACTGGACCGACGACGTCCGCTCCAACATCGTGGTCAGCGGTGTGCAGTGGAAGTCCGACAGCTCCACCCCGGCCACCACGGCCTGGTCCAACGGCACCAGCGGCCCTGGCATGAAGACGGCCTACTACGGCGAAATCAACACCCTGGTCAAGCTTGCCAAGACCGTCACGTTCGGCGTCGCCTACGATTGGGAGCAGGCCAAGGCCTTCGGTTCCGCCAATCCCTGGTTCGACTACGACGGCACCACGACCACCAAGATCTCCAACAACAAGATCCAGCTCTCCCTCGAAGCCGACTTCTAGTTCCACCCCGTACGGCGGGCTGGCCTCATGATTCTTTCCTGAGGCCGGCTCACCGGAAGGGATCCCAAGACCCGGCCGTTCCTTCGCTTGCGAAGGGGCGGCCGGGTCATTTCGGGTTCAGACCGGTCCCGGCGGCCATTCGTGGAGGCGGGGGGCGTCCAGGGCCTCCCGGGTGAAGCCTCGCCGGACGACTAGTTCCCAAAAATGCCATTTAACCCTGCGGCCGCAAGGTCTTGCGGTTCCGGGCTTTTTTCGGGATCAGGCGGCGAATTCTGATTGAAACGAAGACGCCTGGAAGGGTGACGGGCTCCTTCCAACTCCGGGGGTGGGCGAGGGCGCCGGGATCACTGACCCTCGGTCGGTTGGTCGGGAATCCGCCAGGACGCTCATTCTCCATCCGGAGACAGGGTTGATTGGTGAAGGGCGCAGCATAGACCGCTCCTCCGGAATCCGTGGAGGGCAGGCACCCTGCATAGACCACTCTAACTTAAAAAATTAATTATTTTTGTTATATTTTCAAATTAATTAATAATTTAATTAAAAAAATTGAACTTATTTGAATAAATTGGATCAAAGTAAAGATTAAAAAATAATTTTTTTATATACACATTTTGCTCCAGGTGTGATCAAAGACCAGGGTAATTCTGCGTTTGCACCGGATCTCCAGGTCTACAATCGTAGGTTCAATGGGCATGCTTGGAGGAGGCGTCATGAAGGATGGGACTCGATTTGCCACCCGCCCGGGGCCAGCCACGGAACCCGGACGTGGCACCACCGCAGGCATGGGAGCGTAGAGGGCGCCATGGACAACAACACTCCGCTCCTTTCGCTCCAGAACATTTCCAAGGACTTCTACGGCAACGTCGTCCTCTCGGACGTGTGCTTCGACGTCCGGGCCGGGGAAATCATCGGGCTGGTCGGCGAGAACGGGGCTGGCAAGACGACCCTCATGCGCATCCTGTTCGGGATGAACGTGATCCGGGATACGGGCGGGTACAGGGCAAGGTCTGCATCAACGGGGAGGAAGTGCACTTCCAGAGCCCGTTCGACGCCCTGGACGCGGGCATCGGCATGGCCCACCAGGAGTTCAGCCTGGTCCCCGGGTTCACCACCACCGAGAACATCGTGCTGAACCGGGAATCCATGCACCCCTCCGTGCTCAACGACGTGTTCGGGGACCGCATGAGCGTCCTGGACCGGGATGACATGAGACGCCGGGCCAGCGCCACCATCGCCAAGCTGGGGGTGAACCTGGACCCGGACACCCTGGTGTCGGAAATGCCCGTGGGGCATAAACAGTTCACCGAGATCGCCCGGGAGATCAACCGGGAGAAGACCCAGATCCTGGTGCTGGACGAACCCACCGCCGTGCTCACCGAGACCGAGGCGGAAGTGCTCATCAAGGCCCTGCGCAGCCTGGCCGCCCAGGGCATCGCCATCATCTTCATCTCCCACCGCCTGCACGAGGTCATCGAAGTGGCCGACCGGGTGGTGGTGCTGCGGGACGGCGTCATCGTCAAGGACACCCCGGTGGCCGGGGTCTCCGTGCGGGACATCGCCGCGTGGATGGTGGGCCGACAGATGGCCTCGGACCGGGCCGACGAGGGCGTGCGCACCTTCCATGAGGACATCCTGTCAGTGGACCACCTGTGGGTGGACATGCCCGGCGAGACCGTCCGGGACATGAGCTTCACCGTCAGGAAGGGCGAGATCTTCGGCATCGGCGGCCTGGCCGGGCAGGGCAAGCTGGGCATCCCCAACGGCATCATGGGCCTGTTCCCGGCCGGCGGGCAGGTGCGGCTGCACGGCAAGGAGGTGCCCCTGAACCAGCCGCGCCTGGCGCTGGAGATGGGCATGGCCTTCGTGTCCGAGGACCGGCGCGGGGTGGGCCTGCTCCTGGAAGAGAGCCTGGAGTGGAACATCGCCTTCACCGCCATGCAGATCCAGGACAAGTACCTGAAGCCCATGCTGGGCGGGCTGTTCAAGATCCGCGACGAGTCGGCCATGCGCACCCTCACCGACGGCTACATCGACATCCTGCACATCAAGTGCACCAGCGCCGCCCAGAAGGCCATGGAGCTCTCGGGCGGCAACCAGCAGAAGATCTGCCTGGCCAAGGCCTTCGCCGTGGCCCCCGACCTCATGTTCGTGTCCGAGCCCACCCGGGGCATCGACATCGGCGCCAAGCGCCTGGTGCTGGACGCCCTGCACAAGTACAACCGGGAGCTGGGCATGACCATCGTCATGGTGTCCAGCGAACTGGAGGAGCTGCGGGCCATCTGCGACCGCATCGCCATCGTCGACGAAGGGCGGGTCACCGGCATCCTGCCGCCCACCGCCAAGCTGGAGGCGTTCGGCCTGCTCATGACCGGCGAGCGGGAAGCTGCCTCGGAGGTTGCCAATGACTGACGCGAGCGTTTCTGCCCAGCCGGGACCATCGCCCCAGAGGAGGGCCTCCGTGAACAGGTTCAAACAGATCGTGGCCGAATTCGGCTGGCCGCGGATCATCATCTTCATCTTCCTGGTGGTCCTGTTCTTCGCCGCGCCCGTGGTGAACGTGCGGGTGGACGCTTCCCTCTCGGACGTGTTCAACCGCTTCGGCCAGAACGCCCTGTTCGTGCTGGCCCTGGTGCCCATGATCCAGGCCGGTTGCGGCCTGAACTTCGGCCTGTCCCTGGGCATCATCTCCGGCCTGCTGGGCGCAACCCTCTCGGTGCAGCTGGGCCTGCACGGGGCCGTCGGCTTTTTCGGGGCCATCGTCCTGGCGTCACCGTTCTCGGTGCTCTTCGGCTGGCTCTACGGCAGGCTCCTCAACAAGGTCAAGGGCGAGGAAATGACCATCGCCATGTACGTGGGCTTCGCCGGCGTGATGTTCATGTGCATCATGTGGCTGCTGCTCCCGTACAACGCTCCGACCATGATCTGGGGCTACGCCGGCAAGGGCCTGCGCACCACCATCTCGGTGGAGGGCTACTGGCTGCAGATCCTCAACAACTTCCTGAACGTCAAGATCGGGCCGTTCTTCAAGTTCCCCACCGGCGAGATCCTGTTCGTGATGCTGGCGGCCTTCTGCATGTGGCTGTTCCTGCGCACCAAGACCGGCACCGCCATGACCGCCGTGGGCTCCAACCCGGACTACGCCCGCTCCAGCGGCATCAGCGTGGACCGCATGCGGATCATCTCGGTGATCCTGTCCACCTTCCTGGGCGCCGCGGGCATCATCGTCTATGAACAGAGCTTCGGCTTCATCCAGCTGTACACCGCGCCCCTGGCCATGCCCTTCACCGCCATCGCCGCCATCCTCATCGGCGGCGCCTCGGTGAACAAGGCGAGCATGGTGAACGTGGTGGTGGGCGCCTTCCTGTTCCAGGGCCTGCTGACCATGACACCTTCGGTCATCAACTCCGCGCTCCAGACCGACATGTCCGAAGTGGTCCGGATCGTCGTCTCCAACGGGATCATCATCTATGCCCTCACCAGGAAAGCCCAGGTGACCAAATGAGCGGCAAAAAGTCCGTCGGCCGCTTCCTCCGGGAGAATGCGGTCATCCTCCTCTTCCTCATCATCACCGTCCTGGCCATCAAGCCCTCGGGCCTGTCCCTGGTCTACATCGGCCAGGAGATGGTCACCCGCCTGGGCCGCGACTCCTTCCTGGTGCTGGCCCTGCTTCTGCCCATCTACGCCGGCATGGGCCTGAACTTCGGCATGACCCTGGGGGCCATGGCCGGCCAGTTCGGCCTGATCCTGGCCATCAACTACAACCTGCTGGGGGTCTACGGGCTGGTCTTCGCCGCCCTGGTGAGCCTGCCCATCTCCCTGCTCATGGGCTACGTGTGCGGCGCGGTCCTGAACAAGGCCAAGGGCCGCGAGATGGTCACCGGCTACATCCTGGCCTTCTTCATCAACGGCATCTACCAGTTCGTGGTGCTCTACCTCATGGGCTCGGTGATCCCGGTGCGCTCCCGGGCCATCGTCCTGTCCCGGGGCTACGGCATCCGCAACACCCTGAACCTGGACACGGTGCGCCTGTCCCTGGACAACCTCCTGGCGATCCGCCTGGGGCCGTTCACCTTCCCCATCGCCACCTTCATGGTGATCGCCGCCCTGTGCGTGTTCATCATCTGGTTCCGCAAGACCAAGCTGGGCCAGGACATGCGCAGCGTCGGCTTCGACATGCACGTGGCCGAGTCCTCGGGCGTGCCGGTGGACCGCACCCGCATCATCGCCATCATCATCTCCACGGTGCTGGCCACCATCGGCCAGATCATCTTCCTGCAGAACATGGGCAACATGGCCACGTACAACGCCCATGACCAGACCAGCTTCTTCGCCGTGGCGGCCATCCTGGTGGGCGGCGCCTCCGTGAAGAAGGCCACCATCCCCAACGTGTTCATCGGCGTCATCCTGCTGCACGTGCTGTTCGTGGTCTCCCCGGGGGCCGGGCAGAAACTGTTCGGCGAGGCCATGATCGGCGAGTACTTCCGTCAGTTCATCGGCTACGGAGTCATCGCCGTGTCCCTGGTGCTCTACGCCTGGCGCACCCGCCGGGAGACCGAGCGGGCCCGCACGGGTGCGGGCCTGCGCGGCGGCGGCGCAGCCGCCCCCGCGAAAGGAGGTGCCCAGTGAGCAGCGGCAAGCTTGAACCCAGCGTGAAGAGCCGGCGCCTCGTGGTCCGGTGCGCCCTGATCGTGGTGTGGGCCGCCCTCATCGGCTTCGTCTTCACCTTCGGCAAGGGCCACACCCTCATCCTGGACAACAAGGATTCCGACGACGGTTCGGTGAAGGCCATCGAGAGCCTGACCATCTCCGTGGACGGCCAGGATCCCATCGACCTGCAGGCCGGGGACCGGGACATGGCCAAGGTGCGGGCCCAGAGCCACAAGGTGGAAGTGACCGTGAAGGACGGCCAGAAAGTGGCCAAGACCATCACCGTCCCCCTCAAGGAGGACGTGTTGCTGCTCTCCATCCCCAAGCTCATGGCCGGGGCCCAGGGCGCGGTGATCCCGTTCGTGCCCAAGGAAGTCGCGGTCCCCCCCGAGGACAACCAGAGCATCAGCAACACCCCCGCCGACACCACGGTCCCGGCCCCGCCAGGGTCGCCGGCAGCTCCCGGCGCCCCCGCCAA
>CAWFOJ010000261.1:0-9183 GCA_963816585.1 uncultured Holophagaceae bacterium | reverse complement strand
TAGAACGCCTGCATGGCCACCCCCGAGGCGGCCAGCCCGGCACCCACCGTCATGCCCACCAGGGTGCGGGGCAGGCGCAGGTCCCACACCACCGTGCGCGCCAGGTCGTCGCCCCGCCCGGCCAGAGCCCGCAGCACCTGCAAGGGGCTGAGGCTGGCGTCCCCAAGGGCCAGGGACGCCAGCGCCGCTCCCAGCAGCAGCAGGCCCAGCGTGGCAACGGCGCCCAGGCTCTTCACCGGAACGCCTCCGGGTGCAGGGCCCGGGCGAGCCATTCGTAGGCGTCCAGGCGGTCCTGGCTGGTACTGGCCATGAGCGCCGCGGGCAGGCCCACCACACGGCCCTTCCGGTAGGCCTCCATGAACTTGTACGGCGCCAGGTCCCGCAGCTGGGCCCGCAGGTCCACCCCCGGCTCGGCCGGGGCCACCAGCACATCCACGTCCCAGGCGAGCACCTGCTCGCCGGGGGTGGGGGCGTGCCCCTTGAGGCCCATCTCCGCCGCCACGTTCAGGGCGCCCGCGTGGTCGCACAGGTCCTGGAAGGTGGTTCCGCTCCCGGCGGTGTAGGGATAGAAGCCCACCGCCAGCACGCGCACCGGCTTGCGTCCCCGGAGCCGGGCCTGGAGGGCCTCCACCCGGGCCTGCCACTGGCGGACCAGCTGTTCGGCCCGCTCCCCGCGGCCCAGGGCCTGGCCCACCCGCCGGGCGTTGGCGTAGAGGTCCTCCAGGCTGTCGAAGCGGTCCAGGAGCAGCACCCGGATCCGGGCCCGGCGCAGCAGGGCGACGGTCTCGGCGGCGGTGTACCAGGCCGCCAGCACCAGATCCGGGCGGAACCGCAGGATGTCCTCCGCATCGCCGTTGCGCAGGCAGGGATAGCCGGCGGCAGCCGCGGCCGAGGGGCTGGACCGGGGGTCCCGGGCCAGGTGGCTGAGGGCGGCGATCTGGTCCGGGGCGGCCAGGGCCATGAGGAGGTCGTCAGTGCCCACCGTCTGGCTCACCACCCGCGCCGGGTTCCCCGCCCCCAGCAGGGCGGGGAGGGCAAGCAAGAGGAACAGCAGAACCCGTCTCATCTCGGCCTTCAAGTTGCGGCTGCGTGATTCAATTGCCACGGCCTCTAAAAACGGTAACGCACCTCCAGGCTCACCGTCGGGGGTTGCGCCGGGTAGCCATAGATCTGCGCAGCGTCGTTCTGGAAATCCCGGGTCCCGGCCAGCCACTGGGCCAAGGAAGTCTTGGGCTGCATCAGGTTGTCTCCACGCAGGGTAAGCGAGAGGTCCTTGGCCACGGTCCAGGCCGCCGAAAGGCCCAGGTCGTTGTAATGCTGGTTGAAGCCCCCCGGCAGCCCGTACATGTAGCGCGGTCCGATCCAGGACCAACGACCGTCCAGCCGAACGTCGCCCAGGACCCGGAAGGCACTGACGCCCAGGGTCTGGAAGGGCCGGTTCACCACGGCGGGGCTGCTCAGCTGCTGGTTGGCGGGCTGCTCCAGGTCCCGGGCCTCCTGGTTGCGGTAGAAACCGTTGACGCCCCAGACCGCGGTCTCGTAGCCGGCCTTGAATTCCGCCGACTGGATGCGCAACTCGGAGGTGTTCTGGTAGAGCCCCGAATTGCTGTACCAACTGGGGATATAGGGCCCAAGGGCGGGATCGTAGTAGACCAGGTTGGTGTAGAGGGTCCGGGAGACCTCCACCCCGGCCTTCCAGGGCCCGGCGGCGTAGGTCAGGCCTGCCTGGGCGGTGCGGCTGCGCTCGTTGCCCAGGGGCGCCCCGCCATATTGGGCGTTGAACAGGGACTGGTACAGGAGCGGGTTGCTGAAGCCTGTGCCAGCGTTGCCATAGAGCCGGAAACCCGCGGGCAGGGTCCAGTTCACGCCCAGCTTGCCGGTGGTCTGGGTGATGACGTTGTCGTCCGCGCCCGGAACCGTCTGGGCGTCCCGCTCGGTGCGCAGCGAGGCCACTGCCCGCACATCGGGCACCAGGTCCCGCTGGCCTTCCACCAGGACCGCCAGATGCTTGGCCGAGGCGGTGAGCACGGTGGTCTCGGTGGAGTCGGGGCTCTGCCCGGTTTCATTGGACCCGTCCAGGCCCACCATCAGGGAGCCGGCCGAAGACGGCTGCCAAATGAGATGACCCAAAGCCTGGTTCCGCCGGCTCAGGTAGATGTCCGTGGGCAGATTGGTGTAGGAGTTGGGTTCCAGGCGGTTCTGCAGCACCTGGCCAAGGGTCAGGTCGCCGGACAGGACCGGCGAGAACTGGGTGCGCACGGTGCCATCGATGATCTGGGTGCGGTTGAAGTCCCGCCGGTCCGCATCGTAATCGTAAGAACTGCGGGGGGCGGATCCGGCATAGACAATGGGGATCGGCACCCCGGAGTAGTTGTTGTAATAGTTCAGGGTGACCAGGGTGTCGGAGCCCAGCTGACGGCCCATGCCCAGGTAGGTCCCGGTGGAGCGGTATGGATTGGACGGATCCAGCACCTGGTCCTCCCGCTGGGCCGACACCGCCGCGCGGATCCAGCCCTGGTCCCAGCCGTAGGCGGCCCCCAGGTAGCCGCGGGCGATGCCCTCGTTGCCAGCCCCGGCCCGGGCTTCACCGGAGAACCCCGCTGGCGCGCTGCCGGCGGAGTAGAGGGCCACGGCGCCGCCCAGGGCGTCGGAACCGAACCGGGTTGAGCAGGGGCCGGTCTGGACCTCGATGCGGCTGATGCCGGCCAGGCCGATGACGCTGGAGTTCACCCCGCCCAGGGCGCTGATGTCGTTCAGGCGCAGGCCGTCCAGGGTGACGATGGTGTCCTGGGCCCGGGCTCCGCCCAGGTAGATGGACGCGACCGTGCCCACTCCGCCGTTGGCGAACACCTGGCCCGGGAGCTGCTCCTGGAGCAGATCCGCCAGGTTCACGGCCCCTGAGGCGTCGATGGCCGCCTTGTCGATGACCACAACCGCGTTGGGCGTCTCCGCCAACGCCACCGGCAGGGCTTCCGCGGTGACCGTCACCGTGGCCGAGGCTTCAGCCTCGGGCCTTGGGGGCTCCTCCCCCCCGGCCATGGGCGCCGCGCCCAGGGTGGCCCCGAGGGCCAGGAGACAGGTGATCCGGACTGAACCCATGACATGCTCCTCGCATGAAGCTGGGGGGCGGGAAGTCTGGGATTGCCTGGATGGGCTGGCCCGGCTTGCCCCCACGGCAAGTTAGGGAAATGCAGGACCGGTCTCCGGGCTCGCACGCGACAGGCATCTTTCGGTGCCCCTGGCGCCTTCCCGGGGACGCGCCCCAGTGGGACCAGCGAGGTCTCCCGGCTCCAGAAACCGTTCCGGCGGTTGCCGGAGAGGGGCCGGGGTGCATACCGTTGCGGGGCAGCGCAGGAATCACACCTGCTTCCCGAACATCCAGCACACGATGTAGGGCTAAAGCATCCCAGAAGGCGCCGCCGAAGGCAAGATCCGGTTGGGACGGTGGAGGAGCCCCCGGCTGGGCCGGTGCCTCCACCCCGCAGGCGGCCCGGCAACCGCTTCTTTTACCCAGCGGCCAATTTGCGCGACAATGGTGGCATGGCCACCACACCCGCCCCCGTTTCCCTGGTCCGGCTCCAGGCCCTGCAGAAGGATTTCCAGCAGATCGCCGCCATGGCCGGCTACCTGAACTCGGCGGTGGACTACCCGCAGCTGCGCCTGTTCTTCACCCTGTTCGGGCGGATCCTGGTTCCGGACGAGGCGGCGGGCCTCGCCGTGACTCCGCGCCTGCAGGCCTGGGCCGAGCGGGTCGGCAACCGTTTGCGGGAGGACAGTTCCTCCGCCGTGCTGCCGCCCCAGGCCAGCATCCCCCAGCCCCAGCGCCTGCCCAGCGGCGAAGGGTATTTCGTGGTGGCAACCCTGAATTTCGGCACCAAGGTCACCGAGAATTCCTACCAGAGGGTGCGTATCGCCGTGCTGAACGCCTACCAGGCCGCCGTGGCCCTGCGGGACAAGGGGGAATTCGGCGATTGAGCCTCGCCCCTCAATGGTGATGCCTGGGCCCGGCCAGCACTCCATGCAAGTGCCCGCCCCTGGGCATCAGGATCCAGTCCTGGACCCAGGCGGCGCCCTCCGGGTCCGCCGCCCGCAGGTTGAACCGCTGGCGATGGTCCACCTGGGTGGGGGAAGGGGTCCACTTCAGCAGGAGGCCGTCCAGGACCGCCCCCTCGGGTGCCCGCACCAGGGTCAGGCTCACCTCCTCTCCGTCCGGATCCTCGGCGTCGAAGCCGTACAGGTATGGACTTCCCTCCCAGGCCTGGTGGGGCGCCACAGAAACGAACTGGGGCGGACGCTTGGCCACCCGGGCCGGAGCGATCTCCTTGACCAGCACCCGGGCCTTGCCGTCCTGGGGCGCCGTCACGGGAGCCGGCGGCTTCTCTCCCGGGACGGCCTCCCCCTCGGCGCCCCCGCAGCCCAAGGCCAGGGCGGTCAGGGCTGCATTCCCCGCCCAGCGTCCCAAATTCGATGGCCGGTCCATGGCAAAGCTCCAGAGTAAAAATATTAAATGAAAATCATTTAAGGTTCCAGAGCAAATAAAGGTATGCCAAAACCCAATTCAAAATATAGGTTAAAATGAAAATTCATCGAGTCTTGTTTAATTTAAAAAATTAAATAATTTATTATTTTATCATCATCAAATAACTGATCGGCCCCCAAGAGGACCGGGGCAGAAGGTGAGAACTTCATGAGGCCCTGTTGCCAAACCTCACGTTTTGGTTTTGACTGGCTGCGGTGTCAGGATCCCTTGAAACCCTTTTCCGCCAGCAACTCTCCCGGGTCGTCTCTGCAGGCGCGGTGCCCGGTCTGCGCCACGCCCGCCGACCCGGGCCGGGACGGCCCCTGGTGGTCCTGCCCCCGGTGTGCCTGCCGGTTCGCCGGGCCTGAACGTGCGGACGGCCTGGCGGCTTTAGTCCTGGACCCCGAGGAGGATCCGCAGGCCGGCCGGAACCTGGCGGCCTACCTGGAGCAGAGGGGTTTGAGGCCCAGGCCCGGGCGGGCCCTGACCCTGGGGCCGGCCCCGGCCGGCCTGGGGGTGCACCTGGGTTCCCAGGGCTGGGAGGTCCAGGAAACCCGCTGGACTCCGGCCCAGTTCGCCGCCGCGCCGGGGGAGGAGATCCGCGCTGGAAGATACCAGCTTTTGACCCTGGTGGGCTTCTTTGAGCAGCTGGCGGAGCCCCTGGGGGCCCTGGGCAAGCTGCGGGACCTGGTTGCGGACGACGGGCTGGTCTACCTGCGCCTGGCTGACCATGAGGTGGCCGGCTGCGCCGCCGCGGCGGCCGCCCCGGTGCTCCAGCACTGCCTGGGCAGCCTGCTGGAGCTGCTGGCCCAGGGAGGTGACCGGTTCGCCCTGGCCGGCACCCGGACCCGGGAGGGCCTGGGCGAGCGGGAGCTGGTGCTGCGCCCCATCAAGGTCAACCCCGGACCCGGGTGGGATCCCCGCCTGGAGGCCTTCGCCCGTTCCGGGTCGGCCGGCCCCGGATCCGGTCCCGAGCCCCGGGTGCCGGTGGTGGCCATCTACCGCCCGGGGGCCATCGGCGACGTGATCATGAGCCTGAACCTGATCCCGGCCTTGCGGGCGAAGTACCCCGGACACCTGATCCACTATTACTGCCACCGCTGGATCGGCGCCCAGTTGGAGGTCCTCATGCAGATGGCCGGGGTCACCGCCTGGAGGGACATGGACCAGTTCCAGGCCCTCCCGGACGCGGCGGCCGCGTTCACCCTCCAAGGGTATCCCCTCGGCGAGGGGTTCCCCCGCCGGCCCATGGGCCGGCACCTGATCCAGTATTTCGCCCGGGAGCTGGGCCTGGCGTGCGACGGGCTGCCTTCCCTGCACCTGAGCCTGCCATCCCTGCCGGGGCTGGAGGGCCCCTACGCCACCCTGCACCCCACCGCCCGGTGGTCGGTCTACAAGAACTGGCCCCTGGAGCGCTGGGAGGCGGTGCTGCGGGCTTGTCCTGACATTCCCGTCTACCAGCTGGGGGCCGCCGAGGACCCGCCCGTGCGGGGCGCCCGCCAGGATCACCGGGGCGCTCCCCTGATGGTCGGCGCGGCGCTCCTGGCCAATGCCCGGGTGCACCTGGGGGTGGATTCCTTCACCAACCACCTGACCCACTACCACTGGGGCGGACGCCAGATCCCCTCCGTGATCCTCTGGGGCAGCAGCCAGCGCTCCGCCACCGGCTATCCCCACAACGTGAACCTGTGCCTGGACCTGCCCTGCCAGCCCTGCTTCCGGGAGGAGGCCGCCATCTCCATGTTCCCCGACGGCCTGGGCCCCTGCGTCAACCCGCTCGGCCAGGACTACGACACGCCCCGGCACGCCTGCATGCACGGCATCCCGGTGGAGCAGGTGGCGGCGGAACTGCGGCGCCTGTGGAACTCCTAGGGAGACTGTCTGGGTATTATTCGGCCCCGCGCTGGCGGCAGCGGGGCCGAATAATACCCAGACAGTCTCCTAAATCCCGGCCAGGAAGGCCATGCAGGCACGGCTGCGGTGGCTGAGGCGGGCTTTCACCTCCGCCGAAAGCTCCCCGAACGTGCTCTCCAGGGCTTCGGGGATGAAGATGGGATCGAAGCCGAACCCTTCGCTGCCCCTGGGTTCCGGGGCCAGCGAGCCCTCCACGCTGCCGGTGAACAGGCGCGGGGCGCCGGCCATCGGTGCCCAGGCCAGCACGCACACGAACCGGGCGGTGCGCCGCTCGCCCGCCGGGATCATGGCCAGGAGCCGGCGGTTCTTGGCGTCCTGGTCCAGTCCCCGGGCGAACCGGGCGCTGAGCACCCCGGGGCCGCCCCACAGGGCGTCCACGCACAGGCCCGAATCATCCGCCAGTACTCCATCCACCGGAAAGGGGCCGTTGCGGATCCACCAGTCCTTGGCGAACGTCGCCTTCTGCAGGGCGTTGTCCTGGAAAAAGGCGCCCTCTTCGGGGATCTCCGGGGCCTCGGGCGGCCAGGGCCAAATCCGCAGATCCCCCAGGATATGTTGGAACTCCCGGTGCTTCCCCGGGTTCCGGGTGGCCAGCAGGACGTCCATTCAGAAATGGGTGTAGGGATCCGGGTAGTACGGATCGGGGCTGTAAGGGTCTGAGACCGGTAACGGCGGTTCAGGTTGCCAGGGTTCGGGAACAGGATTGGAGTAGACCGGGTTCACTACACCAGGCTGTTCGTTGTCGGGCACCATTACGAGCTCCGCAAGTCCGGTTCAGGATCGATGATGCAACGACGGTAGCACAGGCCGGCCGTTCGAACGGGCTGAATTCTGTCCTAAATGTAATTTTTGATCATTTCAACAATTGCCCGCAGGCCCCCTGGACGTCCCGGCCCCGGCTCTTGCGCACGGTGACAAAGCAGCCCCGGGCCTTGAGGCGGTCCAGGAAGGCCTGCAGGCGGGCCTCCGGCGGTTCCCGGAAGGGTGCCGCCGGATGTTCGTTCATGCGGATGAGGTTGATGTTGTGCCCCCGGGCCAGGTTTCCGAGCCAGTCCGCGAGCCGGTCCGCGTCCGCGGGGGTGTCGTTCTCACCGGCCATGAGCACGTATTCCACCAGGAGCTTCTCGCCGGGGTCCAGGGTCCAGCGGTCCAGGGCCTGGCGCAGCCGGGCAAGGTTCCAGGCCCGGTTCACCGGCATGAGCCTGCTGCGGGCCTCATCCGTGGTGGCGTTGAGGCTCAGGGCCAGCCAGGGCCGGGGGCGCATGCCCGCCAGGCGCTCGATGGCCGGCGCCAGCCCGGACGTGGAGACGGTGATGCGCCGGGTGGAGATGTTGAGCCCGGCCGGGTGGTTGAGGATGCGGATGGCCCGGTGGAGGTTGTCCAGGTTGTGCAGGGGTTCGCCCATGCCCATGAAGACCAGGGTCGCCGAATGGGAGCGGTCCGGCCCCAGGGCCCGGATCAGGGCGATCACCTGGGCCACCATCTCGCCGGCGGAGAGGTTGCGCCGGATGCCCATGGCGCCGGTGGCGCAGAAGGTGCAGCCCATGGCGCACCCGACCTGGCTGCTGATGCACAGGGTCACCCGGGGGCTGCGCACGGCCCGGGGCATGTGCACCGCCTCGATGCGCTCGCCGTCGTCCAGGCCCAGGACCACCTTGGTGGACCCGTCGTCGGAGGGATGGGCCTCCAGCATCCGGGGCAGGGCGGCGGCGCCGTTGCCCTGGAGCCAGCACCGGGCCGCCTTGCCCAGGGCCGGCGCGGCGTCCTGCCAGGTCCAGGGGCGCTGAAGCCGGGAAAACAGCCATTCCGGGCGGCCCGGCGCCCCCAGGCGCTCCAGGTCCTCCGGCAGCCAGCCGAAGGCGGAGGGCAGCCCCGCCCTCTCCGGGGCGGCCCAGTCCCAAGGGTTCGCGGCGGGTTCCGACATGGACTCAGTATACGACGGGAGCGTTTCCGGGTACGTGCATGGCCACGAACCGGCCCGGATTGGTGATTCCCTGGCCGCGCATCCAGCGCTCGGCGCCTTCCAGCTGCTCGAGGCCGGTGGGCCCCTCCATCCGCCCCCGCCGGTGCCGGACCACCATGGCGTGGAGCATCATGTCGCAGGCCTGGAATGCCAGTTCGGACTGGTACAGCAGGGCTCCGGCCTGGTCCGGCCGGTCCTCCGCCAGCGCCAGGAGGGCCCGCAGGCACAGGGCCAGGGCGGTCCCGTGGGGGGACCTTTCCCGCTCCAGGCGGCGTATGTCCCGGTCGGCGGCGCGCACCAGCGACCGCCGGCCGCGGGCGTCCGGGCCGCCGCCCAGGACCAGGGCCAGGTTGGCCCGGGCCCGGAGTTCCAGGCAGGTGATGCGCACGCTCTGCACCTGCAGCATGCGGGAACGGCGCAGGCGCTGCCAATGGGCTTCCAGGAGGTCCCGGGCGCTTTCCGCCCGGCCCGCGTAGAGCAGCGCCTCCGCCTGGGCCACCAGGGCATGGTAGTGCTGGGTGTGGAAACCGGAGGTGGACCATTCGCCGATGGCCTGCTGCGCTTCCCGCAGGGCCCGCTCCGGGTCGTCGTGGGCCAGGTGCACCAGGGGCGAGACGCCGGTGCGCAGGTTGGTGAGGGCCAGGAGGTCGCCCTTGTCCTGGGCCGCCTGCAGCTGGGCGGACAGGCGGATCTCCAGGTCCCGCAGGCTGCCCAGCTTCTGGCGCGCCAGCAGGGCATGGAACTGGGCCAGGTGCAGTTCGAAATCCAGCCCGGCGCAGTGGTCCTT
>CAWFOJ010000260.1:0-5360 GCA_963816585.1 uncultured Holophagaceae bacterium | reverse complement strand
GTCGGTGAAGATGATGGCGTAGTGCCGGGTCTTGGCCATCTGGATCGCTTCCTCGGCGGTGGCCGCGCCCTCGGGCGAGTAGCCCATGCTGGCCAGGGCCTCCACCAGGAGGGTCCGGAAGTCGGGCTCATCGTCCACGATCAAAATGCGATTGGTATCCATGCTGACCCTAGGATACCCGTCCTGGCCCGGCTTCCCTTTGGAAATGCGAAAAGGTGGGACACCACGGAAATTCAGCCCTTGGGCGGCGGCGGGAATTTCCCGAGCATCTTGCGGATGGCCTCGCCAACTTGCTCCTCCGCGTCCTGGGGGGTGCGCAGGTCGGTGAGCGCGCCCTCCCCCACCGCGTGCCACA
Source organism: uncultured Holophagaceae bacterium (assembly GCA_963816585.1). Lineage (GTDB taxonomy): Bacteria > Acidobacteriota > Holophagae > Holophagales > Holophagaceae > Mesoterricola. The sequence goes on along the minus strand of CAWFOJ010000260.1, from coordinate 5,005 downwards.
CCACCTGGCGGGTCCTGGGGTCGAGGACCTCCAGCACGATGCTGCCCTCCCGGTAGTGCTGCACTTCCTGCATTCCGCCGCCGACTCCCCAGCCATAGGGCCGCCAGCCCCAGCCATAGCCCCAGGAGGGCCCCAGGTCCATGTAGGTCGCCACGATCCGGTCCTTGTAGACGGGATAGTAGGCCACCAGGAAATCAGCTTCTCCCGCCGGAACCAGCCGATAGCCCCGGGCGCCCAGTTCCTGCTCCACCAGCCGGCGCACCCGGCGGTCCATGAGGGCGTTGGCGGCGGTTCCGGGCTTGCTGCCGGGGAGGGCCGGAGGCGACGGCACCTGGTTGGGCGGAGGCGACGGCACCTGGTCGGGCGGCGGGGGCGGAATCTGGCTGGGGGGCGGTTCGGCCGGAGTCTCGGCCGTGGGCAGTTCGGCCGGAGTCCCGACCGGGGGCGGCCCTGGTGGACCCTGGGCCGGGGGCGGCCCCGGCGGCGCGGGGATCGCCCCGGCCGGCGGTGGAGCGCCCTCGTACCAGGCGTAAGTCTTGTACAAAGCGAAGGCCGCGCCGCGGTCATAGTCGTAGCGCACGGCGATGCCGACGCACCCGGCCAGGAGCGCCAACGCCGGCACCAGCGCCGCCAGCTTCAAGGTCCGCACCATGGCAACACCCTCCCATCCCGCTGGGTCCTTGGATGTCTCCAGGAAACCCGAGGTTTACTTGGAGGCTGACCATGTATTATTCGGGGCCGAATAATACATGGTCAGCCTCCAAGCTTACCGAGACAGGTTCCAAGGCTTCCACCCGGCCTTGGCGCCAGACCATGAACGCGGCCTTCGTGCGCCCAGGGCAAGGCGGTGCCGTTGCCCTCCATCTGGTGGGTGTGGAAATGGCCGGTGATGAAGGCCTTGGCGGGATGCTCGGCGGCCGCCTTCCGGAAGGCCTCCCGGGGGAACCTGAGCTTGTAGGCCTGGTTGGTGGTGAGCAGGGCCATTTCCAGGCGCTGGGCCAGGGCCCGGGCGGCGGCCCGGGGCAGGGCCCGGGCCAGCAGCCACGCCGGCCCGCTGCGGGAGACCAGGTTCCAGAGGCGGTACCTCCAATCGGCGGCGTTCACCAGGTCGCCGTGCTCCCAGGCCAAGCCTTCGCCGGGCAGCCCCCCGCCGGTGCCCTCGCCCATCAGGTCGAAGCGATCCGCCAACGGGTCCAGGAAGTATTCCCGGTTGCCCAGCCAGAGCCCCACCCAGCGCCCCTCCCGCCGCCGGTCCGCCACCCAGTCCAGGAATTCCCGTTCCAGGTCCGTGGCCATGCCGGGGATCCCCACCCACAGGTCGAACACGTCCCCCAGGAACAGCCAGTCCGCGTGCGGGTGGGCCGCATGGGCCTCCCTCAGGCCGGTGAGCGCCCCGCTCCAGTGGGGGTCGGCCACCAGGATCAAGGGCGCCGAAGGGTCCGGGCGGCGGTCCGCGCCCCGCCTCCAGCCCATTCCCGCCAAATGCCGGGTGCGCAGGTAGGGCAGGCAGGACACGGCCAGGCCCAGGCCCGTTCCCGCCAGGTCCGCCAGCCAGTCCACCGGATCGCCTCCCCGCCCGGCCACGACCTGCTGCACCCCCTCATCGGCGCCCCCGTACAGGGCCAGGAGCAGGAAGATGGCCAGGTGGCGCCGATAGATGGGCGTTCCGTCGCGGTTCAGCCTCCAGGCCAGCTCCAGGGCCAAGGCGAACAGGGCGAATCCGGCGGCGTGGCCCAGGTAGTCCCGGGGGTGGGGCAAGGACAGCCCGAAGGGCAGGACGCTGCGGGTCCCCAGCCAGGCGATGACCGCCGCCAGGGCCAGGGGCAGGCACCACAACCACGGTCTCCGCATGGCTCCCACTATAGCGGAGGGCCTTCCAGGGAGGCTACGGGTCCCCGGGCCGCCGTCAGTCCGGCAGGTCCTCCTGGGCGTAGCGGTCGGGAAACGTCAGCTGGATGGCCCGGAACTTGTCGAAGTGGTCGAAGAAATGGCCCACCAGGGCCGGGTCGAACTGACGGCCGGATTCGTTGTGGATGTAGGCCAGCACTTCCTCTTCCCGCCAGGGCCGCTTGTACACCCGGCGGTTGATGAGGGCGTCGTAGACGTCCACCAGGCAGGTGATCCGGGCCTCCACCGGGATGGTCTCCCCCTTCAGGCCGCCCGGGTATCCGGTGCCGTCCCATTTTTCGTGGTGGCAGTCGGCGATGCGGGCGCCCATCTGGATGAACGGCACGGTGGAGTCCTTCAGGATGTTGGCGCCCATGGTGGTGTGGGTCTTCATGATGATCCACTCTTCTTCGGTGAGGCTGCCCCCCTTCTGCAGGATCCGGTCCGGCACGCCGATCTTGCCGATGTCATGCATGGGCGCGGCGGAGCGGATGCTTTCCACCGCCTCGTCGTTCCATCCCATCAGGCGGCCCATCTCGGCGGTGTACAGGCCGATGCGCCGCACGTGGGCGCCGGTCTCGTTGTCCCGGTGCTCCGAGGCGGAAATGAGGCGCAGGGCCACCTCCTCCCGGGAGGCGCGGATCATCAGGGTCTGCTCCATCACCCGCCGGGCCAGGATCAGTTCCCGGTCCCGGTACTCCAGTTCCAGCATGCGCCGCCGCAGCCCGTTCGCCACCGCGATGAGTATGTCATTAGTTTTGAAGGGTTTGAGCACGTAGCCGTAGGCTCCGTAGCGCAGGCACTCCATGGCCATCTCGGCGTTGTCCATGGAACTGACCATCACCACCGCGGTCTGGGGGATCCGGGGGCCCAGGGCCTTCACCAGGGTCAGGCCGTCCATCCCGGGCATGCGGATATCGCACAGCACCAAGTCGCAGGCCTCCCGCTCCAGGCAGTCCAGGCAATCCTGGCCGTTGGCCGCTTCCAGGACGGTGAACCCATGCTGGCCCAGGATCCGCGTGACCGCCAGCCGGATGATCTCCTGGTCGTCCACCACCAGGATGCGGATGTCCCGGGGCAGGTAACCCGGCAGCGGCCAATCAATGGGGAGCGCGGGCGGAGTGCCGTTCAGGTGCATGACGGCCCCTTTGGGGAGGGACACTGGGGACTTGTTGAGGTTTTTATTATAAGTGTTTCGGCGCGCCCGTGAAGGCCTGCAGGGCCACCCCGAGCACAATCACGCCCAGGGCCACCCAGCGCAGGGGCGGAATGCTTTCCCCCAGGAACGACTGGGACATGAGGCCGTTGGCCAGGAACCCCAGCGCCAGGAAGGGATAGGCAAAATTCACCTCCACCAGGTTCAGGGCCCCGGCCCAGACCACGATGCTCACCGCGTAGCAGGCGAAGCAGGCCAGGGTCCAGGGTTGCAGCCCAAGCCGCACCAGGGCGGCCAGGTCCCAGGTGAGGCCCCCGGAGGCCTGCAGCCCCTTCTTCATGGCGATCTGGGCGAAGGCGTTGAGCAGCACGCCGACGAGGATGAGGGGCAGGGCCTTCATATGAGGATTCATGGGGTACTCCCGGAGACGAGGGTCGCACGCCGGCGGAGCAGCAGGGCCTCGCCGCCTCCCGACGGGCACCTTGAGCAGGACCTCGAACTGGTCGCGGGCCTGGGGATTCATGCCCCAGGCATCCTGGTCCCATTCGTTTTTCATGGCGACCAGGCGTTGGTCCGGCCCCACCAGGCGGTCCAGGTCGGCCCGGGAGCGGATTTCCGGCATGAGGTGGTCCGTGTAGACCATCACCCCGCTATGGATTGTTTGCCAATAATAGACTTGGTGTCCAGACATGAGAGGCGCCGCGGCGGCGGTCCACCCGCGGTAGCCCTTCAGGGGGTCCAGCCGGAGGAACCCCCAGGTTCCGGTCGCCAGGAACACCAGGCCCAGGGCCAGGGCGGCGGCGCGGGCCAGGGCCGGACCGTCTCCGTGCCGGGCCCGCAGGACCACCCCGGCGGCCCCGAGCAGGAACAGGAACGCCAGGAGGCGCAGGGGCCCGAGGAACGGCTGCACCTGGGCCTGCAGGTGGCGCCCCCCGGCCCCCAGGAAGGCCGCCGCCCCCAGGGCCAGGCCCGGCAGGGCCAGGCCCGCCGCCAGCAGGCCCCCCAGGCGGCGGATCCGGAAGCCCGCCGCCGCCCCGCGCTGGAGCAGGGTCCCCAGGAGCAGGGCCAGGAACGGGTAGATCATGAGGATGTACTTGCTCTGCTTGCTCTGGGAGAGGCTCAGGAGCAGGAAGGGGACGGCCGCGGCCAGGATCAGGAAACGCTGGGCCGGGGCGCGCCAGGCCCGGCCCCGGGCCAGGAACAGCGCCAGGGCCGGCAGCAGCAGGGTCCAGGGGGCGAAGTCCCCGGCCAGGTATTCCACATAGCGCCAGGGGGGCTGCTGGTGGTCCCAGGCCTTGAGGGCCCGCTCGAAGTTCTGGTGCACCACCATCTGGTAGGCGTAGGCGGTCCCACCCCGGATGCAGGCCGCCAGGTACCAGGGCAGGACGATGGCCGCTCCGATGAGCAGCCCGGTTCCGGCCCGCATCCTGCCCAGGGCGCGCAGGTCCTGCTGCCACAGGAGGAAGGCCAGGACCAGGGGCAGGCTCAGGGCCAGGGCCAGGGGCCCCTTGGCCAGGAACGCCAGGGCCAGGGCCGCGTAGGCGCCCAGGAACCAGGCCCGGCCGGAATGGTGCCCGGGCGCGTGCCCCCGCAGAACCAGCCAGCCCCCCAGCCAGGAGAGCCAGCTCCAGGCCAGCAACGCCGCGAACACCATGTCCGTCTGGATCATCTGGGCCTGCAGCAGCCAGATGGGCACCGTGGCCAGGATGGCGGCGGCCAGGTCGCCCAGGTCCCGGTCCAGGAACCGGGCCGCCCAGCCCCGGAACGCGAACAGGAAGCCCACCGCCGCGGCCGCCGAGGGCAGGCGCAGGGCCCAGGCGCAGACGCCGTGGGTGAAGCCGGCGCCCCCGGTGAGGCGCTCGCAGGCCATGGCCGAGAGCTTCATCAGCCAATAGAAGAGGATGGGCTTCTCGGAATAGGGCTGGCCGTTGAGATACGGCAGCAGCCAGCTGCCCCGCTCCC
>CAWFOJ010000259.1:0-10475 GCA_963816585.1 uncultured Holophagaceae bacterium | reverse complement strand
TTTTTTTTTTTTTTTTTTTTTTTTTTTTTTTTTTTTTTTTTTTTTTTCCCCCCCCCCCCCCCCCCCCCCCCCCCCCCCCCCCCCCCCCCCCCCCCCCCCCCCCCCCCCCCCCCCCCCCCCCCCCCCCCCCCCCCCCCCCCCCCCCCCCCCCCCCCCCCCCCCCCCCCCCCCCCCCCCCCCCCCCCCCCCCCCCCCCCCCCCCCCCCCCCCCCCCCCCCCCCCCCCCCCCCCCCCCCCCCCCCCCCCCCCCCCCCCCCCCCCCCCCCCCCCCCCCCCCCCCCCCCCCCCCCCCCCCCCCCCCCCCCCCCCCCCCCCCGCCGGCCTGCCTGCCTGCCTGCCTGCCCGGTCTACGGCGGCGTGCCGGAGGCCTCCAGACGCCGGCGCAGGGCCAAACATGTTGTCGAGGCCGTCAGTCCCGGTGCACGACCACCAGCTCGGGGATCTCCCGCCGCAGGCGCTGGGCCAGGATCTCCACCAGCGCCACGCGGCCGGCGCAGCCCATGGCGATGTTCGGGTTGGCCCGGCCCTTCTGCTGGACGGGCGACGCCGACAGCACCCAGTTCTCGGTGAGGGCCATGAAGGTGGAGAACATGTCGGACTTGAGCAGGACTCCTGCACCGGGCGTCCTTGCCGGTGAGCTCCGCAATTCCACCACGTAGCTGGGGTTGGGCAGGAAGCCAGCGTCGAGCACCATGTCCGCCTCCACCGGGTGCCGTTCTCGGAGCCGATCAGGCGCAAGGTGGTGCTGCCCACCGCAGGTCCGGCAGCAGGTTGGCGATGTGCTGGCGCAGCTGGGACAGGGTCAGGTCGCCGGCGTCGATGATGGCGCTGGCCATCCGGCCCCCCGGCTCCAGCAGTTGGCGCGCTCCCGATCGGCCTTGGCCGACGCCCTCTGGTGAGGAAATTGGTCCGCCGCATTCGGAGAACCGGCGCAGCAGCACGTCGTCGTCGGCTTCCACGAGACTGACATACACAGGATGCTGCCGTCCATGGCCGGCTCTGATGAGCTGCTCCAGCTCCGAGGCGAATTCCGGGGCGGCGGTTGTCCATGCCCACCGCCAGGCCGGGGCGGCTGGGACTGCGAGCCCCGCCTCCAGCTCCAGCAGCGGCTCCAGGAGCCGGGCGGGACATTGTCCAGGCCGCCAGCTGGCATCCTCCAGGGCCCCCAGCACCAGCGCCGGCCCGCCCCGGAAAGTCCCGTAACGATCACCAGTTCCATGGCTCCTAGCCAACCACAGCCGCCCGCCCTGTCAGCAGGGTTCGAGCCGGGAAAAATGAAAGTCCAGGCCCAGCCGGTAGGCAATACATCCCCGAGACCGGCAACCTCACCGAGCATGGCGTCAACGGCGAGCCGGTGCAGCGGGTGATGCGCTTCAGCGCCGGCGGCATCGGGGATGATGATTAGCAAAACTTGACCGGCTGGGTCCTGGACTTTCATTTTTCCGGCTGAACCCTGCTGACAGGGCGGGCGGTTTGTGGTTGGCTAGGAGCCATGGAACTGGTGATCGTTACGGGACTTTCCGGGGCGGGCCGGCGCTCGGTGCTGGGAGCCCTGGAGGATGCCGGCTGCACGGCCCTGGACAATGTCCCCGCCCGGCTCCTGGAGCCGCTGCTGGAGCTGGAGGCCAAGCTCAACCCCAGCCGCCCCCGCCTGGCGGTGGGCATGGACAACCGCCACCCGGAATTCGCCTCGGAGCTGGAGCCGCTCATCGACCGGCTCATGGACGGCAGCATTCCTGTGTATGTCGTGTTCGTGGAAGCCAACGACGACGTGCTGCTGCGCCGGTTCTCCGAATCCCGGCGGCCCCATTTCCTGGCCAGGGACGGGGGCGTGGCCGAGGCCATCGCCAAGGAGCGCCAACTGCTGGAGCCGGTGCGCCGGATGGCCAGCGCCATCATCAACACCAGCAACCTGACCCTGTCCCAGCTGCGCCAGCGCATCGCCGACCTGCTGCCGGACCTGCCGGTGGGCGGCACCACCTTGCGCCTGATCAGCTTCGGCTTCAAGAACGGCACCCCGGTGGAGGCGGACATGGTGCTGGACGCTCGCTTCCTGCCCAACCCCCACTACGTGGTGGAACTGCGGGAGCTCACCGGCAAGGACGCCCCGGTGCGGGAGTTCCTGCTCAAGTCCGACGTGTTCTCCACCTTCGTGGCCCTCACCGAGAACTGGGTGCTGTGGGCGTGGCCGTACATCCAGCAGGAGGGCCGGGCCTACCACAACATCGCCATCGGCTGCACCGGCGGCCAGCACCGCAGCGTGGCGCTGGTGGAGATCCTGGCCCAGCGCCTGCGGCGGGAGATCCCCAAGCTGGTGGTGGTGCACCGGGAACTGACGGCCTAGACAACATGTATTGGCCCTGCGCCGGCGTCTCGGGGGCCCCTCCGGCGCACCGCCCAGTAGACCGGGATCCCCAGGGCCACCAGGGCCAGCCCCGGCCAGGTGAAGGAGGGCCGGTAACGCAGCAGGGCGGCCATGATGGCCGCACCCCCCAGGATGTACAGGGCCGGCAGCACCGGGTAGGCGAACACCCGCACCGGGCGGTCCAGGTCCGGGCGGCGGCGCCGCAGCACGAAGATCCCGCCCACCGTCAGGATGTAGAACAGGAGCGCTGCGAACATGGTGAATTCCAGGAGCTGCGTATAGTTCCCGGTGAGGGTCAGGAGGCTGGCCCAGACCGCCTGCACGGCCAGGGCCGCGCCGGGCACCTGGTGGCGGTTCAGCTTGGCGGCCCGGGAGAAGAACAGCCCGTCCAGGGCCATGGTGCGGTACAGGCGGGCACCGGCCAGGATCATGCCGTTGGCGCAGCCGAAGGTGCTCACCAGGATGGCCAGGCTCATGGCCAGGTCGCCCCGGGGGCCCAGGATCGCCCGCAGGGTTTCGCTGCCCACCCGGTCCCCGGGGGCGGTGGCGATGCCGGCGGGCCCCAGCACCCGCAGGTAGACCCCGTTGGCCAGCAGGTACAGCCCCAGCACCAGGACCGGGCCCACCAGCAGGGCCAAGGGGATGGTGCGCCGGGGCTCGCGCACCTCCCCGGCGATGAAGGTCACCGTGTTCCAGGAATCCGAGGAGAACAGGCTGCCGGTCTGGACCACCAGCAGGGCGCCCAGGAACGGCAGGGCGGCGTCCGCCCCCTGGGGTATCCAGGCGCCCGGCTGCGGGGGCGCCGCCGGCGCCAGCGCCAGCCCGGCCAGGATCAGCGCCGCCAGGCAGCCCAGCTTGGCCAGGGTGAAGGTATTCTGGATCCAGACCCCCACCTTGCCGCCGAAGCTGTTGAGCAGGCTCAGGGACGCGATCACCAGGATGGCCGCCAGGCGGGCCGTGGTCAGGCCCAGGTGGTAGGGTCCCACCGTGATCCGGGAGGTCACCTCCCAGGCCGGCACTTCCAGCGGCCCGGCCAGGTAGCGGGTCTCGCTCGCCGCGGGCGCCAGGGTCCCCAGGAACGTGCCGAAGGCCATGGCCACCGCGGCGATGGAGCCGCATTCCACGATGGTGAACACCGACCAGCCATACAAGAAAGCCACCATGGGGCCGTAGCTTTCCCGCAGGTACACGTACTGGCCTCCGGCGTGGGGATACATGCCCGCCAGTTCCCCATACGAATGGGCGCCCAGCAGGGTGAGCCCGGCGGTGAGCAGCCAGGCCATGAGCAGGAAGCTGCCGGTGCCGCCGGTGCGCACCATTTCCGCCGGAACGATGAAGATGCCGCTGCCGATCATGGACCCGGCGATGAGCATGGTGGCGGAGAAGGGCCCGACGTGGCGCTGGTAATCATGGTTTTTCAACATGCGGGCGCCTTATAATTTAATCATGATAGATTAGTAAAACGAGTAATGAAAAAATTATTTCAATGTGAGCCTGGGCACGGGGCTCCGCCCAGGCCTGACGCGCCCAAGCTGCGCCTCTGAGGTTACCCTTGATCAATGGCGCGTTCCAAGACCTCCCTCCGTCTCTTCCTGGCCACGGCCGTGCTGTGCCTGCCTCCCCTGTACGGGTTGTGGCTGTGGAAGGGCCAGGGCCCCCTGGACGCCCAGGCCACCCTGCTGGTGAAGCGGGGGGCCACCGTGGAAGCCATGGCCGACCAGCTGGAACAGGCGGGGGTGATCCGGTCCGCGGCCCTGTTCAAGCTGTGGGCCCGGGCCCGGCGCCTGGAGCTGATCCGCGGCGAGTACACCTTCGAGGCCCGGGCCAGCTTGTCGGAGGTGGCCAACAAGCTCAAGCGCGGGGACATCCATTACACCAGCATCACCATACCCCCCGGCAGCCACGCCTGGGCGGTGCAGCGCCGGCTCAAGGACTTCATCCCCGAGGAGGTGTTCTGGACCCTCTGGAAAAGCCCCCGCCTGGCCCAGGCGGCGGGTTTTCCCCAGGCAGAAAATCTTGAAGGACTCATTGAGCCGGCCACGTACCGGGTGAACCACGCCCAGGAGCCGGAAGAAATTTTCCTGATGCTCATGGAAACTTTCCGGGACAAGGTGCGGCCCACCCTGGAAGGGGGACCGCTGCCCCCGTACCAGACCCTGATCCTGGCCAGCATGGTGGAAAAGGAGACCGCCCTGCCGGGGGAACTGGCCCAGGTGGCCGGGGTCTACGCCCAGCGCCTGCACATCGGCATGCGCCTGCAGTGCGACCCCACCATCCTGTACGCCCGGTGGATGAGCGGCGACCTGCGCTTCACCGGCCCCGCCCCCGAGGATGTGCGCCGGCTCAGCCGGGACAACACCTACGTGGTCGCCGGACTGCCCCCCACGCCCATCGCCGACCCCGGCCCCGCCGCCATCGGCGCCGCCAAGGCGCCGGAATACTCCAGGAACCTGTATTTCGTGGCCACCGGGCGGGGAGGGCACACCTTCGCCCCCAACCTGTCCCAGCACAACCACAACGTCTTCCTGTACCGCCGGGAACTGGCCCGCCAGAAGAATGGGGGAACCTGACCATGGGCCGGGTGCGCATCGACCAGCTGCTGGTCCAGCGGGGCCTGTGCGCCACCCGGGCCCAGGCCCAGGCGCGCATCATGGCCGGGGACGTGCTGGTGGCGGACCGTCCCGTGGCCAAGGCCGGCGCCCTGGTGGACCCCGGCTCGGACCTTCGCCTGCGCGGGGAGGCGCCGGCGTTCGTGAGCCGGGGCGGGCTGAAGCTGGACCACGCCCTTGCGGTGTTCGCCCTGGATCCGGCCGGGTGGGTGTGCTTCGACGCCGGGGCCAGCACCGGGGGCTTCACCGACTGCCTGCTGCAGCGGGGCGCGGCCCGGGTCTACGCGGCGGACGTGGGCACCAACCAGTTGCACTGGAAACTGCGCAGCGATCCCCGGGTGGTGTCCATGGAGCAGGTGAACCTGCGCTACTGGGACCCGGCCCGGATCCCCGAGCCCTGCCGCCTGCTGGTGGCGGACCTGAGCTTCATCTCCCTGCGCCTGGTGATCCCGCCCCTGCTGCCATCCCTGGCCCCCGGGGCCGACGCGGTGCTGCTGGTTAAGCCCCAGTTCGAGGCCGGCCGGGACGAGGTGGGTTCCGGGGGCATCGTGCGGGATCCGGAGACCCACCGGCGGGTCCAGGACGAGCTTTGGGCGTTCTTCCAGGACACGGCCCTCAAGCCCCGGGGACGGTGCGAGAGCCCGATCCTGGGCGGAGAGGGCAACCGGGAGTTCCTCATGCACCTGCGCCTGGTTTGACTTGACAACCCGTGTCCCGGGCCCTTGACTTCAGGTGAGGAGGTCCAATGCCCATGACGAGCCTGCGTTACTGGTGCCTGGCGCTGCTGCCGGTGGTCGCCCTCGCCGCCCAGCCGCAACTCCCGCACCCGGAGGCGGCGGGCCGGTCCCTGCGCAAGCTGACCACCCAGGGCCAGGCCATGACCCCCAACGGGGCCGCGGACGGGCAGCTGGACCTGTACGCCGGCAAGGGCGGACTGAACCGCCTGGCGTTCACCCTGTACAAGGCCGGCGAGGCCGCCGGGCCCTCCTTCATCGACAGCATCAAGGCCTTCCACTTCCGGGACTTCGAAGGTCCCGACGCGCCCGCGGCGGCCCGCCGCCTGACCCAGGTGACCGTGCGCGGCAAGGCCGGGGTCGTGCAGGTGCGCCTGCGCCAGAACGGCTACTACAGCGCCGAGGTGAAAGGCGGGTTCGTGTTCGACACGGGGGTGGCCGGCCCCAGGGACCGGATTGAAATCCAGAAATTGCGCCGGGCCCTGCGCGCGGGGGCCGACGGCCTGGTGGTGCGCATCTCAGACCCCAAGGACCCGCGGGTGTGGGTGCAGGGGGAATTCGCCGCCGCGGGCCTGTTCCGCAAACGCCTGGCGGGAAACTAAACCCTCCGCCGCAGACCCGGCATCCAAGGGACAGGTGCGCCCATTCCCGGCATCATGGGGGGTGGTTCTTTGGAGTCCGCCGTGGCCGACGCCCCCCTGATCCGTTTCTCCCAGATCACCAAGCACTACCCCATGGGGGACATGGTGGTGCGGGCCCTGGACGGGGTCAGCCTGGACATCCACCGGGGCGAGTACGTGGCCATCATGGGGCCATCCGGGTCGGGCAAGTCCACCCTGATGAACCTTATCGGCTGCCTGGACACGCCCACCACCGGCACCTACCACCTGAACGGCAAGCTGGCCTCGGCCATGTCCGACGACGAACTGGCCGGCATCCGCAACGAAGAGATCGGCTTCGTGTTCCAGACCTTCAACCTGCTGGCCCGCACCACCGCCCTGCAGAACGTGGAACTGCCCCTCATCTACGCCGGCATGCACGCCCGGGACCGGCACCGCCAGGCCCTCAAGGCCTTGGAAAACGTGGGCCTCGGACCCCGCGCCGACCACTTCCCCAACCAGCTCTCCGGCGGCCAGCGCCAGCGGGTGGCCATCGCCCGGGCCCTGGTGAACAACCCCTCCATCCTGCTGGCGGACGAGCCCACCGGCGCCCTGGACACCCGGACCAGCGTGGAGATCATGGCCCTGTTCGAGGAGCTGTACCGGGGCGGCAACACCATCATCCTGGTGACCCACGAGGAGGACATCGCCCGCCACGCCCACCGGATAATCAAGCTGCTGGACGGCCAGGTCATCCATGACGAGCCCAACGTGCCCATCACCAGCTCCGAACACCTCGCCCACTTGAAAATCTAGAGTGAAGGTCCGTATCGGTCACTTCAGGACTGGCAGCATCAGGCATGACGGCTGCGCCCCGTTGCGGTACACCCGCTGCTCCACCGGGCGGAAGTCCTGGTCCCGGGCGTGGTAGATGTCCAGGAAGGCGCCCGGATTGCGGTCCACCAGGGGGAACCAGGAACCCTGGATCTGCACCATGACCCGGTGCCCCTTGGCGAAGGTGTGGCACACGTCGTTGAGGGTGAAGGTCACGGGGGTGGGTTGCCCGGGCACGAACGGGCGGGGCGCCTCCAGACTGTCCCGGAACTTGCCGCGCAGCACCTCGCCCCGCACCAGGCGCTGGCAGCCCTGGAGGTCCGTCCCGGCCGGCGGGAGCACATCGATGAGCTTCACCACCCAGTCCGCGTCCGTGCCTCCCACGCTCACCCGCAGGCGGGCCTGCACCGGGCCGGCGAGGGTGAGCGGACGGTCCAGGACCGGCGTCTGGTACACCAGCACGTCGGCGCGGCCGGCGGCGAAGCGCTGGTCCTCCACCATGAACGTGGGCGCGACCCTGACCCCGAGGCTGGCGGTGAACGGCACCGGATGGGCCGGGTCGCTCACGAAGGCGTCGGACCCGGTGCGGCCCTCGGGGGGGCGGAAGCCCAGGCCCCCTCCCGGGAGCAGGTACAAGGGCGTGGGCCGGGTGGCGGGCGGCGGCCAGGCGTCGAACCGGCGCCAGGTGTTGCTGCCGGTCACGAACACCTGCGCCGGGGCCAGGCCGGGGTCCGGTCCGTCCTTGAGGTAGCGGCGGAAGAACGGGGCTTCCAGGCGTTCCCGGTAGAACTCGGCGGTGGCGGAACCGAACTGCGCCTCCCCCAGGGTGTCCCCCGGGCCCCAGGACCAGCCCCCGTGATCCCAGGGGCCCATGACCAGGAAGCTGCGCCCGGGGGCGGCCGCCACCAGCCGCTGGTGCACCTTCAGGGTGCCGAACAGGTCCTCGGCGTCGAACCAGCCGCCCACGGTGAGCACCGCCGGGCCGATGTCGCGCAGGTGGGGAAGCAGGTTCCGGGCCTTCCAGTAGGCGTCGTAGGTGCCGTGGGCCATGTCCTCGTTCCACACTCCGACCTGGCCGTGGAAGTAGCGGCGGTCCGCGTTGGGCAGCGCCCCCAGGCCCAGGAAGAACCGGTAGCTGTCCATCGGGTCCGGGGGGAAGGGCGGCCGGGGCTCCTGGTCGGTGGGCTCAGGGCGGGGGAAGCCGTAGATGGCGTCGTACCAGAAGGTCTGGGCCAGGAACAAGGCGCCGTTGTGGTGGTCGTCGTCCCCGGCGAACAGGTCGGCCATGGGCGCCTGGGGGGAGACGGCCTTGAGGGCGGGGTGGGAGCCCACCAGGGTGCAGGCGGCGTAGAAGCCCGGGTACGAGATGCCCCAGGCGCCCACCCGCCCGTTGTTCCCGGGCACCTGCTTGAGCACCCAGTCGATGGTGTCCCAGGCGTCCGTGGCCTCGTCCACCCCCCGCCCGTCCTGGAGCGGGGTCATCTCCTGGAAGGTCCCCTCGCTCATCATCTTTCCCCGCACGTCCTGGTAGACGAAGATGTAACCGTCCCGGGCCAGCTCTTCGCTGGGCCCCAGGTCGTCGGGGAAGGCCTCCGGCCCGTACGGGCCGATGCCGTAGCCGGTCCGGTGCAGCAGGATGGGGTAGGGCCCCCCGTCCCGGGGCGTGAAGATGGCCGTGAACAGGCGCACGCCGTCGCGCATGGGGATGCGCACCTCGCGCTTGGTGTAGTTGGCGCGCAGGTAGTCCACCCCCTGGACCCGGGCCGCCGGGCCCGCGCCCAGGACCAGGACCGCGGCCAGCGCCGGCCGCCAGGCCCCAGCATTCGCCCGGTGCTTCGGACCGCTTGCAGGTATCCTGGGAACATCGAGCGGGAGCCTGCGGTGTTCGGAAAGATTCAGCGCATCCATTTCGTGGGGATCGGCGGCATCGGCATGTCGGGCATCGCCGAAGTGCTGGTCAACCTCGGCTACCAGGTGAGCGGCTCGGACCTCCGGGACAGCCCCACCACCCAGCGCCTGGCCAGCCTCGGGGTGCAGGTGACCACCGGGCACGACGCCCGCTCGGTGGAGAACGCCCAGGTGGTGGTCATCTCCAGCGCCGTGAAGGGCAACAACCCGGAGGTCGTGGCCGCCCGCGCCGCCAAGATCCCGGTGATCCCCCGGGGGGAGATGCTGGCGGAACTCATGCGCATGAGGTACGGGATCGCCATCGCCGGCTCCCACGGCAAGACCACCACCACCAGCATGGTGGCCCAGGTGCTCAGCCAGGGCGGGATCGACCCCACCATCGTCATCGGCGGCAAGCTGGGCGCCATCGGCAGCAACGCCAAGCTGGGCAAGGGCCCGTTCCTGGTGGCGGAGGCGGACGAATCCGACGGCAGCTTCCTGCTCCTGACCCCCACCATCGGGGTCATCACCAATGTGGACCGGGAACACCTGGATCATTACAAGAACCTGTCGGAGATCATGGACGCCTTCGCGGCGTTCGGCAACCGAGTGCCATTCTACGGCTCGGTGTTCGTGTGCATGGACGATCCCAACGTGGCCAGCCTGCGGCCCCGGCTCAAGCGCCAGGTGCGCACCTACGGCACCAACCCCCAGGTGGACATACGGGGCCTGGAACTGCGCGTGGAAGGCTGGAGGTCCTATTTCCGGGTGCGGGCCTTCGGCCAGGACCTGGGGGAGTTCTCCCTGGGCATCCCCGGGCACCACATGGTGCTCAACGCCCTGGCCACCATCGGCGTGGCCATGGAGCTGGGGGTGGAGCGGGACGTGATCCGGGCCAGCCTGGCCAGCTTCACCGGCGCCGAGCGGCGCTTCCAGAAGCGCGGGGAGCGCAAGGGCGTGGTGGTGGTGGACGACTACGGCCACCATCCCACCGAGATCGCCGCCACCCTGCGGGCGGCCCGGGACGGCTTCCCGGAGCGGCGCCTGGTGGTGGCCTTCCAGCCCCACCGCTACACCCGCACCCAGGCCTTGCTGGACGAGTTCGGCCGGGCCTTCTTCGACGCGGACCTGGTGTTCGTGACCGACATCTACGCCGCCAGCGAACCGCCCATCCCCGGCGTCACCGGCCGGTCGGTGGTGGACGCCATCCTGGCCCACGGCCAGCGGGAAGCCGAGGTACGTGGCCCGGGTGGAGGACCTGCCCGAGGCCCTGGACGCGGCCACCCGCCCCGGGGACCTGGTGGTGACCCTGGGGGCCGGTAGCATCACCGGCGTGGGCCCGGCCTTCCTGGAACTGCCCTGAACCCGTACATGGCCGGGCCCGGCCCCTGGCCTGACGGCTACTTCATGGCCTTCTTCACCGCGTCCCAGTTGGGCACGCCGTCCT
>CAWFOJ010000258.1:0-12540 GCA_963816585.1 uncultured Holophagaceae bacterium | reverse complement strand
TTGACGAAGCCGTTGGCGTGTTCGAAGCAGTCCCACTGGGTGTAGTTGAGGTTGAAGTGCATGCCGGCCGGCGCGTTGTCCGCCAGGAACCTGACTCTGTAGGCGATCGGGAAGGCCGGGGTCCTGGTGTTGAAGTTGGCACCATCCTGGATCGCCTTGATCACCTTGGCGACGGCGCTCTTTCCGCCGCCCATGACGCCGCTGGCGTCCTGGGCGTTCCCCCCAAGGGAGATCACCTCGAAGGTGGAATTGCTGATGATTTGGTCGTATTTTGCGTTCATATCGGCATGGACGCTGTCGTCATCGCTCCCCCCGAAGGCATGATCGATGGCTCCTTCCAGGTCCACGCTGGTCTCCGTCGAGCTGGTGGTCATCTTGACCAGGAGAAGCCTGCCGAAATCCACGCTCTGCACATAGGCGGGGGGTTCAGCCTGGCTGCAGTTCTTCTGCACCTGCGCCAGGGTCACCGTGGGCGCGAACACGGTGGCCAGGTCGTCCGGGGGATCGAAGGTAGCGGTGTAATAGATCTGCTTGTACAGCATCATGGTGACCGATGAATTGGCATCGTGGCTGACCTTCGCCTTCAGGTCGATCTTGTCGTTCGCCATCTTGGCGCTGAACCCCAGCTGCAGGGCGACCTGCTCGGCGCTGTAGGCCTTCGTTTTTGTGTAGCTCTGCCGGGAGCCGGTGCCATTCTGGGCGTTCTCGGGGTCTCTGAGCCAGGCCTGGACGATGTCCTGGATCGCCGCCTGGACGCTGGAATTCCTGGGGTTGTCGATGGTCCGGATGTCTTTATCGCCCATGTTGGGCAGGTCCAGGGACACCGTGATCGGACCCCGGTCCAGGGAGATGAAGACGGGGTTGCCTTCCGCCAACTTCTGGTTGGCTCGGAACAGAGCTCCCGGGAAGACAATGCCGGTGGTCGGATCCAGGATCGTGACCGAGTCCAGGTCCCCATCGAGGGTCTGGGTGGTCGGAGTGCAGATGATGACGCTGTTGCCGGCGTTGCTCTTGCCCGGGTAGCTTTGGGTGCTTCCCGGGGCCTGGACGGACAGCACCACATCCTGCAGGTTGGTGAGGAAGGCGTTGATCTTCTGGGCGTCCTGGGCCCGCCCGGCGCAAACGAGCACGCCGGCCAGGACCCAGATCGCTGCCTTGATGGATGTGTTCATGGCGTCCTCGAAAGGGGCGGGTTGCTGGCGAAGGCCACGGCAGGCTAGCGCGCGGGGCCGGAAACCGTGAGCCTGGGGCTGGCCACGGCGCCGGCCAGGGTGTAGGTCTTGTTGGTAGGCCCAACTTCGACCATGATGTTGGCCTCTTTCCAGGGAATCCAAGGCATGGGCGTGGCGGCCCAGCCGGTGATCTGCACGTGGGTGGCGTCCCCGGGAAGGTCGAGGGTGTAGGCGTAGCCGGCTTTCTGGCTCCCGGAGGACCAGGACTTGTTGACCCGTTTCCTGCCGCCTTTGTCCGCCTGCTGCCAGGACACCTCGAATTTGCCCGGGAAGGGGCCTTGGTGCACCAGCTTCACGTAGCTCGGCTTGGCTGCCGGGGCCCCCTGGACCAGGCCGGCGGTAGTGAAAATCCACGCCATGGCCAGAAGGGTTCGCTTGATCGACGGTTTCATCAATGCGTCCTCGAAAAGGTTCGGATGGAAGGACGACGGCTGGGTTCAAGCTGAAACGAACCGTCCCATGCCGTCCCCGGGGAAAACGGGAAGGCAAAAGGGAAAAATAAATAAATTATCAGAACTGTCAATGGCTGCGCCCGGCCCATACCGCCCGAGCTTCCCGGATCCCGGCACCGCCGGGCCCTTCAGGTTGGCATCTGCAACCCCAGGCCGCATCGGCACTACACTCAAGGGCTATGACCCGTCCCCCCGGCTGGCCCCGGTTTCTCGCCCGCCTGCGGCGGCTGCCCCTGCGCCTGCGCAAGGTGCTGCCCGGCGGCACCGAGGGGCTGCACCCCAGCCGCATCAAGGGCGCCGGGCTGACCCTGGTGGAGAACCGGCCGTACGTGCCCGGGGACGACCCCCGGGCCATCAACTGGCCGCTCACCGCCCGCACCGGGGAGCCCATCGTCAAGCGCTTCGAAACCAGCCGGGAGCTGATCCTGTGGCTGGTGGTGGACCCGTCCCCGTCCATGTTCCTGGGCGACCCGGTGAGCCCCCTGCGCTGGGCTCTGGAGATCTGCGCGGCGGCCCAGGCCGCCGTGGCCGCCGGCAAGGACCGTCTGGGGCTGCTGGTGCCCGGGGACGCCGGGCGCCCGGCCCTGCGCATCGCCCCCCGGCGCGGCCAGGTGCCGGGCCTGCACCTGCTGGAGGCCCTGGCCGGCCTGAGCCCGGCCATCCCCACTCCCGCCGCCTGGCAGGAGGCCCTGGGGCACTGGGGCCGGCGGGGCCGCGGGCACCGCCTGTGGATCCTCAGCAACGGCGCCGGGCTGCAGGGGCTGGCGGGGCCCATCAAGCCCATCGCCGCCCGGCACCAGGTGGTGTGGTTCCGCCCCCTGATGCCCCACTACCGGCACCTGCCCAACTGGCCGGACCCGGGCTTCCCCGTCACGGTGCGGCAGGCCGCCTGGAACATCCTGGACGATCCGGTGACCCGCCTGGGCCTGTGGCTCAAGGAGCGGGGCGCATGACCAGCCCGGCGGCCTGGTCTCTGCCCGCCCCCCTGGAGTTGGGCCGCCTGGGCGTCCTGGACCTGCGCCCGGGGGATCCGGCCCAGCCGCCCCTGCCCCGCCCATCGGAAGACCGGCTCGGGGCCCTGGCGGTGCGCCGGGTGGAGCCCCTGGCGGACGGCCGGGGCTGGCGGCTCACGGTGCAGCCCCTGGCCACCGGCCAGTTCCTGATCCCGCCCCTGGATCTGGGGGATGGGCGCGCCACCGCCGGACTGCGGGTCACGGTGCCCCGCACGGTGCCCTACGGCGCCCCCTGGATGGGGGTGGGGGGCGGGGACCTGGACCGGCTGCCCGCCCTGCCCTTCCCCTGGGCCTGGACGCTGCCCCTGCTGCTGCCCCTGGCGGCCCTGGGCTGGGTGCTGGCGTGGCGCTACCGGCGCGGCGCCGGGCGCCGGCACCGGCGCGCCGCCCGGCGCGCCTTCCTGCGCCACTGGCCCCCGGTTGCCGGGGACCGGGCCGCCCTGGACGCGGCCCACGCCGCCGGACGGGACCTCCTGGCCGCCCATTTCGGCCCCCAGGCCCTGAGCTGGGATGCCCACGCCTGCCGGGCCCGGGGCCTGGCGCCCTGGGGGGACTGGATCCGGGCCCTGGACGAGGCCCGGTTCGGCGCCGGGCCGGCCCCGGCGGGCCCGGCCCCGGCCGCGCTCCTGGCGGCCCTGGAGCGGCCATGAGCTTCGCCCTGCGCTACCCTGCCCTTCTGGCCCTCCTGGTGCCGGGCCTGTGGCTGGCCCTGCGCTCCAGCTACCGGTGGGGCATCCCCAACCCGCGCCCGGCCGGGACCGCGGCCCGGGTCTGCGCCCGGGCCCTGCCCGTCCTGCTGGTGCTGCTCCTGGTGGCGGCGGCGGCCGGGCCGGAGCTGCGGCGGGTGGTGCGGGGGCGGGCGCCGGTGGTGGACTTCGCCGTGGTGCTGGACGGCTCCAGTTCCATGGCGGCCCTGGACGACGGCCGGGAGAGCCGCTGGGACGCGGCCCGGCGCCTGATCCGGCAGTTCGTGGCCGGGCGCCCCGAGGACCGCTTCGCCCTGGTGCTGTTCAGCGCCCACCCGGTCACCCTGTGCCCCCTGACCGCCGACCACGCCCGCATCTGGTACCTGCTGGAGCACCTGACCCTGGACAGCCCCGACGACGGCACCGCCATCGGCAACGCCCTCATGACCGCCGTGCGCCGCCTGCGGGACAGCCCCGCCCGCAGCCGGGTGATCCTGCTGCTCACCGACGGCGCCCAGAACCGGGGCCGGGTGCAGCCCCTGGAGGCTGCGGCCCAGGCCCGGGAGCAGGGCATCCGCATCAACACCATCGGGCTGGGGGGGAACGGGGAGAGCCTCTACCCCATTCCCGGCGGCGGCTACGCCCGCCTGAAAGTGCCCACCGACCCGGACACCCTGCGGAGCATCGCCCAGGCCACCGGCGGCGAGTTCTTCGTTGCGGACGACCCGGCGGGCCTGGCCCGCAGCCTGGCGGCGGTGGACCACCTGGAAGGCACCATGCTGCCGGTGGATCCCCCCACCGAAGGGGAGCCCCTGGCCCGGTGGGCGCTCCTGGCGGCCGGCCTGCTGGCCCTGCCCCTGGTCCTGGACCTGGCCCGCAAGCGCGGGCGGGTCCCTCCCGCCTGGCTGGGTGCACCGTGACTCCGCTCCCCCTGACCTGCCCCCTGGCCCTTGAGATCGCCGCGGTCCTGGGCGCCCTGGCCCTGGCCCTGGGCATCCTGGCCTGGCTGCGGCCCGGGCTGGGGGTGCGGGTGGTGGGCCAGAGGCCCCTGCTCCAGGGCCTGGGCCTGGGCCTGGTGCTGGCGGGCGCCGGGCTGGGCCTGGCGGAGCCCCGCTGGGGCGCTCCGGAGGTGCCGCGCCTGACCGTGCTGGTGGTGCTGGACGCCAGCCGGTCCATGCTGGTGCCCGACTGCGCCGGCGCCACCCGCTGGGAGGCGGCCACCCGGGTCCTGGACCGGCTGTGGTCCCGGCCCAGCCCCGGGGTGCGCTTCAGCCTGGACGCCCTCACCGGCGACGCGGTGCCGGTGCTGCCTCCCGGGGAGGACCTGGGCCTGCTGCGGGACACCCTCAAGGCCCTGCGGCCGGGGCAGGTGGGCTCTCCGGGCACGGCCCTGGGCCTGGGCCTGTCCCAGGCCGGGGCAAGGGTGGCCCCGGGGGAGCCGGCGG
This sequence comes from uncultured Holophagaceae bacterium, assembly GCA_963816585.1. Classification (GTDB taxonomy): domain Bacteria; phylum Acidobacteriota; class Holophagae; order Holophagales; family Holophagaceae; genus Mesoterricola. The sequence goes on along the minus strand of CAWFOJ010000258.1, from coordinate 7,712 downwards.
CGATGCTGGTCCTGAGCGACGGCGAGGAGACCGTGCAGGATCCGGCGGCGGCCCTGGAGCGGGCGGCGGCCGCCCTGGGCAAGGCCGGGCTGCCGGTGTACACGGTCCCCCTGGGCCAGCCGGTCACCCAGGCGGTGCCGCCGGACCCGGACCACCCCGGCCCTGCCCCGGTGAGCCTGGCGCGCCCGGACTTCCTGGCGGACCTGGCGCGGCGCACCGGGGGCCGGGTGCTGGACCCGGGCGCCGACCTGGGGGGCTTGTTCCAGGCTCTGGCCCAGGGGCGGGCCCCTCTGCCCCTGGGGCGGTCCCCATGGCCGGCGCACCCGGAATGGGGCGCCTGGCTGGCCCTGGCGGGGCTGGCCCTGTGGCTGGCCGGCGCCGGCAAGCCCATGCGCACCTGGCGGCCCATCCTGGGGCTGGCGCTGGTCCTGGGCGCCGGCGGGGCGGCCCAGGCCGCCCCGCCCCTGCCCCCGAGCCTCCAGGCCTGGCTGGCCCAGGCGGCCCTGGAACGGGGGAACCTGGACTCGGCCCGGCACTGGGCGCCCCGGGACGGCGATCCCCGCCACCGCCTGCTGGCGGCCCAGATCGACCTGCGCGCCGGCGCCTGGCGGGAGGCCCTGGACGCCCTGGCCCCCCTCACCGGCCAGGGGGCGCCCCGGCCCCTGCCCCCCTGGCGCGTGCCGGCGCTGCTCATGGCGGCCCGGGCCCAGGCGGCGCTGAACCGCCGGGAGGAGGCCCGCTCCCTGCTGGAGCGGGCGCTGCTGGAACGGCCCGGGAACCCGGAAGCCAGCCACGACCTGCAGACCCTGGTGGCCGACCCGGCGCCGCCGCCCCCCCCGTCCAGCCAGCCGCCGCCCCCCCCGCCCAGGCCGGAACGGGAAGCCCAGCAGGACGAGCTGGAAGGTCTGCGCCTGCGCCTTCCCCACCATGCGGGAGGCGGGGTGAAAGACTTCTGAAGATTTCTTCCCGAGGCCATTGCGGAAGGCCCGGGGAGCCTTAATTTTATTTTTAGTTTATATTTTACCTTTGAGTACCCTTCTCCCACGGGAGTACCGATGATCAGGCCACCAGGTTGGGGATTGGCCTTGGCCTGGGTGTGCCTGGCCGGGGCTGCTCCGCTCCGCGCCCAGGAACCCCAGTTGACCGACGGCGAGATCCGGGCCCTCAAGGTCCTGGACGACGGCAGCACGGCCAACCCGAGCCCCCATCTGCACATGATCGGGGAACAGGAGACGAAGGACTGGCGCGTGGGCGTGAAGGTCCTGGGCGCCTCGCCCTCCCAGGACTTCAAGGACCTGGACAACCGCGCCGGGTTCGGCGGGGCCCTGTTCGTGGAGAACGACATCAAGGACGGCTGGCAGGTGCAGTCCTATGTCAGTTTCATCCGTTTCCCCAAGGTCACCAACACCACCTTCCGGGGCGCCAGCGTCCTGACCCTTTCGGCGGATTCCGCCGCCCTGGGGGTGGACCTGCACTACCACCTGCCCTTCCGGGGCCTGGAAAAGCTCTACGTCCTGGCCGGGCTCATGGGCACCAGCTACGAATTCGTCACCACCAGCGCCAGCAGCCAGCTGGACGCCAACCTCCAGCCGGTGGGCGGCACCGCCACCTCCAGGTACCGCACCGCCTTCCAGCTGGGGACGGCGGTGGGGCTGGGCCTGGACCTCAGCCGCACCTTCTCCTTCGGCGTGCGCTACACCTACATCAACATCGACGGCACCGCCTACGCCACCCTTGAAACCGGCCTCGCCCTCCGGTTCTAGCTTGCTCCGCCAGGGGCGCTTGTGCCCAGGACGGACGCTTCGGTTCCGATGACTAGAATCTCACCACCACCCCCAGGCCGGTGCCCGCCCGGTCCAGATCGACGTCCAGGTCGCTCTTGATGGACCCCTGGGGGATCTTGAAGTGTTCCGCTTCCGCGAACACCCGCAGCCCCAGCCAGGAGACGGGGAACAAGCGCAGGTCCGCCGCCGGGTGGGTGTAGGTGGCGCCCTCGTACGTGAGGAAGTGGAAATAGGCGCGCCCCAGCACCCGGTCGTCCGCGGCCTGGAAGCCCACGGACGGGCCGATCTGGGGGATGGGCAGCGCCGTCTTGTAGGTGGCGGTGACTTCCATGCCCGTGGGCGGGTTGAGGCCGGTGGCGTCGATCTCGAACTGGGTGACCCGGGCGCCCAGGTCGATGCCCACCCAGACGTGCTCCAGGGCCAGGCAGCGGATGGTCCAGTTGAAGGTGTTGTTGGTGGCCTTGAGGCTGGAGGTGACCACCGTGTTGGCGGTGAAGGTCTGGCCGTTGACGACGATGTCCTGGGTGATCCGGTTGCTGCCCTTGTAGGTCTGCTCGTCCCGGGACAGTTCCAGGGCGAAGCGGGTGCCCTGGTACTCGGCGCCGAACCCCAGCTTGGTCTGGTCCTTGGCGAGCCCCAGGTCGTTCTTCAGGTCGACGTTGATTGGGTTGCTGCCGGAGGTGTCGTCGAAGTGCCCCTGGATGCTCGGGGAGAACCAGTGGACGTCCAGGTAGAAGTGTTTCTCCACCCCCTGGGACCAGGCCGGCAGGGAGGCCATCAGGATCACGGATGCCAGGGCTGACCGCATGGGGACTCCTCGGGAGATTCAGTCGCCGCCCAGGGCGAGGGTGCCGACCCCGGCTGGGGAGATGCGGATGGCGGCCGGATCGCCGCCCGTGGTGGACACGCCACCCTGGGTGCCCGCGCAGGCGGCCAGGCCCAAGGTCACCAGGGCCGTGAAGGCATGGCCGGTCTTCATGCGGGACCTCCGAGGGAACAGCCCCGGGGACGGGGGGATTTCTGGCAAGCCACGTTGATGGGTTCAACAATAGCCGTCCTTCGCCCCCGCACAACCGGCAATTTCGGTGATTTGAGTCCTTGGCTGCGGCGTCCGGGCCGGGGCACCATGGAGCCATGCCGGTCACCAGCACCACCACCCTCCGAGTCCGCTATGCCGAAACCGACGCCATGGGCATCGTGCACCACGCGGTCTACCCGGTGTGGATGGAGCTGGGCCGCTCGGACCTGCTGCGCCAGCTGGGGCAGAGCTACGCCCAGTGGGAGGCCCAGGGGGTCTCCATGGCGGTGGGGGAGCTGAAGGTCAGGTACCGGGCCCCGGCCCGGTACGACGAGCTGGTGCAGATCCGCACCTGGGTGCGGGAGGCGGGCCGGCGGAAGGTGGTGTTCGGCTACGAGGTTTCCCGGGACGGGGTGCGCCTGGCGGAAGGGGAGACGGTCCACCTGGTGGTGGGCCCCGACGGCCGCGGGCGCACCCTCCCCGACGCCATGCTGGAGCTGGTGCGCGGCGCGCTCTAGGAGCCTCCAGGTGACGCCCGTCCGGTTTGGTGCTTAGCTTTAGGACATGAGCCCCCTGCGCACCCTCTCCCTGTACAACACCCTCACCCGGACGGTGGCGCCGGTGGTCCCCCTGGTGCCGGGGGTGATCTCCCTCTACACCTGCGGCCCGACCGTCTACAACTACGCCCACATCGGCAACCTGAAGACCTTCCTGTTCCAGGACCTGATGAAGCGGGCCTTCCTGGCCAGCGGCTACCAGGTGCGCCACTGCATGAACATCACCGACGTGGAGGACAAGATCATCCGGGATTCCCAGAAGGACGTGGATCCCGGCGCCGGCAACGAGGAGCGGCACGCGGCCATGCGCGCGCTCACCGACCGCTACACCGCCGCCTTCCAGGAGGACACGGCGGCCCTGCGCATCCTGCCCCCCAGCTACACCCCCAAAGCCACCGGGTACATCCCCCAGATGATCCGCCTGATCCAGGAGCTGGAGCGCAGGGACCTGGCCTACCTCCGGGAGGGCAGCGTCTATTACCGCATCGCCGGCCTGCCCCAGTACGGGCGCCTGGCGCGCCTGGACCGGGAGGGCATGCAGCTGGGCATCTCGGTGGACGCGGACGAGTACGAGAAGGACGCGGTGCAGGATTTCGTGCTGTGGAAGGCCGCCAAGCCCGGGGAGCCCTGGTGGGACAGCCCCTGGGGGCATGGGCGGCCGGGTTGGCACATCGAGTGCTCGGCCATGGGCATCGAGCTCCTGGGCGAGCGCATCGACATCCACAGCGGCGGGATGGACCTGGTGTTCCCCCACCACGAGAACGAGATCGCCCAGTCGGAGGGCTGCCTGGGCCACACCTGGGTGAACACCTGGGTGCACGGCGAGTTCCTGCTGGTGGACGGGGAGAAGATGTCCAAGAAGCTGGGCAACTTCTACACTCTGCGCGACCTGGAGGCCAAGGGCTTCGACCCGCTGGCGTTCCGCTTCACCATCCAGAGCAACCACTACCGCAAGGTGCTGAACTTCTCCCTGGACGGCCTCAGGGCCTCCGAGCAGGCCCTCAAGCGCATCCGGGTGTTCCGCAAGCGCATGGAGGAGGCGGGCGCGGCCTTCGGCCAGGGCACCTGGAAGGAGGCGGTGGAGCCCCTGGGGCGCCTGCAGGAGGCCCGGGAGGCCTTCTGGTCCGCCCTGGCCGACGACCTGAACACGCCCGAGGCCCTGGCGGCCCTGTTCACCTTCATTTCCGACCTGAACGCCCAGGACGACCGGGTGGCCCTCACCCGGGAGGAGCGGGACGCGGTGCTGGCGTTCCTGGACGAGACCGACGCGGTGTTCGCCTGCTGGCCCCACGAGGAACTGCAGGCCGACGCCCAGGTGGAGGCCCTCATCGAGGCCCGCAAGGCCGCCAAGGCCAACAAGCACTGGGCCGAGGCGGACCGCCTCCGCGAGCAGCTGAAGGGCATGGGCATCGTCCTGGAGGACAGGAAGGACGGCACCGTCGCCTGGCGCCGGGCCTGAGACGGCATTCGGTCTACAGCTCCAGCGCCGCGACAACCCTCCCGGGCAGGAGCTCTTCCAGGCACTGCCTGCGCTGGCAGCCCCGCTCCCGGCAGGGGGAGCACTCGATCCCGGTGCGCAAAATCCGGCCGGTCCCTTCCGGCAGCCCCGCCACCACCGGATCGGAGCCGCCGAACAAAGCCAGGACCGGAACGCCCAGCAGCACGCTCAAGTGCAACAGCCCCGTGTCCGGCGCCACCACCCGGTCCGCCTGGCGCAGGGCCGCGGCCAGGGTCCACAGGCCGGTCTCCGGCAGGGCCGGCACCCCGGTGGCCTCCGGCAGCCAAGGGCGCAGGTCCGCTTCCTCGGGGCCCAGGGACCAGCGCAGCCGGCAGCGGCCCCGCAACGCCGCCGCCAGGGTCAGCCAGTGGCGCAGGGGCCAGCGCTTGCTGGCTCCCCGCCGGGATGCCCCCGGCACCAGCACCACCCGGGGCCCGCCCCCTTCCCCCCATACCGGGCCCGGCTCCGGCAGGGGCGCGTCGCGCAGCACCGGGCGGAACCGGCCCCCCAGGCCGGGGCGCCCGTTGGCGGCGCAGAACGCGGCCGCCAGGCCCAGGGCCTGGTCGTAGCGGGACTGGTGGCGGAACGGCAGGGGTCGGGTCTGGAGCCAACCGGCCCCTTCCTTGGCGGCCCCGTCCCCCCAGCGATCGCCGATCCCCGCCAGGCGGGGGATCAGGGCCGACTTGAGGATGCCGTGGAAGTCCAGGGAGGCCTCGCACCCGGCGATGGCCCCCGCCGCCCGGCGCAGCTCCCCCAGGGCCGTCCAGGGGCGCCCCAGGGCCCGCCGGCGCACCGGCACCGGCTCCAGCCAGGGCATGGGCGCCAGCAGGAAGGCGTGGCGGTCCTCCACCACCGCCTGGAAGCGGGCCTGGGGGAAGGCCTCCCGCAGCTCCGCCCAGGCGGGCAGCACCCGCAGGATGTCCCCCAGGGCGGAGAGGCGAAGCAAAGCGACGCGCATCCCTTCATACTATCCACCCACCCCCCGAATCCCCATCCAGGGGCTGTTAGGCTGGTGCCATGGTCCGCCACAAACCGTCCCCCAAGCCCCGATCCGCGTTTTCTTCCGGTCGTTCCCGCCCGGAGGGCCACCCGCTCCGCCCGGCGCCGCCCCAGCCCAGCGCCGGGCCCCAGCCCCCCGCCGGGCCGGCCCTGCGCATCTCCGAGACGTTCGAGGCCACCTTCCTGGGCCATCCGGAAGGGACCATGGGCTTCCTGCGCCCCGGGGCGCAGGGCGCGAAGCGCCAGGAACTGGACCTGCTGGTGGACTGGCGGGACGCCCACGGGGCCATCCACGGGGACCGGGTCCTGGGGGAGATCACCGGACTCACCTTCGACGGCCGGCCCCGGGCCCGGGTGGTCAAGGTGCTGTCCCGCAACCCCAACCCGGTCCCCGCCCACCTGCAGAAGCAGGCCTGGGGCTGGAGCGCGGTGCCCCTGGAGCCCCGCCTGTCCCAGATCGTCAGCGTGCCGGCCAGCGACCTGGCCGGGGACGGGGACCTGGTGAGCGTCCTGCTGGACCCGGACCCCTCCGCCCAGCAGATCCGGGGCAAGGTGGTGGCCCGCCTGGGCCGCCCCACCGACCTGAAGATCGAGAACAAGCTCACCGCCGCCTTGTTCAACCTGCGCACCGAATTCCCCGGGACGGTCATGGACCAGCTGGCGCCCTTTCCCACCGCCATCCCGGCGGACTGGATCCAGGGGCGCGAGGACCTGCGGACCCTGCTGACCGTCACCGTCGACCCGCCCAGCGCCAGGGACTTCGACGACGCCATCAGCCTGGAGGTCCTGCCCAGGGAGGAAGGGGGCGGCTGGATCCTGGGAGTGCACATCGCCGACGTGAGCCACTACGTGGCCGAAGGCAGCCCCCTGGACCTGGAGGCCCGGGCCCGGGGCACCTCGGTGTACTTCCCGGACCAGGTCATCCCCATGCTGCCGGAGCGGCTGTCCGGGGAGCTGTGCAGCCTGCAGGAGGGCCTGGACCGGCTCACCCTCAGCGCCTGGATCACCCTGTCCCCGGACCTGGAGGTGGTGGAGACGCGCCTTTGCGAGTCGGTCATTTGTTCCCGCAAGCGCCTGAGCTACGACCAGGTGAAGGCCGCCTGCATGGACCGTGACCGGCCGGCCCGGGAGGCCCTGGGGGACGAGGCGTGCGCCATGCTGGAGGAGGCCCTGCAGGTGTCCCGCGGCCTTACCCGGATCCGCCTGAAGCGAGGGGCCCTGGACCTGGACACGGACGAGATCGAGTTCATCTTCGACCCGGAGGGGCGCCCGGTGGACGCCCGCCGCTACCCCCACCACGACGCCCACCGCATGATCGAGGAGTTCATGCTGCTGGCCAACGAGGCGGTGGCGCGCTATTTCACCCGGAGCAAGATCCCCACCATCTACCGCATCCACGACCAGCCGGATCCCCTGAAGCTGGAGGCGTTCAAGGAAGTGGCCGGGGCCTTCGGCCTGCTGCGCCCCTACGACGACCCCACCCCGGACGTGCTCAACGCCATGCTGGAGAAGATCCGCGGCGGCCCCCTGGAGGCCATGCTCAACACCCTGCTGGTGCGCAGCCTGAAGCGGGCCGAGTACAGCGCCGACAACATCGGCCATTCGGGCCTGGCCCTGGACGACTACCTGCACTTCACCAGCCCCATCCGCCGCTACCCGGACCTGGTGGTGCACCGCCTGCTGCGCAAGGCGCTGCGGCGCGAGGCCCTGCCCCCGGGGCTGCACTCGCACCTGGCGGTGCTGGCCAAGAGCAGCACCGACACCGAACAGACCGCCACCGAGGCGGAGCGGGAGAACGACCGCTGGAAGACCTGCATGATCATGAAGACCAAGATCGGGCACCGGTTCGACGGGCG
>CAWFOJ010000257.1:0-7422 GCA_963816585.1 uncultured Holophagaceae bacterium | reverse complement strand
AGCCGACGATCATTAACCTGACGAACCACAGCTATTTCAATCTCTCGGGCGACACGGAGCACCCCATCCTCGACGAGGTGCTGAAGATCAACGCCAACAAGTTCACGCCGGTCAATGCAACGCTGATCCCCACGGGCGTGTTGCAACCGGTAGCGGGGACGCCGTTCGATTTTCGTAAGCCGACGGTTATCGGCGCACATATAGACGACAACAACGAGCAGATTCATTACGGCCCCGGCTATGACCACAATTGGGTGCTGGTGAAGCCGAAGCCTGGCGCGATGACGATCGCGGCGGTGCTCAGCGATCCGCTCAGCGGACGCGTGCTCACGGTGAAGACGACCGAGCCTGGACTGCAATTCTACTCGGGGAACTTCCTGGACGGCCTGCCGGCCGGCAAAGGCACGGTGTTCAAGCACCGCACGGGCCTCACCCTGGAGACGCAGCATTATCCAGACGCGCCCAACGAACCGTCATTTCCCTCGACGACCCTTCGTCCGGGGCAAACCTACGTGTCGCACACCGTGTATGCCTTTAGTACGGTGAAATAAGGCCGAAACGAGGAATATTCAGGGCGGCCACCCGTCCCTGCTCCACGGCGTTGGGCTGGATGGCGTTCACCGTGGGCTGGCCGGTGAGGCAGTCCAGGAATTCGGCCACGTCCCCGGCGGCGTAGATGTCCGGAACGGACGTGCGCATGGTCTCGTCGACGTGGATCCCGGAGCCGGTGGCCACGCCGCTTCCGGCCAGGAACCCCAGGGCCGGGTTCACCCCCACCAGGCACAGGTACCAGTCGGCCGCCAGGGTCTCGCCGCCGCCCAGATGGATGCGCAGACCGTCCGGCTCCCGGGTGATGGCCTGGGGCAGGGTATTGACCCGGACCCGCACCCCCTTGGTCTCGCACCAGCGGCGCAGCAGGCCGCTGGCCTCGGGGTTCATCATCCGGGACACCATGCGCCCGCTGCGCACCAGCACGGTCAGGTCCACCCCCAGGGACACCAGCCCTTTCAGGATGATGCACCCCACGAAGCCGGCGCCCATCTGCACCACCCGCAAGCCCGGCCGGGCGCTGGCGAGGAGGTAGCGGGCATCCTCCAGGGTCCAGCAGGTGTGCACCCCGGGCAGGTCGATGCCGGGGATCTTCTGCAGGGCCGGGGTGGAGCCTGTGGCCACCAGCAGCCGGTCGTAGGGCAGGGTGCGGCCGTCTTCCAGGGCCACCGTGCGCGCCGCCGAATCCACGGCCCGGGCGCGCCCGTGTTCCAGGCGGATGCCCAGGCGGGAATAGTGGGACAGGTCCGGGCGGATATGGGTGTCGGCTTCCTGGATCTTGCCGGCCAGAAGGTACGGGATGGCCATGCGGGCGTAGGGCGCGCCCGGTTCCCCGTTGAGGAGGGTGATGGCCCCGGCGGGGTCGGCCTTGGCCAGGGCCTCGGCAGCCGTAACGCCGGCGGGGCCGGCGCCGATGATCAGGTATCTCATGGGACTCCCAAGTCGGCGGCCCGGGGCGTGGACTCCGGGCCGCCCTTGCGGTTCAGATGCCCAGGCGGGTGGCGGTCTCGGGGGTGGGCACCCCTTCGGCGGTCCAGCCGCGCACCCGGTAGGTACTCCGGCAGCATGACGCCGATCTGGGCCACCTTGCCCTTCTGGGGGCCGGTCTTGCATTCCTCGGTGAGCATGCGCTTGGGCAGGGTGTCGTCCTTGGCGGTGAAGCCGGCGGCCAGGTTGAAGGCGCGCTCCAGGTTCCAGATCCGCTCGCCGGTCTCCAGCAGCTTCTCCGGGGTCCATTCCGGGCCGCAGGCGGCCTGGATCTGGGGCTGGATGTCGGCCAGCGACCAGGCGAAAGTGGTGAACAGGCAGATGCCGGCCGAGTCCACCACCGCGGTGAAGTCCTGGAAGGCCTTGAGCATGGCCGGCTTGCCCTCGGTGGCGGCGGGTTCCAGCTTCACCGGGATGCCCAGCACCTCCGGGGAGACCATGTAGCCCCGCACGTGGCAGGCGCCCCGGTTGGACGTGGCGTATTCCAGGCCCATGCCCTGGAGGCTGCGGCCGTCGTAGGCGGGGAACTCCAGGCCCTTGACGGTCATGGACAGGTCCGGGTGGCCGTACTGGGCGCACAGGCGCTTGGAACCCAGGCCGATGGTCCGTCCGAAGCCTTCGCCCCGGGCGGTGAGTTCGCCCAGCTTCACCAGCGCCTCGGCGGAACCGAAGGGCAGCTCGAGTCCGGCTTCCTCCCGGGTCAGGGCGCCGGTCTCATAGAGTTCCATGGCCGCGGCGATGGTGGAGCCCAGGGTGATGGGATCCAGGCCGTCTTCGTTGCACAGGAAGTTCACGTAGGTGAGGGCTTCCAGGTCGTCGACCCCGCAGGCGCCGCCCAGGGCCCAGGCGGCCTCGTACTCCACGCCGCCCGAGGCCCCCTGGTACAGGGGCTTGCCCTTGATGGAGAAGTGCTCGGGATCCATCCGGGAGATCCGCCCGCAGGCGATGGTGCAGCCGAAGCAGCCGGCGTTGGTGACCAGGTTGGCCTTGCCGTCGGTGGGCCGCGGTTCTCGTGCATGGCCTCCCCGGAGATGGCCCGGGCGCCCTCGAACTGCACGTCCCTGGCGTTGTGGGTGGGGAAGGCGCCCAGCTCGTTGATGACGTTCATCAGCACCTGGGTGCCGTAGGTGGGCAGGCCCTGGCCGGTAACCCCGTTGGCCGCGAGCACCGCCTTGCCGGCGTCCACCGCCTGGAAGAACGGCCTCGGGTCCGCCGGGGCGTAGGCGTCGGTGCGGGTGCCGCGCACGGCGACGGCCTTGAGGTTCTTGGAGCCCATCACCGCGCCCACCCCGGAACGGCCGGCGGCCCGGTGCAGATCGTTGACGATGCAGGCGAACAGCACGCCCGTTCTCCCCGGCCCGGCCGATGCTGGCCACCGCAACTGGGGATCCTGGTGACTGGCTCTTGATCTCCTCCTCGGTCTCCCACACGGTCTTGCCCCACAGGTGGCGAGGCGTCCACCAGGGTGGCCTGGGCGTCCTCGAGGAGCAGGTACACCGGCTTGGGCGCGCGGCCTTCGAAGATGATCATGTCCCAGCCGGCGAATTTCAGCTCGGCGCCGAAGAAGCCGCCGGAATTGGAGCAGGCGATGGCGCCGGTGAGCGGGCCCTTGGTGATCACCGAGTAGCGGCCCGCCGGTGGAGGCGGCGGTGCCGGTGAGGGGGCCGGTGGCGAAGATCAGCTTGTTGCTCGGGGGCGAACGGATCGACCTTGGGATCCACCTCGGCGCAATGTCCTTGGTCGCCAGGCCCCGCTGGCCCAGGTACTGGCCGGCCCATTCCAGGTTCAGCGGCTCGACGCGGCAGGTGCCCTGGGTGAGGTTCACGCGCAGGATTTTCTTGGTGTAGGTCATGGCATCCCCCTCAAACCGTCGCCGGCTGCGAATCGGTCTTGGCCGCCCACTGGCGCATCCTGCCCAGGCCGGTCCAATCGGCGTCCACATAGGTGATGGCCCCGGTGGGGCAGGCCGCGGCGCAGGCGGGCTCGCCCTCGCACAGGTCGCATTTCTGCACCTTGCCGGCCTTGGCCAGGTAGTTCACGGTGCCGAACGGGCAGGCGATGGTGCAGACCTTGCAGCCCACGCACCGGTCTTCCAGGACCACCTTGGCCCCGGTCTTGGGGTCCTTGCGGATGGCTTCCACCGGGCAGGCATGCAGGCACCAGGCTTCGTCGCACTGGGTGCAGGTATAGGGGACCTTGCGCCCCTCCCGCTCGAAGGAGAAGACCTTGATCCGGGACCTGCCGGTGTTGAAAGTCTTGTGGTGCTTGTACGCGCATGCCATCTCGCACTGCAGGCAGCCCGTGCATTTGCTGGGATCGATCTTGAGGGACTTGAGCATCGGCCGACCTCCGGGCAGGAAAGCTCAGTTGAGTTGGGAAGGAACAATGGAATTGTAAGTCGGTAAGTACAAAGAGCTAGGAAGGTGGTTAAATATTAGTTTAAAAATTATTATTGTTAGGCTTATACAATTTATCGATATATTTATTTGAATATTCCGTACGCTCTATCCCGCCAAATATAAGGGTCTGGACCTTTTCAAGAGAGCAACATATTCGGCCAGTTATTTCGGTCAAATGAGAAGCCTTCTCTATAACGTCATAACCGGACCGTGCGCGCCGGGTCTCTGTTCAGCCAGCCCCCGCCCATTGGAAAGGCTGATGTGCGAAGGTATTTTCTCTTCTCCGCGCCTCCCTGCCTCCGCGTCCTCCAGCATTGGATTTTTGCTGAAAATCCCGATTCATTCGATCAATTCCCTTAGCAGTCAGCAAATCCATCGAAAAAACAATCCTGGGGGACGCGGAGCCAGGGAGACGCAGAGAAAAGTGGATTTACCCATAAGTTCAAGTGGATCAATTGGGAGCACCCGGCTGGACGGATGCAGCGCCAGCTCGCCACAGCGAATGGACGGACGCCGGATCGGGGGCCGCTCAAATGGTGTGCTTCTGGCAAGCGTGCGTGACCGCGTAGCCTAATTTGCCACAAGGTCACCTCGAATGGATGCGGCTCGGTTTCAGGCCGGCCGGGCGGCCAGGAGCGCCCCGGCGATCTCCTTGGCCAGGGCCGCCACCAGGCCGCTGTGGGCCGCCGCCAGGGCCTCGGCGTCCGGACCCGCCAGGGGTTCCACCAGGGTGGTGCGGCGCACCACCAGGGCGGGACCCCCACCGGCGCGGGTCACCAGCCACAAGGCCTCGAGGGTGAGCCCGCCGCCGGCCCGGGCGTCGCAGCTCAGGACCTCCACCTCCACCCGGAAGGCGGCGCCCACCTGGTCCCCGTAGGGGCTGGGCACCACCGCGTCGCTGCCCAGCAGCAGGGCCAAGTCCTGGGCCAGCACCCGCTGCATGTCCCGGTCCAGGGGGTTGCCCCAGCGCTGGGACTCCAGGAGCCCCAGCGTCCGGGATCCCCGGGCCACCACCATCTGTGGCCGTTGCAGCACCTCCGGCAGGCGCACCGGCAGCACTTCCACCGCCAGGCCGGTGCGCGCCGGGGGGGCGCCCTCCAGGGTCAGGGGCCGCAGCGTGTGGAACACCACTGGCGGCGAGGAGGACGGCCACAGGCAGCCCAGGGCGGCGGCCAGGGCCAGGACGGGCAAGCTGAGCGGATCATGGCTGTGTTGCCTTTGCCGAAGATCATGGATTCCGGATGGCGTTCCAGGGTGTCCGCCAGGTCGCGCAAGGCGCGGGCCGCCTGGGCGAACGCGTCCAGGGCCTGGCGCAGGTCTCCCTGGGCGGGCGACCCGGAGCCCAGGCCGCGCTCCAGGGCCCCCAGGGTGGCCTGGGCCTGGGCCAGGGTGGCCTGCACCTGGGGCGCCGTCTCGGTGTCCAGGCGCGCCGCCAGGGCCCGGATCTGGTTCAGGGTGTCCCGCAGGGCCGGGAGGGTGGCCCGGGCCTGGTCGACCAGGTCCTCCAGGGGCAGCCGCTCCAGGCGCTCGGACAGGGAGGTCAGGCTGTCCACCAGGGAACCCATGGTGGAGGGGAGGGTGGGATCTCCGGGTAGGATCCCGCGCGGCCCAGGACCCGGGCCGGGGCCTTGGGATAGAACCCCAGGTCCACGAACCGGTTGCCGGTGAGCAGCGATCCGGTCTTGAGCTGGGCCCGGAACCCCTTGCGCACCATGCGTTGGCCATGAGCGATTCCAAGGAGCCGCCCTGGTCGTCGTTGCAGGCCGAACCGCTCCGGCTCCAGGGCGATGAGCACGGGATCCGGCCCTCCAGCTCCCGGCGGTCGGAATTCCAGGCGGAAGTCCTCCACCTGCGCCCACCTTCAGGCCCCGGAACTCCACCGGCGCCCCCCGGGCCAGGCCGCGGATGGATTCGTCGAAATACAGGACGAAGTAGTGGCGGTCCGGGTAGACCTTTTCGAAGGCCTTGTCCCGGTTGGGGAACAGGGTGAAGGCTGGCCCGGGGTGGCGCCAGGTCGGCGATCCTGGCACGGCCGGGTTCTCGAAGGCGATGCCGCCGGCAGGAACAGCTGCACCAGGGAGTCGGAGTGCAGCCTCAGGCCGTTGGCGTCCAGGCTCAGGTCCACCCCGCCGCGTCCCAGAACCGGGTGTCGCGGTGGACCAGCTTGTGGTACGGCGCGTTGATCTGGACCTTGATGAGCACCGACTGCCCTCCCGGATCCAGGTCGAAGCCCTCCACCTCGCCGACGGGATCTGCCGGAAGGTCACCGGGGAGCCGACGTTCAGGGAGCCCAGCTTCTCGGCCCGCAGTTCCACCAGCGCGCCGGGCATGGTGGGGGTAGCAGGATGGGGGCGGTCTCGAGCCCCTTGAAATCCCGCTGCATCTTGCCCGCGGGGCCCCGGGGTCCATGCCGATGTAGGCGCCGGACAGCAGGGTGCCCAGGCCGGAGATGCCGTTGCTGCTGATGCGGGCCCGCACCACCCAGAACCGGCTGTTCTCCGACAGCAGCGCGTAGGCCTCCCGGGTCAGCTCGGCGGTGACCACCACCCGGCTGAAGTCGGGGCTGAGGCGGATGGCGGTGACCCGGCCCACTTCCACGTCCTTGTGCTTGATCCGGGTCTGGCCCGCCTCCAGCCCTTCGGCGCTCTGGAAGGTGATGGTGATGGTGGGGCTCTTCTCGGTGTACGACTTGAAGGCCATCCAGGCGCCGATCACGGCCGCCACCAGGGGGATGAACCAGATGAGGCTGGGCCGGCGCCGCCGCAGCGTCGGTTCCGGCAGGTCCTGCCCGGGCGGGGGTTCCGGCAGGTCCGGGCCGGGCGCGGCGGCGGGGTCCCGGTCGGGTTCAGCCATGATCAGGCTCCAGGGTGTCCCAGACCTGGCGGGGGTCGAAACAGCGCACTGCCAGGATGGTGGCCACCACCATCAGGGCGAAGGCCATGGCGCCCGGGCGGGGCACCACCGAGGCCAGCTGGCCCGCCTGGAGCATGGCCACCATCAGGGTGATGGCGAAGATGTCCACCATGGACCAGCGTCCCACCGCCTCGGTGAGGCGGTACAGGCCGGTCAGCAGCCGGGGCCGCAGGCGCCAGCGGAACCGCACCGAGAGCAGCAGCAGGCTCAGGACCAGGAACTTCACCAGGGGCACCAGCACGCTGGCCACGAAGATCACCACCGCCAGCGGCCACGAGCCGGTGCGCAGGAAATAGATCACGCCGCTCAGGATGGTGTCCTCGTGGGGACGCCCCAGGGACAGCACGCGGGTCACGGGCAGGGCGTTGGCGGGGAAATAGAGGATGGCCGCGGTGGTGAGCAGGGCCAGGGTGCGGCCCTGGCTGTCCGGCTTGCGGCTGTGCAGGGTGGCGCCGCAGCGCCGGCACAGCCGCGCTGGCCCAGGGCGGTGACCAGCCCGCAGGCGGGGCAGGCCTGCAGGGCGGCGCGCCGGGCGCTGAGTCCGGGCCGCAGGCCGGGCCTGGGGCCGGCGGCC
>CAWFOJ010000256.1:0-4006 GCA_963816585.1 uncultured Holophagaceae bacterium | reverse complement strand
GCCGGGGTTGTAGATGCCCGTGTCCTCGGGGTTGGTCGTGGGCGGCCCGGCGGTGCGCGGGCCCACCGCCCGGCGCAGGTCCTCCACGGTGGGCAGGCCGTCCGGGCCCTGCATCAGGGTGATCACCTTGTAGCCCTTCACCGCCGCCGCGGCCGCGTCCGAAGGATGGCTGAAGATGGTGGTGATCATCTCGTCGCGGACCTGGGCCTCGCCCGGTCCCGATGGTAGGCCTGGATGATGGAGACGATGTTCAGGATGGCCGACGAGCCGGAGGCGGGCTGCAGGCTGAAGCGGTCCATGCCGGAGATTTCCAGGTCCACTTCAAGGCTGTGCATCACCTCCAGGGCCCCCTGGACGGTGGCCGGGTCCTGCAGGGGATGCAGGTCCGCCAGGCGCGGGCTGGCCGCCAGGGCGTTGTTTACCTTGGGGCTGTACTTCATGGTGCATGTGCCCTGGCCGATGTCGACGTTCAGGTCGGCCCCCAGGTTCTCCTGGGACAGGCGCAGGAAGTGCTTGAGCACCCGCATCTGGCCCACCTCCGGCAGGCCGGGCGGGGTCCTGCGCACCAGGGCCGGGGGCAGCGCGCCCAGGCCGTCCCCCGCCTCGGCGGCGATGCCCGGCTCCACCGGGGCCACCGCCAGCCCGCGCTCGCCGGGCTTGTGGAGTCCGAAGATAACTTCCTCGTCCCACTTGGCCTGGTGGAACCCGTGACGCACTTTCGCGCAGCGCTTGGCCATGTCAGTTCCCTCCCAGGATGGCGGAGAGGATGGTGATGAAACGGTCGATCTCCTCCTGGGCCACCTGCTCGGTGACGCAGGTACAGGGCCGCCTGGCCCAGGCCCGGGAAGTCCGCCGACAGGTCCCTGCCCCCGAAGATGCCGTGCTCCAGGAGGCGCCGGTTCAGCTCCGCCACGTTGCGCCCGGTGCCGTTGAAGTCCACGGTGAATTCCTTGTAGAACGGCGCCGCCAGGGCCGGGGCCTTGACCCCGGGCAGGGCGCCGAGGCGCCGGGCCAGGTACTGGGCCTTCTGCAGCAGGTGCACCCCCAGGTCGCGCATGCCCTGGGGGCCCATGAGGGCCAGGTAGACCCCGGCGGTGATGCCGTGCAGGGCCGCGGCGGTGCCCACGAACTCCTTGCCCTGCTCCCGGTGGGCGAACGAGGTGCGCTCGTAGGCCACGTCGCCGAAGCCGTATTCCCCGGGCTCGGCGGTGGTGGAGATGCCGAACAGGCGGCTGGGAAACTCCAGCACCAGCTTCTCCTCGTCCCGGCAGGCGATGAAGCCGCCCATGCCGCCCCCGAAGCTCATGTGGTTGCCCAGGGTCTGGATGTCGCCGCACACCAGGTCGGCGCCGTACTGGCTGGGGGGCGCCAGCACCCCCAGGGAGTTCGGGTCCACGCCCACCACCAGCAGCGCGCCCCGGGCGTGGGCCAGGTCGGCCACCGCCTGCCCGCGGCTCTCCAGTCCGCCCAGGTAGCCGGGGTTCTCGAAGTACACCGCCGCCGTGTCCGGGCCCAGGCTCGCTTCCAGGCGGGCCAGGTCCAGGAGCCCGGTGCCCGGATCGGGCTCCTGGACCTCCACGGCCATGACCGGTTCGCAGTAGTTGCGGATGGCCAGCAGCTTGTCCGGGCTCACCGTTCCGGCCACCAGGGCCCGGGTCCGCCCGGTGTAGCGCCCGGCCATGCGCAGGGCGGTGCTGGAAGCCTGGAATCCGTCGTACGTGGGCACGTTGCAGATGTCCATGTCCAGGAGCTCGGCCATCAGGCTCTGGTACTCCCAGAGGACCTGGAACCGCCCGAAGTCCTCGTACGGCTCGCCGGCATAGGCGGTGAGGAATTCGCTGCGCCGGTTCACCTCGTCGCAGATGGCCGGGACATAGTGGTTGTAGCAGCCGGCGCCCAGGAAGCTGGTGGCCTCCGCGCAGGAGGTGTTGCGGGCCAGGATGCCCTCCACGTGCCGGCGCAGGCGGCTCTCGGCGGGGATGGCCTCGGGGATGTCCATCCGGCCCTTGAACCGCAGCCGGTCGGGGATGTCCTGGTACAGTTCCTCGATGGACCTGGCGCCGATTTCGGCCAGCATCTCGGCCTTGACCGCGGGCAGAGAATTGGGAATGTAGGGATGTCCCCTGTAGTCCTGATCGGGCATGGCTGCCTCCTGGGGAATGGGATGGGTCTGTTTATCAGGCGATGCCGCCGCCGTCCACCACCACGTGGGTGCCGGTGACCCAGGCGGCCATGGGGCTGGCCAGGAACAGCACCGCGTTGGCCACGTCCTCGGGGGTGCCGACCCGGTGGATGGGCCGGGCCGCCGACTCGGCCATGAATGCCTCCGGATTCGCCCCCAGCTGGGCGCACTCGTCCCGCAGCATGGGCGTGTCGATGTCCCCGGGGCAGACGGCGTTGACCCGGATGCCCAGGGGGCCGAAATCGATGGCCATGGCCCGGGTCATGTTCATCAGCCCGCCCTTGGCGGCGCAGTAGGACACCGCCCGGGGGCCGCCCTTCAGGGCCCACCCGGAACCGGTGTTGATGATGCTGCCGCCGCCCGCCTGGACCATGTGCGGCGCCACTTGGCGGGTGAGCAGGTAGGTGCCCTTGAGCATCACGTCCAGGGCCAGGTCCCACTCGCTTTCCTCCAGGTCCAGGACGGTCTTGCGGATGCACACCCCGGCGTTGTTGCACAGGATGTCGATGCGCCCGAAGCTGTTGACCGCTTCCTGCGCGGCCCGGCGGCAGTCCGCCTCGGACCGCACGTCGCAGGGGTGGAAGGCCGCCAGGCCCCCGGCGTCCTTGATCTCCCGCACCGTCTCCCGGCCCCCGGCCTCCTGGATGTCCAGGGCCAGCACGGCGGCCCCCGCCTGGGCCAGGCGCCGGGCGATGCCCCGGCCGATGCCCGAGGCGGCTCCGGTGACCAGGGCCACTTTCTTGTCCAGGGATAAAAGTGCCGCGAGGCTGGTGGGGATGGCCATGACCGACTCCGTGGGGTAGCAACTAGTATATCAATGGGATCTCATAATAATACCAGATCCTTGGTATACTGCCAGGATACCCCCGGAGGATTTCATGACTACCGCCACCCACGCACTAAGCGCCTGTCGCAGCGCCTTCCCGCTCCTGGGCCGGATCGTCGACGGCAAAACCATGGCCTTCTTCGATGGCCCTGCCGGAACCCATGTGCCCCAGGTGGTCATCGACGCCATCTCGAACTACTACAGCCGCTACAACTCCAACTGCCACGGCGAGTTCATCATCTCCCGGGAATCGGACCAGATCGTGCACGAGACCCGGGAACGGGTGGCCACCTTCCTGGGCGCCCCGTCCTGGCGGGAGATCTCCTTCGGCCCCAACATGACGACCCTGGCCTTCAACCTGAGCCGGGCCCTGGCCCGGACCATGAAGCAGGGGGACGAGGTGGTCATCACCCAGCTGGACCACGAGGGCAACCGCAGCCCCTGGCTGACCCTGGCCGAGGGGGGCGCCATCATCAAGGAAGTGGTCCTGCGCCCGGACGGCACCCTGGATCCCGAGGACCTGGCCCGCAAGATCGGCCCCCGCACGCGCCTGGTGGCCATCGGCTACGCTTCCAACGCCCTGGGCACCGTGAACGACCTGGCCCTGGCCCGCCGCCTGTCCAAGGCCGTGGGCGCCTGGCTGCTGGTGGACGCGGTGCACGCGGCGCCGCACTTCGTCATGGACGTGGCGGCCCTGGACACGGATTTCCTGCTGTGCTCCGCCTACAAGTGGTACGGACCCCACATCGGGATCCTGTACACCCGCCCGGGGCTGCTGGCGGAACTGCCCACCTACCGCCTGCGCACCCAGGACCCGGCCGCGCCGTTCCGGATCGAGACCGGCACCCTGAACCACGCGTGCCTGGCCGGGGTGGGCGCCGCGTTGGAGTTCCTGGCCGGATACGGGGAGGGGGCCACCCTGCGGGAGCGCCTGGTGTGCACCATGACCGCCCTGGAAGTCCAGGAGCGGGCCCTGGCCAAGTCCTACTACGACCAGG
>CAWFOJ010000255.1:0-9634 GCA_963816585.1 uncultured Holophagaceae bacterium | reverse complement strand
GCTCACATTTTGCTGCCGCCGGCACCTTTGGTGGCCACGGCCCTGGTGATCCTGTTCGACGGGGAGAAGGAGATCACCGAGCCGCCTACGGGGACGGCCCGGCGAACGCGGTGTTCGAGGCCATCGACCGCATCTCCGGCTTGCACGGCGAGCTCTCGACTACCGCCTCGTCTCGGTCACCGGCGGCGCCGACGCCCTGGGCGAGGTGTTCCTGCGGGTGAGGTTCCCCGAGGGGACGTTCTCCGGCAAGGCCGCCGCCACCGACATCGTCGGCAGCAGCGCCCAGGCCTACCTCAACGCCTCAACAGAGGCCATGCGCCGGACCGAGCCGGCCCCGGAACCCCTGCATGCCCGAGGCCTGAAGAGGAAGTCTGGATGCGCGTTCGAATCACAGTCCTGCCCGGCGACGGCATCGGCCCCGAGGTGACCCGCGAGGCCGTGACCTGCCTGGGCCAGGTGGCCCGGATCTTCGGCCACGCCTTCACCTTCAACAGCACCCGGTGGGCGGCTATGCCCTCGACGCCTTCGAGGAGCCCCTGCCGCCGGCCACCCTCGAGGCCCGCCTGGGGGCGGACGCCGTGCTGCTGGGCGCGGTGGGCGATTCCCGCCACGACGCCCAGCCCGCCGGGCTCAAGCCAAGCCTGCTGGCCCTGCGCCAGGCCCTGGGCGCCTACGCCAACCTGCGCCCGGCGGTGCTGCATCCGGCCCTCCTGGGTTCCTCGCCGCTGCGGGAGGAGATCGTGCGGGGCACCGACCTCATGGTGGTGCGGGAACTGGCCGGGGGGCTGTACTTCGGCGAGCCCCGGAGCCTGGACCCGGACCGGGGGGTGAACACCCTGGCCTATCCGGTCTCCGAGGTGAGCGGATGGCCAGGTTCGCCTTCGAGCTGGCCCGGCCGGCGCCGGCGCAGTCACCAGCGTGGACAAGGCCAACGTCCTGGAGGCCAGCCAGCTCTGGCGGCGGGTGGTGACGCAGATGGCCCGGGACTACCCGGACGCGGCCCGGCACCACCTGTACGTGGACGCCTGCGCCATGGCCCAGGTCACCCGGCCCACCGCCTTCGACGTGCTGCTCACCGACAACCTGTTCGGCGACATCCTCAGCGACGAGGCCTCGGTGCTCACCGGCAGCCTGGGCATGCTGCCCAGCGCCAGCCTGGGGGGCCGGGTGGGGCTCTACGAGCCGGTCCACGGCTCGGCCCCGGACCTGGCCGGGCGGGACCTGGCCAACCCCGTCGGCGCCATCGGCAGCGCGGCCATGCTGCTGCGCTACAGCCTGGGCCTGGAGGAGGAGGCGCGGCCCTGGAGGCGGCCATCTCCGCGGCCCTGACCAGGGCTTCGGCACCGCCGACCTGGCCTGCCAGCCGGCCCGGGTGGGCACCCGGGGCATGGGCGAGGCCACCGCCCGAGCTTTGCCAACTGCCGGCAAGGACGCTCCCGCGGGCAACGGCGGCGGCTGCCGCGGCCGGCGACGAGGCTCCGCCCGGGACCCCGTGGGGGCCGAAGGGCCCGGAGCGAGCTTCGTGTGCGGAGCGGCCGCCCTCCATGGCGAGGCGCCCGCATGAGCCGCCCGCACCTTTTATGACAAGCTCTGGGACAGCCACGTGGTGGAGCCGCGGGAGGACGGCGCGGCGCTCCTCTACATCGACCGCCACCTGGTGCACGAGGTGACCAGCCCCCAGGCCTTCGAAGGCCTGCACCTGGCGGGCCGGCGGTGCGCCGGCCCGAGCGCACCCTGGCGGTGTCGGACTACAACGTGCCCACCACCGGCCGCCACCAGGGCATCCAGGACCCCACCAGCCGCCTGCAGGTGGAGACCCTGGAACGTAACGTGCCAGGATCCCGCCTTCCGGTGCCCTACATCCCCCTGCTGGACCCCCGCCAGGGCATCGTGCACATCGTCGGCCCCGAGCAGGGCTTCACCCTGCCCGGCACCACCATCGTCTGCGGCGACAGCCACACCAGCACCCACGGGGCCTTCGGCGCCCTGGCCTTCGGCATCGGCACCAGCGAAGTGGAGCACGTCCTGGCCACCCAGACCCTGGTGAAAGCGTGCCCGCACGTTCCGCATCCCTGCGAAGGGACCTGCCCCGGGGGGTCGGGGCCAAGGACCTGGTCCTGCACCTCGTCGGCCGATCGGCACGGCCGGCGCACCGGCATCGCCCTGGCTTCGCGGCCAGGCGGTGCGCGCCCTGTCCATGGAAGGGCTGGCACCACCCCGTGTCGGCCCTGGCCTTGGCCCAGCTGGCCCCGGGGCGGCACAACCGCCTCCTCCTCGACGAGCCGACCAACAACCTCGACCCCCCGTCGTGTGGAGCGATTGGCCGCGCCCGTCCGAATGGCCGGGTGCAATGGTTGTCGTCAGCCACGATTCCGGGTTCGTCGCCGAGCTGGAGCCGGATCGGGTGCTCCTGATGCCCGACGGCACGGAGGACGCCTGGGCGAGGTTCCCGGAACTCGTCAGCCTGGCGTGAGGGCCGCCAGCGACTCCCCGTCCTGCAGCCGTAGTAGGAAACCCCGGACGTGCCCGGGCGACGGGGATCGCCTCGAAGCCCATGCTCAGGTAGAAACCGTGCGCGGCGGCGTTGGCAGTGGCGACGGCAACATGCACGCCCGGGGCTCCAGCCTGCGCCGCCGCCATGAGGAAGGTCTCGACAAGGCGCCGACCGGACCCACCGCCTTGGTGGTCGGGCAGGATGTCGATATGCAGGTGGGCCGGGAAGCCGGCCAGCTCGGGAAGGAGCATCCGTTCAGGCTGCCAGAGTATGGCCAGGAACTCCTCGTCGATAGTGGCCGGCGCGTCGGGCGGCTGGGGGTAACGGTCCGCCAACCGAGGGAGCCAGCGTTCCCGGACGGCCCTCACGAAAGCGGCCGTGTCGGCCGTCCCGAGCACGTAGCCGACAGCGCGCCCGCCGTCGTCGAGGACCAAGGCCAGGCTCGGCTCGAGGCAGGGCCGGCGTAAATGAGCAATACGGGCGGCCGCCGCGCGCGGCCCGTACACATGCCTCGAGCCGAGCCTGGCCTTCGTCCTCGACGACGGCGGGCGTGCTGTCGGCTACGTGCTCGGGACGGCCGACACGGCCGCTTTCTCCGTGAGGGCCGTCCGGGGAACGCTGGCTCCCTCGGTTGGCGGACCGTTACCCCCAGCCGCCCGACGTGCCGGCCACTATCGACGAGGAGTTCCTCGCCAGACTCTGGCAGCCTGAACGGATGCTCCTTCCCGAGCTGGCCGGCTTCCCGGCCCACCTGCATATCGACATCCTGCCCGACCACCAAGGCGGTGGGTACGGTCGGCGCCTTGTCGAGACCTTCCTCATGGCGGCGGCGCAGGCTGGAGCCCCGGGCGTGCATGTTGCCGTCGCCACTGCCAACGCCGCCGCGCACGGTTTCTACCTGCGCGTCGGCTTCGAGGCGATCCCCGTCGCCGGCGCTGTCCGGGGTTGCCTACTACGGCTGCAGGACGGGGGCTTAGGGCGGTTCGCTGCGGCCCTCACGCCAGGCTGACGAGTTCCAGGAAGTCCTCTGCCCAGGCGTCCTCCGTGCCGTCGGGCATCATGAGCACCCGATCCGGCTCCAGCTCGGCGACGAACCCGGAATCGTGGCTGACGACAACCATTGCACCCGGCCATTCGGACAGGGCGCGGCCCATCGCTTCGCGGACGGGGGGTCGAGGTTGTTTGTCGGCTCGTCGAGGAGGAGGCAGTTGTGCCGCCCCGCCACCAGTGGGGCCAAGGCCAGCTTGGTCTTCTCCCCGCCCGACACAGGGTCATGCGCCCTTCCATGGACAGGGCGCGCACCGCCGGGCCGGCGAACTCCAGGGCGCTGCCGGTGCCCCCGGCGCTGCCGATGCGGCCGATCAGGTGCAGGACCAGGTCCTTGGCCCCGACCCCCCGGGGCAGGTTCCCTCCGCAGATGATGCGGAACGTGCGGGCACGCTTCTGCACCAGGGTCTGGGTGGCCAGGACGTGCTCCACTTCGCTGGTGCCGATGCCGAAGGCCAGGGCGCCGAAGGCCCCGTGGGTGCTGGTGTGGCTGTCGCCGCAGACGATGGTGGTGCCGGGCAGGGTGAAGCCCTGCTCGGGGCCGACGATGTGCACGATGCCCTGGCGGGGGTCCAGCAGGGGGATGTACGGCACCCGGAAGGCCGGATCCTGGACGTTGCGTTCCAGGGTCTCCACCTGCAGGCGGCTGGTGGGGTCCTGGATGCCCAGGTGGCGGCCGGTGGTGGGCACGTTGTGGTCCGCCACCGCCAGGGTGCGCTCCGGCCTGCGCACGGGCCGGCCCGCCAGCTGCAGCCCTTCGAAGGCCTGCGGGCTGGTCACCTCGTGCACCAGGTGGCGGTCGATGTAGAGGAGGGCCGCGCCGTCCTCCCGCGCTTCCACCACGTGGCTGTCCCAGAGCTTGTCGTAGAGGGTGGAGCGGCTCATGCGGGCACCTCGCCATGGAGGGCGGCCGCTCCGCTCGCGCAGCTCGCTCCGGGCCCCCCTTCGGCCCCCACGGGGTGCCCGGGCGGAGCCTGGTCGCCACGGCCGCGGCAGCCGCCGCCGTTGCCCGCGGGAGCGTCCTTGCCGGCGGCCTTGGCCAGGCACTGGCGGATGGCCTCCCCCATGGCCCGGGTGCCCACCCGGGCCGGCTGGCAGGCCAGGTCGGCGGTGCCGAACCCCTGGTCCAGGGCCGCGCCCACCGCCGCCTCCAGGGCCGCGGCCTCCGACTCCAGGCCCAGGCTGAAGCGCAGGAGCATGGCGGCGCTGCCGATGGCCCCGACCGGGTTGGCCAGGTCCTTGCCGGCCAGGTCCGGGGCCGAGCCGTGCACCGGTTCGTACAGCCCCACCCTGCCCCCCAGGCTGGCGCTGGGCAGCATGCCCAGGCTGCCGGTGAGCACCGCCGCCTCGTCGCTGAGGATGTCCCCGAACAGGTTGTCGGTGAGCACCACGTCGAAGCTGGTGGGCCGGGTCACCAGGGCCATGGCGCAGGCGTCCACGTACAGGTGCTCCAGGGCCACGTCCGGGTACTCCCTGGCCATCTGCGCCACCACCCTCCGCCACAGCTGGCTGGCCTCCAGGACGTTGGCCTTGTCCACGCTGGTGACTTTGCGCCGGCGCCGGCGGGCCAGGTCGAAGGCGTACTTGGCCACCCGCTCCACCTCGGAGACCGAATAGGCCAGGGTGTTCACCCCCCGGTCCGCGTCCAGGCTGCGGGGCTCGCCGAAGTACAGGCCCCCGGCCAGCTCCCGCACCACCAGGAGGTCGGTGCCCCGCACCACGTCCTCCCGCACCGGCGAGGAACGCACGAGGGCCGGGTGCAGCACCGCCGGGCGCAGGTTGGCGTAGGCGCCCAGGCCCTTGCGCAGGGCCAGCAGCCCGCTTTCGGGCCGGCGCCCGGAGGGCAGGCCGTCGTGGCGGGGGTCGCCCACGGCGCCCAGCAGCACCGCGTCCGCTTCCAGGCAGGCGTCCAGGGTGGCCTTGGGCAGGGGCTCGTTGAAGGCGTCGATGGCGTAGCCGCCCACCGGGTGGCTCTGGAAGGTGAAGGAATGGCCGAAGACGCGGGCCACCTGGCCCAGGCAGGCCACCGCCTCGCGGATCACCTCCGGCCCGATGCCGTCGCCGGGCAGCACTGCGATTCGAACGCGCATCCAGACTTCCTTTCAGGCTTGGGCGTGCAGGGGTTCCGGGGCCGGCTGGGTCCGGCGCACCGCCTTGTTCACGGCGTTGAGGTAGGCCTGGGCGCTGCTGCCCACGATGTCGGTGGCGGCAGCCTTGCCGGTGACCACCCCGTTGGGGAAGCGCACCCGCAGGAACACCTCGCCCAGGGCGTCGGCGCCGCCGGTGACCGCGACGATGCGGTAGTCCAGCAGCTCGCCGGGCAGGCCGGAGATGCGGTCGATGGCCTCGAACACCGCGTTCACCGGGCCGTCCCCGTGGGCGGTCTGGGTGGTCTCCTTCTCCCCGTCGAACAGGATCACCAGGGCCGTGGCCACCGAGAAGGTGCCGGCGGTGGCCTGCACCGCCCGCAGCTGGAACGGGCCCGAGGCGTCCGCGACCACGTCGTTCACCAGGGCCACCAGGTCCTCGCTGAAGATCTCCTTCTTCTGGTCCGCCAGGCGGGTGAACAGGTGGTAGGCCTGGGTCAGGGCCTCGTTGTCCAGGGCATAGCCCAGGTCCCGCAGACGCTGGTCCAGGGCGTGCCGGCCGCTGTGCTTGCCCAGCACCAGGCTGCTGGTCTTCACCCCCACGCTCTCGGGGGTCATGATCTCGTAGGTGGTGGGGCTGGCCATGACCCCGTGCTGGTGGATGCCCGCCTCGTGGGCGAAGGCGTTGCGCCCGACG
The DNA here is from genome assembly GCA_963816585.1 of uncultured Holophagaceae bacterium. Taxonomy (GTDB): domain Bacteria; phylum Acidobacteriota; class Holophagae; order Holophagales; family Holophagaceae; genus Mesoterricola. The sequence goes on along the minus strand of CAWFOJ010000255.1, from coordinate 3,309 downwards.
ATGGCCTTGTTGGGCTGCACCGGCACGCCGGTGATGTTGGAGAGCAGCTGGCTGGTCCGGTACAGTCTCCTGGGTGGCGATGCCGGTGTCGAAGGGCAGCCGGTCGCCGGCGCACCTTGCAGGGCCATCACCACCTCCTCCAGGGAGCAGTTGCCGGCCCGCTCGCCGATGCCGTTGATGGTGCACTCCACCTGGCGCGCCCCCGCCTCCACCGCGGCCAGGCTGTTGGCCACCGCCAGGCCCAGGTCGTTGTGGCAGTGCACGCTCAGGATGGCCTGGTCCAGGGCCGGCACCCGCCGGCGCAGGCTCCTTCAGCATCCCGGCCAGCTCTTCCGGGACGGCGTAGCCCACCGTGTCCGGGATGTTGATCGACCGTGGCGCCTTCCGCCAGGGCCGCCGCCACGATCTCGCTCAGGAAGGCCAGGTCGCTGCGGGTGGCGTCCTCGGCGCTGAACTCCACGTCCGGAGTGCAGTCCTTGGCCCGGCGCACCGCGTCCCGGGCCATGGCCAGCACCTCGCCGCGGTTCTTCTTGAGCTTGTGGAGCATGTGGATGTCGGAGGTGGCGATGAAGGTGTGGATGCGGGGGCGGGCGGCGTCCCGGATGGCCTCCCAGGCCCGGTCGATGTCCGCGGGGATGGTGCGGCACAGGGCGGCGATGACCGGTTCGCGCACTTCCCGGGCCACCATCTGCACCCCGGCGAAGTCGTCCTGGCTGGCCACCGGGAACCCCGCCTCGATGGCCGACACCTTCAGGGCCGCCAGCTGGTGGGCCAGGCGCAGCTTCTCCGAGGGCTGCATGGAGCAGCCGGGGCTCTGCTCCCCGTCCCGGAGGGTGGTGTCGAAGATGTGGATGGGTACGGATTCGAGCTGCATGGCCGGATCCTTGGAGGTTGAGGTTACAGTGAGCCCCGGGAAACGCCGTTCCGTCCATCCTTATTGGCCTTTTTTGCAAATCCATAAGCGGCCCCAATGGATTTGCCCGTTCCAGGCGGCCGGTCCCCGGCCCCACAATGGACCCAGGAGGCGACGGTCATGCTGCACGTGGTGGTCACCATGATGATCAAGGAAGGGCGGATGGAGGCGTTCCTGGACCTGTGCCGGGAGCTGCGCCCCAGGGTGCTGGCGGAGCCCGGCTGCCTGGCCTACGACTACACCCGGGAGGTGCCGGGGCCCTTCGGCCGGCCCGTGGACGCGAACCGGGTCACCCTGCTGGAGCGCTGGGCGTCCCAGGAGGCGCTCCAGGCGCACCTGGCCGCCAAGCCCTTGAAGGAGACCGGGGCGCGCATGGCGGAACTGCGCGCCAGCGTGGAGATCCGCTGCACGGAGCCGATTTCCTGATCCGGCCCGGGAAGGGATTGAGGCCGGCCCCGGGACGGGCGCATCATCCTTCCAGGCGTCTGTCCGACGCTGCCTTCCCCGGAGCACTCCCATGGTCTCCCGAGCCTCGGCGTGGTACTTGCGGCTCGCCGACGGGGCCCGCCATGCCCGGATGACCCTGGGGGAGGCGCTGCGCGCCTTCGCGCGCAACTCGGACTTCCGCCACGCGTCCAGCCTGGCCTTCTACAGCACCCTCGCCCTGCTGCCCACCCTGCTGCTGCTCACCTTCCTGCTGGGCCTGGGCATCGGCTCCTCCTCGGCGGCCTTGCAGCAGACCTCGGACCTGATCCACCGGGTGCTGCCCCGGTTCGGCGAAGTGGTCCTGCGGGAGGTGCGGGCCCTGGCCAACTACCCCCGCACCGCCGGGATCCTGAACGTGCTGGTGCTCACCTGGACCCTCACCCCCCTGGTGGGGAGCCTGCGGGAGGTGCTGGAGGGCCTGTTCAAGATCCGCCGGCCGCGCCCGCTCATCACCGGCATGCTCAAGGACCTGGCCATCGGCGTGTGCTTCGTCACCGGCCTGGCGCTGGTGTGCGGGGTGGGGGTGGCGGCGGAGTTCCTGGAGGGCCATGGGGTGCGCCTGCCCGTCCTGCTGAGGTCCGTCCTGCCCTTCGGGATGGCGGTGGCCCTGGCCTGGGGGGTGCTGGCCGCCTTCACCACCGGGGTGCGCCCGGCCCGCCTGCTGGCGGGGGCCTGCGCCACCGCCGTGCTGTGGTTCCTGCTGCGCCCGGCCTTCATCCTGCTGCTCACCTACGACGAGGGGTTCGGCGTGGCCTTCGGAGCCTTCCGGTCCATCTTCCTGGTGGTGATCTGGCTCTACTACTCCCTGGCCAGCCTGCTGCTGGGCGCCGAGATTGCGGCGGCCCTGCACCGCGGCGAGACCCTGCTCATCCGCCGGCTCCTGGACGGCCGGGGCAAGCTCCCGGCCAGTTCCCGGGAGCGCCTGGTGCTGGAGGTCCCGGCCGGCTGGGTGTTCTGCCGGGAGGGGGAGACGGGGGGGGACATGTACTTCCTGCTGGAGGGGGCCGTGAGCGTGGTCAAGGCCGGGCGGGAAGTGGCCCGGCTGGAGCAGGGCGCGTTCTTCGGGGAGATGAGCTTCCTGCTGGGCCAGGCCCGCACCGCCACGGTCCTGGCCCAGGCACCCTGCCGCTGCGTGCTGGTGCACCGGAAGAACTTCGAGGCGCTGCTGCGGGAGTTCCCGGACCTGGTGGAGGCCATGCTGGTGGAGATGGCACGGCGCCTGCGGGACCACACGGAGCGGTCCCTGGGGGTGCAGGCGGCGGAACCCGGGCCCATGGGCCCCGACGGCCGCTCCGGGTAGGCCGCGCCCGGGCGGCGCGGCTCCGGGCCCCAGCCCGGCCTGCCGCCCGGCATGCCCTTGGAACCGGTACGGCCGGGGGGGCATCAGAAAGAAGTTCAAGGATGTGCCCTGATGGTTTTGCCGAGCATGCAATGGCCCTATGAGCGTGCGCTCATGCGGCTGGGGCTGGCCCTGCGCACCGGCCTGCTGGTGGGCCTGGAACGGGAGCGGGGCGGTGCGGGAGTTGGAGAACAGACGCTTGGACATGCTTTGGCGTCGCATCCAGCCCCAAGTGAAGGCTGGCGATCTCCGGGCCGTGGAAGCCTGCCCTCCGAACTCTGGGAGCGCATCGCCCCGCTTCTGCCGCTGTCCATGCCTAAGCCCAAAGGAGGGCGCCCGCCGGTGCCGAACCAGAATGCCTTACGGGGGGTCCTGTTCGTTCTGAAGACCGGCATCCGATGGGCGGACCTGCCCAAGGAGATGGGGTGTGGGAGCGGCATGACCTGCTGGCGGCGGCTACAGGAGTGGCATGACCTCGGCGTTTGGGAGGACCTCCACAGGGCCCCGCTGGAGGAGTTGAACGATGCCGGCCGGATCGATTGGGAGCGAGGCGCCCTGGATGCTTCGAGCA
>CAWFOJ010000254.1:0-3575 GCA_963816585.1 uncultured Holophagaceae bacterium | reverse complement strand
AGGGTGGCGCCGACGATCACGCCGGTGATGCTGCCCAGCCCGCCCAGGATCACCATGGTGAGCACGCCCACCGACTGCAGGAAGGTGAAGGTCTCGGGACTGACGAAGGTCCGGCTGGCGGCGAACAGCACGCCCATGGCGCCGGCGAACGAGGCGCCCACCGCGAACGCCCCCAGCTTGAGCATCCGGGCGTTGATGCCCATGGCTTCGGAGGACAGCTCGTCCTCGCGGATGGCGGTCCAGGCCCGGCCCACCTTGGAGTCGTCCAGGCGGTAGGTGACGATGATCACCGCCACCACCACAAGCAGGGCGATGAGGTAGAACAGGATGTTGTAGGCCTGGTTGTCGGTCACCCGGTGCCCCACGATGGGGCGCACCACCGAGTTGAAGAGGTGCAGCACTCCTTCCGGCATGGTGGGCCGCTGGATGGGGGTGATGCCCTGGGGCCCGTTGGTGAAGTTGAGGGGCTTGTCCAGGTTGTTGGCCAGCTGGCGCACCACTTCGCCGAAGGCCAGGGTGATCACCGCCAGGTAGTCGCCGCGCACGCGCAGCACCGGCAGGCCCAGGAGCAGGCCCATCAGGCAGGCGACGATGACGCCCAGGAAGATGAACAGGTAGAAAAAGTCCGGAGCGAGGAAGAACGGCGTGTTGAGGGCCTTGGTGGTGACGGTGGAGTGCAGCAGGTACGGCTGCTGGGAGCCGAAGAAGGCCCACAGGTAGGCGCCCACCGCGTAGAAGGCCATGTAGCCGAGGTTGAACAGGCCGGAGAAGCCCACCACGATGTTCAGCCCCAGGGCCAGGGCCGAGAACACGGCGATCTGGAAGATCACCTCCAGGTAGAACACGTTGCGGGCGCCCAGGATGGGCACGATGCCGATGGCGAAGACCACCGCCAGGACGAACTGGGTTTTCCGCTTGATGTTGAGCCAGTAGATGGAGCTGGCGGAGAACAGGAACACCAGGAAGGCGGGGATGGAGCGGGGGCTGAAATAGACCAGGAGAGTGCCCAGGACCATCAGGCCGATGCAGATGAAATAAGGGGTCTTCCCCTGGTTGAGGGAGGCCATGAACTTCTTGATCGCTTCTCTCATGGGCTCCTCCTAGGCCTTCTGCGAGACTTGCTCGCCGAGCAGGCCAGTGGGACGGAAGATGATGACCAGGATCAGGATGAGGAACGCCACCATGTCCTTGTACTCGGCGCCGAAGGCGCCCTGGGTGTAGGTGCCCAGGTAGGCTCCGGCGAAGCTCTCGATCATGCCCAGCACCATGCCGCCCAGGAGGGCGCCGGTGAGGTTGCCGATGCCGCCCAGCACGGCGGCGGCGAAGGCCTTGATGCCCGGCATGAAGCCCACGAACGGGTCGATGCGGGTGAACTTGAGGGCGTACAGGACGCCGGCCGCGCCGCCCAGGGAGCCGCCCACCAGGAAGGTGAGGGAGACCATGGCGTTGACGCCGATGCCCATGATGGCCGCGGTGTTCTTGTCCTGGGAGACGGCCCGGATGGCCTTGCCCACCTTGGTGGCGCGCACCAGGTAGTTGAGCCCCACCAGCATGACCACGGCGGCCAGGATCACCACCACCGACTTCACCTGGATGTCGATGACCTTGTGCCCCAGGGTGATCAGGGGAATGCGGTTGTCGAAATCGCCGAAGGTCGGGATGACCCGGTAGAACTGGCCGGTGGTGAGGCTCTCCACCAGGCGGATGACGTCCTGGAGGGCGAACGACACGCCGATGGCGGAGATCAGGGCCACCAGGGTGGGGGAGTTGCGCAGGGGCCGGTAGGCGATGCGCTCCACCAGCACGGCCAGGCCGCCGGCGGAGGCCATGCCGATGAGCAGGGCCAGGCCCAGGTAGCCGTAGGCGCCGATCTTGCCGGCGCTGGCCAGCATGCCGGCGCCGTTGAGGGCGATCAGGGCTTCCACGCCGCAGAAGGCGCCGAGTGGCGAAAATCTCGCTGTGGGCGAAATTGATGAACTGGAGCACGCCGTACACCATGGTGTAGCCCAGGGCGATGGCGGCGTAGACGAAGCCGATGGTCATCCCGTCGATGAGCACCTGGGGCAGGTTGCCGACGGTGTACGAGAAAATGCCGATTCCCTGGGTGGCCTGCAAAGCCTGGTCAGCGCCCGAACCTTGGAACACCAGGGCCAGGAGGACCATGATCACGGAACAGAGAGCACCCGCGCCCACGACGAAGATCGCCATCTGCCCGATGGGCGTATAGATCTCGCGCAGGGCAACCGAGCCCATGAATTTGCGCATAGGGTCTCCTGAAAAACCCCCCTCCGGTGAGGGAGGGGGGGACGTTAAAACCGTACGGCTACTGGGGAGGGGCGATGTCCAGGGTCTGGTCGATGCGGTTCGAGGCCCACTTGGACGGATCCGCGGAGGACACCTGGATGATGAAGTACTTGCCCTTCGCGGGATCGCCCTTGCCGTTGAAGGTGATGGTGGCGGTCACGCCATGGAAGTTCTGCAGGGCGCGCACGGCCTTGCACACGTCGGCGCGGGCGGGCAGCTTGCCGCTGTTGTCCTTGGCGGCGTTCTCGATGGCCTTGAGCAGGATGGCGGCGCAGTCATAGGACTGGGCGGCGAAGGGCTGCGGGCTGTTGCCGAACTTGGCCTTGAAGTCCTGGATGAACTTGGCGGTGTCCGGGTAGGCGGCGGCGGGGCCGGCCACGGTGGAGAAGTAGGTGCCGGCGCCCTGGAGCAGGGCGTCGCTGCCGATCTTGGCCGCGTCCGGGGAGTCGAAGCCGTCGTCGGACAGGCACATGCCCTTGAAGCCCTTCTGCCGGGCCTGCTTGTAGAGCACCGCGGCCTGGTCGAACATGCCGCCGAAGTAGATGCACTCGGGCTTGGCCGCCAGGATCGGGCTCAGGATGGCGTCGAAGTTGGCCTTCTCCTCGGTGCCGGCGAAGCCGACCACCTTGATGCCCTGGGTCTCGGCCTCCTTCTTGAAGTATTCGGCGATGCCCTGGCCGTACGCGGTCTTGTCGTGCAGCACGTAGGCGGTCTTGATGTTCTTGCTCTTGGCGAACTGGGCGCCCACCGCGCCCTGCACGTCGTCACGGCCGCAGACCCGGTTCACTTCCACGTAGCCGCGCTCGGTGACCTTGGGGTTGGTGTTGGCGGGGGAGACGTTGCACAGGTTGGCGGCGTGGTATTCCTCGGACGAGGGGATCTGCACGCCGGAGTTGTAGTGGCCCACCACGCCCAGGACGGCCGGGTCGGAGACGATGGCCTTGGCGTTGGCCACGCCGGTGTCCGGGTTGCCCTGGTCGTCGAAGGGGGCCAGCTCGACCTTGAAGCCCATCTTGGTCAGGGGCTCGGAGAGCTGCTCGATGCCCAGCTGGGTTCCAGCCTTGATGTCACTGCCGATCACCGACATGGCGCCCGACAGGGGGCTCTGGGTGGCGATCTTGATGGTCTTGTTCTCCTTCTCGCAGCCGACCGCTAGGAGTAGTAAGAGCGCTGTCGCCGTCGGCGCGAGGATGGGAAAAGATTTGCGCATTGCGTTGCCTCCTGGATGAGGATTGAGAGTGGAAGACCAGCGGGCCGTGAGCCCGTTGACC
>CAWFOJ010000253.1:0-3416 GCA_963816585.1 uncultured Holophagaceae bacterium | reverse complement strand
CCACGCGGACCCCCAGGTGATCGCCGCCGCCGCCGAGGCCATGGGCGAGGGCCTCAGCTTCGGCGCCCCGTCCCGGCGGGAGCTGCTCCTGGCCCGGCGCATCAAGGAACTGGCGCCCTTCGTGGAGAAGATGCGCTTCGTGTCCTCGGGCACCGAGGCGGTCATGTCGGCCCTGCGCGCCGCCCGGGGCTTCACCCCGGCGGGAGCGCCTGCTCAAGTTCGAAGGCTGCTACCACGGGCACAGCGACGGCATGCTGGTGAAGGCCGGCTCGGGCCTGGCGACCTTCGGCGAGCCTTCCAGCGCCGGCGTGCCCAAGGGTTTCGCCGACCTCACCACGGTCATCTCCCTGGACGACCCGGAAGCCCTGGAACGGGTGTTCGCCGAACAGGGCCAGGAACTGGCGGCCGCCATCATCGAGCCCATCCCCGCCAACAACGGGCTGCTGGTGCAGGACCGGGACTTCCTGCTCCGCCTGCGGGAGCTGTGCACCCGGCACGGCGCGGCGCTGATCTTCGACGAAGTGATCAGCGGCTTCCGGGTGGCCCCGGGGGGCGCCTCGGAGCTGTTCGGCATCACCCCGGACCTGGTCACCTACGGCAAGATCATCGGCGGGGGCATGCCGGTCGGCCTCTACGGCGGGCGCAAGGACATCATGGGGGTGATCTCCCCGGACGGGCCGGTGTACCAGGCCGGCACCCTCAGCGGCAACCCGGTGGCCATGGCCGCCGGCCTGGCCACCCTGGAGCGCCTCACCCCGGCCCTGTACCGGGACCTGGACCACAAGGCCGCCGCGTGGGCCGCTGCGTTCGAGACCATCCCCGGGCTGCATGCGCCCCGGGTGGGCAGCCTCCTATGGCCGCTGTTCCAGGCCGGAGTCAAGCGGGCCGACCGGGTGGAGAGCGGGGCCATCGGCAAGTTCAACCGGCTGCACGGGCTCCTGCTGGAACAGGGCATCTACCTGCCGCCATCCGGGTTCGAGGTGGCGTTCCTGTCCGTGGCCCACGGCGAGGAAGAACTGGCCGAACTCGAGCGCGCCGCGGCCGCCGTGGCCAACCAGATGAATCCCATGAAAGACACCTGCATGACCGCGCCCCTCGTCCGCGCCCTCAAGGGCGAAGTTCTCCCCACGCCTCCGGTCTGGTTCATGCGCCAGGCCGGCCGGTTCCTGCCCGAATACCGGGCCCTCCGGGAGCAGGCCACGTTCGAGCAGGTCCTCTACGACCCCGACCTGGCGGCCGAAGTCACTCTGCAGCCGGTGCGGCGTTTCCCCAACCTGGACGGCGCCATCATCTTCTCCGACATCCTGGTGATCCTGGACGCCCTGGGCTGCGGAGTGGTCATCCCCGAGGGCGGGCCGCGCCTGTCCCGCACCCTGGACCAGCTGGATCCGGACGGGCCCCTGGATCTCCAGGTGTTCGAGCCGGTGCAGGCGGCCCTGCGCAAGGTGCGCGCCGAGCTGCCGGAGCGCCAGGCGCTGCTGGGCTTCGCCGGCGCTCCCCTGGACCCTTCTCGCCTATGGCATCGAGGGGAAGGGGAGCAAGAACTGGACCCGGGCCAAGAGCTTCCTGCACCATGAGCCGTTGCTTGCTCGCCGGTGGCTGGACCGCCTGGCGGACGTGTCCGCCCTGCTCCTGAACCTGCACATCGGCGCCGGCGCCCAGGGGGTGCAGCTGTTCGACACCTGGGCCGGGGAGCTGGACCGGGAGGACTACCTGGGCTTCGCCTTCCCCGCCGCCGAGCGCGCCCTGGCCCAGGTGACCGGCGCGCCCCGGCTGTACTTCCCCCGGGGCATCCTGCCCCGGTGCCTGGACCAGCTGTCCTGCGAGGGGCTGGCGGTGTCCTGGCAGGTGCCCCTGGCCGAGGCCCGGGACGGCCTTCCCGCACAAGGTGCTGCAGGGCAACCTGGACCCCGCCGCGCTCCTGGCGGGCCAGGAGGTCGCCTGCCGCAAGGCCCGGGCCATCGTCGAGACCATGCGCGGCCGCGCCCACGTTTTCAACCTGGGGCACGGCCTGCTGCCGGAGACCGATCCCGACGTCCTGGGGGCGGTCATCGACGCGGTGAAGGAGCCCGTCCGGTAGGGCGCCGGACCTCCGCCCGGCCGCGGCCGCGGCGCCACCTGTTGCGGCCGGCCCCGCCGGACCCGATCATGAGCCCTGGAGAGTGTATTTGATGGTTCTGGCACTGCACGACCTGGTCAAGCATTACGACCGCCCCGGCCCCCGCTACACCGGCTACCCCATGCCGCCGGCGTGGTCCGACCCTTTCCCCGAAGCGGAGGTGATCGAAGCGCTGGTCCGGGCCGACGCCGACCCCCTGCCGTTCTCCCTCTACGCCCACCTGCCGTTCTGCAAGCGCCGCTGCTCCTACTGCGGCTGCAACGTGGTGGTGAGCCCCAGGTACGCGCCGGTGGAACCGTTCCTGCGGGCCCTGGAGACGGAGGTGGAGCTGTGGGCCAGCCACCTGCCCACCCGGCGCCACGCCATCCAGATGCACTGGGGCGGGGCACCCCCACCTACCTGAAAGTGCCGGAGCTGGAGCGCACCTTCCGCCTCATCACCGACCGCTTCCCCCTGCTGCCCGGCGCCGAAGTGTCCATCGAGGTGGACCCCACCTTCCTGGCGCCCGGACCAGCTCCCGGCGCTGAAGGACCTGGGCTTCAACCGGGTGTCCTTCGGCGTCCAGGACCTGGACGAAGAGGTGCAGGAGCTCATCACCCGCGGCCAGACCTGGGACCAGACCCTCACCACCGTCCGGCAGGCGCGCGCCCTGGGCTTCACCGGGGTGAACCTGGACCTGGTGTACGGCCTGCCCGGCCAGACCCTGGCCACCTTCCGGCACACCCTGGAGGCCACCCTGGAGCTGGCCCCGGACCGCATGGCCGTCTACGGCTTCGCCTACCTGCCCAGCATGCTGCCCCACCAGCGCAGCATCCCCACCGAGACCCTGCCCACCCCGGACCAGCGCCTGGCCCTGCTGCTCCTGGCCGTGGAGATCCTGGAAAAGCACGGCTACGTGGCCATCGGCATGGACCACTTCGCCCGCCCGGACGACGAGATGGCCAGGGCCGTGAAGGAGGGCCGCCTGATCCGCAACTTCATGGGCTACGCCGTGGCCGCCGGCTCGGACCTGCTGGGCTTCGGCCCCAGCGCCATCTCCAACGTGGCGGGGGTCTACTCCCAGAACGAGAAGATCCTCACCAAGTGGGAGCGCACGGTCAACGGCGGGCACTTCGCCGTGCACAAGGGCCACCGCCTCAACGACGACGACCTCATGCGCCGGTGGCTGATCCACGAGCTCATGGGCACTTTCGAGCTGCGCTGGGACACCCTGGCGGCCCGCTACGGGGTGGACGGCCCCAGCCTGTTCCAGGTCGGCGCTGGTGGCGGCGGCGGCGGCGGGGGTCTGGGCTGCGGC
>CAWFOJ010000252.1:0-6201 GCA_963816585.1 uncultured Holophagaceae bacterium | reverse complement strand
GTAGCGCCGCACGTGGGCGTCCCAGGTGTAGAAGTTGCGCACCCCCCGCAGCCCGTTGCGGCTCCAGGCGGTCCAGCGCGCCGGATCTCCCAGGGCCTCCTTCATGGCCGCGGCCAGGGCCCGGTCGTCGTTGGCCTCCACGACCAGCCCGTTGCGGCAGTTGGCGACGATGTCCCGGGGCCCGCCGCTGTCGGTGGTGACCACCGGCAGCCCCGAGGCGGCCGCCTCGATGAGGGTGAGGCCGAAGCTCTCGGCGAAGGCCGGGTTCACGTAGATGCCCCGGCGCTGCATCGCCAGGCGGTAGAACCCGGGCACCTCCGACGCGAGGTGGGATTTGGGGAAGGCCACCGAGCCGAACAGGTCCAGGCGGTCCAGGGTGCGGAACAGTTCCTCCCAGGTGGCCCGCCCTTCCTCGTCCAGGTCCTGGACATCCTCGTGGCACCCGGCCAGCAGCACCAGGTTGGCCTGGGAGCGCAGTGCCGGATCAGCCCCGAAGGCCCGCACCAGGCCCAGGAGGTTCTTGGACGGCACCGGGCGGGCAATGGACAGGATCAGGGGCCGGCGGCTGCGGGCCAGGAACCGGTCCACCTTGCAGGCGACGCCAGGGTCCGCTTTGCGGCGCCCGGGGGGGCGAACCGGGAAGCGTCGGTGCCGGGGGGGATCACCACCGCCCGCCGGGAGTTGAAATGCGTGTAGAGGCCGTACTGCTCCAGGGTCTCCTGGCGGGTGCTGGCCACCACCCGGGCCGCGTGGCGCAGGGTCTCCTCCTCCGCCTGGATCCGGCGGGCGAAGTGGAACGCCCGCTCCAGGGCCGCCTCCTTGGCCCCCGTTTCCAGCAGCCGGGCCAGCTTCACCCGCCCCAGGGAATGCCCGGTGTGCACGAAGGGGATGCCCAGAAGGGAGGACAGGCGCTGGGCCACGTGCCCGGCGTCGGCGTAGTGGCTGTGGATCAGGTCCGGCAGACGCGGCAGCTTGCGGGCGTAGGCCAGGTAGCGGTCCACCAGCTGGTCCAGGTGGTCCCAGAGCAGCTCCTTGCGGATGTAGCGCCGGGGCCCGAAGGGCAGGCGGATGATGCGCACGTCCGGCCCCAGGCTCTCTTCCGCCCGGGCGTAGTCGGTCCCCACGGCCGGGTCCTCCACCAGCCGGGTCAGCAGGTCCACCTGGGCCACCTGCTCCTGGCGCCCCAGAGCCTTGGCCAACTCCAAGACGTACAGTACCTGTCCGCCCGTATCCGGGTCCCGCCCCAGTTCCGGGTCGATGCCCCGGACCAGGCCGTGGACACTGATCATCAGGAGGTAGATGCCGCTTTCTTTCAATAGGCCTCCCGCGGGCGGCTTCCGGTGGACCGGGGAGAGCAGACCGTCCAGGTAAGATGCCGGGGAAGCCGCCGGGGTTCCAGGCCTCAGAGATTGCCCTTCAGCCCGATCTGCGCCGCCACCGGACACATGCCGGCGATGGTCTGCTCGGTGAGCTGGGCCAGGTCCACCCCCAGCATGGCCGCCCCCTTCTCGATGACGCCCCGGTTCACCCCGGCGGCGAAGGAGCGGTCCTTCCATTTCTTGAGCACCGACTTGGCCGGCAGGTCCAGGACGCTGCGGGAGGGGCGCACCAGGGCGGCGGCGGTCACCAGGCCGGTGAGCTCGTCCACGGCGAACAGGGTCTTCTCCATGGCGCTGAGGGGCTCCACGTCAGAGCACAGGCCCCAGCCGTGGGACACCACCGCCCGCACGAATTCCGGGGGCCAGCCGTGCCCTTCCAGGATCTCCCGGGCGCGCACGCAGTGCTCTTCCGGGTAGCGCTCGTAGTCGATGTCGTGGACCATGCCCACCAGCCCCCAGGCGTCCTCGTCCTCAGCCTGGGACCGGGCCATGTGGCGCATGACCGCCTCCACCGCCAGCGCGTGGCGCTGGAGACTTTCGCTGGGCACGTACTCCACCAGCAGCTTCCAGGCTTCTTCTCGGGAGGGTCGGGCACTCATGGGAGCTCCTCTAATTGTTGATTGTAATCTCATTTGATCGAGCCGAGGACACGCTCCTGGTGATCCGGAGAATTATAAATCCTGCCGAAGGTCTTCTTGCGGTTGGTCGACGAGAACATCCGCCCGGTGTCCGCCCGGGCCCGGCTCCGGCCCAGGGCTTTTGCAGCGCTACCCTCGGCCCGCGGCTTACCGCACCCGGCCGCCCCTGGCCGTTCACCGCGATGCGCGGAAAGGACCCCATCTTGGCATTCGAGACGCCCAGCATCCGCAAGACCCAATTGGACCGCCCGGCACAGGAGTACGGCATCCAAATGCCAGCGTGCCCATGGATCCAGGGAGGTGTAACCTCGGTGATTGATCTCAGGAAAACACAGAAGCCGACCATGATGCGCTCCTCCATCGTCTCCTTCCTCCGATCCCATCTTGGGCGGAAGGCACGCCATCCTTCGGCTGCGAACCCTGCCTCCGATGCCCCGGACCCGCACCGCCTGCAGTCCGCGGCCGAGCAGGGAATCCCTGAAGCCCAGTTCCGCCTCGGCCATTGCTACCTGAACGGCCTTGGCGTTCCGGAGGACTGCGCCAAGGCGGCGATCTGGTGGCGCAAGGCGGCGCAGCAGGAGCTTCCGGAGGCGCAGTTCAACCTTGGGTTCTGCTTCGCCCTGGGCAAGGGGGTCCCTCAGGACATCGCCGAGGCGGCGAAGTGGTTCCGGAAGGCCGCCGGACATGGGAACGCCGATGCTCAGCTGGCCCTCGGCCTTTGCTGCCAGAACGGGGAAGGGGTCGCACTGGACCCTGCCGAGGGCACGCGTTGGTTCCGGGAAGCGGCGCGGCAGGGATTGGCCAAGGCCCAGTTCCATCTGGGGTTCTGCTACGCCCATGGCCTGGGCGTGGCCAGGGACCATGCCGAGGGTGCGCGATGGTACCGGCAGGCGGCGGAACAGGGCAACCTGATCGCCCAGGTGTTCCTTGGCCTGGCATACGACCTGGGCGAGGGTGTCCCTCGAGACTATGCCGAGGCCGTGAAGTGGTACCGGAAGGCGGCGGAAGAGGGGATCGGCACGGCCCAGTGGCGGCTGGGGCTCTGTTACACCCACGGCCTTGGCGTCGCGGAGGACCATGCCGAAGCCGCGGAATGGTACCGGAAGGCCGCGGAGCAGGGATTTGCCGAGGCCCAGGAGGACCTTGGTCTCTGCTTCGAGCGAGGCCAGGGGGTTGAGCAGGACCATGCGGAAGCGGCCAGGTGGTACCGCCTGGCCGCGGAACAGGGGCATGGCGCGGCCCAGAAACGCCTGGCTGCATGCTATGTGGAGGGCCGTGGCGTTGCGCAGGACAGCATCGAGGCGTTCGCGTGGTTCACGCTCGCGGGAACCGACAGGGTGAAGATAGCGCTCAGGATGCGTGATAGGCTGGCCAGGGACTTCTCTCCGCAGGTCCTGGAACAGGCTTGGGCCCGCACGCTGGAAATCCAGGCGAGGCTGGTGGAGAGACTCCGGACAAACTCCACCTCTCATTCCCTTTTCCAGTTTGATACATCCAACCCCGGTGGAACTTAGTCTTTGCGAGTCCCTCGTCCGCAGCCTTCCGGGTACCAATTCCTGGCCTGATCCCAATGGAGGCTTCGATGAACCCCAAGACCCTGATGCCGACCATCCTGGGCATCCTGCTGACGGCCCTGGCCCCGGGCGGTTTTGCCCGGGGCGGCGAGATCCATGATGCGGCCCGGGCGGGCAATGTCGAGCGTATCCAGGCGCTGGTGAAGAAGGATCACGGGCTGCTCAGGGCCAAGGACGAGCATGGCGCCACCGCGCTGTTCACAGCCGCCCTGTGCGGGGAAGAGGCCGCCGCCCGGTGGCTGCTGGCCAAGGGCGCCGATCCCAACGCGACGACCGACGACGGCGCCACGCCCCTGCACGCTGCGGTCTACGGCCGCCTGCCCGAACTGGTATCGCTTCTCCTGGACCGGGGCGTCCGGGTCGACGCCAGGGACCACAAGGGCCGCACCCCGCTGCACATGGCGGCGTGGCAGGGGCAGAAGGCGAGCGCCGGACTGCTGCTGGCCAAGGGCGCCGCCATCGACGCCAAGGACCAGGAGGGCGATACGCCCTTGCACTGGGCGGCCCTCTCCGGCTCGCTTGACGTGGCTGCCCTGCTCCTGGCCAAGGGCGCCGATCCCCGGGCCCTGGACCAGGACGGAGAGACCCCGCTGCACGCCTCGGCCCGCTGGATCAATGAGGACCTGCCGATGCTGGCGCGGCAAAGGCTCTACGAGCGGCACCGGGATATCGCCGTCCTGCTGCTGGACCAAGGCGCCAAGATCGACCCCCGGAACCGCAAGGGCTATACGCCCCTGCTCCTGGCGGTTGAAGGCAACCTTTGGGATCTCATCGATGCGCTGGTGGCCCGGGGCGCGGACATCAACGCCCGGAACCAGGACGGCAAGACGCCATTGGGCCTGGCGCTTTCCCTTGACCGTCCGGAACTGGCGGCCAGGCTGCGCGAGCACGGCGCGAAAGAGTGAAGGCCAACTTCCGCCAATACGCTCGATCTGCACTGGAACCGCCAGCCCAGCGCGAGCAGAAGCCGCCTTCTCGTTGTCAAGCTGAAAGTTCAGGGCAGTTCCAGGACCAGGGCCTGGACCCTGGACGCCTGCACCCCGAACACCCGGCGGATCAGTTCCGGGGTCAGCACTTCCTCCGGGGCGCCGTGGCCGGCCAGTTCCCCCTGGTCGAGCACCAGGACCCGGTCGAAGCACAAGGCCGTGCGCAGGTCATGCAGGCTCACCAGGAGGGTGTGGCCCTGGAGGGCCAGGCGCTGGGCCAGGGCCAGCACCTCCAGGGCGTGGCGCACATCCAGGCTGGCGGCGGGCTCGTCCCACAGCTGCAGGGGCGCCCCCGTGGCCAGGGCCCGGGCCAGGAAGACCCGGCGGCGCTCTCCGCCGCTGAGCTGGGTGATGGGCCGCGCCGCCAGGTGGGTGATGTCCAGGGCGGCCATGGCCGCCTCCACCCCATGGCCGTCGTCGCCCCAGGCGTGCCGGCCCTGGGCCACCACTTCCCGCACCGGAAAGGCGAACTCCGCATGGCTCTCCTGGCCCACCCAGGCCAGGGTGCGGCCCCGCTCCAGGAAGGGGATCCGGGCCAGGTCCCGGTCCCGCCAGCGGATCCGTCCCCGGGCCGGGAGCAGGCCCGCCAGCACCTGCAGCAGGGTGGACTTGCCGGCGCCGTTGGGGCCCACCACCGCCGCCATGAGCCCCGGTTCCAGGCGCACGCTGAGGTCGCGCAAGCGGGCGCCCAGGTTCAGCCCCTCGGCGGCGAGGGCCGGGGCCGGGACGGAAGCGCCGCTCAGCACGGGTTCCTCCGCAGCATCCAGAGCAGGAACGGCCCGCCCAGCAGGGCGGTCATCACCCCCAGGCGCAGGCCTCCGGGCAGGAACCGGGTGGGCAGGTCGCACAGCAGCACCAGGGCCGCCCCGCCCAGCATGGACAGAGGCAGCAGCCGGCGGTGGTCCGGACCGAGCCCCAGGCGCAGCAGGTGGGGCACCACCAGGCCCACGAAGCCCACCACGCCCCCCACCGCCGTGGCCAGGGCGGTGAGCAGGGTGGAGATGCCGATGAGCTGCCAGCGCAGGCGGCGCACGTCCACCCCCAGGCTCTGGGCCGAAGGCTCACCCAGGCTGAGCAGGTTCATGGGCCGTCCCAGGGGCAGCATCAGCAGGCACCCGGCGACCACCAGGGGCAGGGCAACGGCCACGTGCTCCCAGGTGCGGTTCTCGATCCCGCCCATGAGCCAGAACAGGATCTGTCCGCTCACCTGGAACCGCCCGGCGCTGAGGACCAGCAGGAAGCTGGTGCCGGCGCCGAACAGGGCGTTCAGGGCCACGCCGCACAGCAGCAGGTGCTCCGGGCCGGCGCCCCGCCGGGCCAGGGCCACCACCGCGCCGGTGGCCAGGAAGGCCCCCAGGATGGACGCCCCGGGCACCGTCCACACGGTGACCGCGCCCCCGCCCAGGGCCAGGGCCGCCACCGCCCCCAGGGCGCCGCCGGCGCTTACGCCCAGCAGGCCCGGGCTGGCCAGGGGGTTGCGGAAGAACGCCTGCATGGCCACCCCCGAGGCGGCCAGCCCGGCACCCACCGTCATGCCCACCAGGGTGCGGGGCAGGCGCAGGTCCCACACCACCGTGCGCGCCAGGTCGTCGCCCCGCCCGGCCAGAGCCCGCAGCACCTGCAA
>CAWFOJ010000251.1:0-6958 GCA_963816585.1 uncultured Holophagaceae bacterium | reverse complement strand
CGCATCACGTAATCCACACGGTCCTGCACTTCGTCCAGCCCGGGCTGCCGGGGGGCGGGGTGAACCCCTCGGGCATCGGCAAGGCCCATGGCTTCCACGGCTTCCAGGCCTTCTCCAACGCCCGGGGGGTCCTGGCCAGCGCCAGGCGGTATTCGCCGATCCAGTGGATGTACCCGCCGTACACCCCGCGGGTGCGGAAGATCATCGATTTGGCATTGCGTTATTTGTAGACGCTCCAACGGCCGGCTCGGAGTGGACCCGGTAGCCGTTGCGGCCTTCCCGCTTGGCTTCTGGAACATCGCCGAGTCGGCCCGCTTGAGGAGAGTGTCCCCGTCGGACCCGTCCCCGGACGCCAGGGCGACGCCGACGCTGGCGCTGACCTGCAGCGCATGGCCGGCCACCTGGAACGGTGCGGCGAAGGTCTCGACGACCTTGGCCGCCACCCGCCGCGCCTGGTCCGGGCCGGCCAGCCCGGAGACGACGAGGACGAACTCGTCGCCCCCCAGGCGCGCCACGGTGTCGTTCCGGCGCACCAGGGCATCGAGGCGGTGGGCGGCTTCCCGCAGCAGGCCGTCGCCCACGTCGTGGCCCAGGGTATCGTTCACCTCCTTGAACCGGTCCAGGTCCAGGAAGAACACTCCCACGACCGTTCCGGCCCGGCCCGCCGAAGCCAGCACCTGCTGGAGCCGGTCCATGAGCAGGGCCCGGTTGGGCAGCCCGGTCAGGTCGTCGAAGAACGCCCGTTTGCGGAAATCCTCTTCCCTCTGGGCCTGGAGGGTGCAGTCCCGGATCGACAGGATCATGCCGGTGATGGTCCCGCCCTGGACCACCGGCAGGGCCTGGAACTGGACCGCCCTTCCCGCCTGGGCAGGCTGCCGGTCCAGGCATGGGCGTGCCCGGCATCGAACTGGCCTATGCTCGGCCAATCCGATCCCCAGGCATCCCCGCCCGTGACCAGGTCCCGGCCGGACCGGCCCACGGCCGCCTCCGGCGCCACCCGGAACCACAGGGCCGCGGTGCGGTTGAGCCGCAGGATCCGTCCGTCCCGGTCCAGGCAGAGCACCGCTTCCTGCACGGCGTCGAAGGTACGCTCCCATTCCGAGGCGGCCTGTTTGAGCAGGCCCAGGCTTTGCCGCTGGCGCTCCACCAGGCCCTTGAAGGCCCGGGCGAGGCCTCCGGTCTCGTCCCGGGCCCGGATGGCGTCCAGGAGGGGCACCACCTCGGGCGCCAGCGAGCCGGCCTCCAGTTCCCGGGTGATGGCGCTGGCGGCCCGGTGCAGGAGGTCCAGGGGCCTGGCGAAGTACCTGACCATCAGCACGCCCACCCCGAGGACCACCAGGATGCTGAAGGCGGTGGTCACCAGCATGATCCGCCGGAGCGAGGCGATGGGCTGGTACGCCTCCGCCTGGGGGATCTGCGCCGCCAGGATCCAGGAGGTCCCGGGGATCCTGCGGATGCTCAGCAGCATGGGCACGCCCCTGGAATTGATGGTCTCCCCGGCCCCCTCGAACCCGTCCAGGGCCCGGTCCAGCATCCGGTTGGCGCCCGGAGGGATGTCCCGCTGCATGACCCGTTTCGGGTCCGGATGGATGATCATCAGCCGGCTCTGGTCGAAGATGTAGGTGTAGCCGGTGCGCCCGCAGGCCAGGGTCTGGATGCCGCCGAGGGCGTTGGGGGCGAGCAGGTCGAACGACCCTGCCGCCACCCCGGCGATCCCGCCTCCGGGATCCAGGATGGGCGCCGTGAAGGTGACCACCGGCTGGCCGGTGCGGATGGAGGTGTAGGGCTTGCTCATCACGCCCCGGTGTTCCGCCAGGGTGCGGCGGAAATACTCCCGGTAGGCCACGGACCGTCCCCATACGCCCGGATGGGGCGGATAGTCCCGGAGGATCCGCCCCTGGGCGTCCAGGACGAAAAAGCCGTTCCCGAACTGGCCGCCCTGGGAGGCCTTGCGGAGCCGCTCCTGGACGCCGTCCAACCGGCCAGCCCGCAGGTTCTCCGCGCCCAGGCCCGTGGCCACCAGGTTCACCTGCTGCTGGGCATTGCGGATGAACTGGCTGACCAGCAGCGCCGAATGGCGCGCCACGCTGTCCACGGTGTTGTAGGCCGCCTTCCGGAGCGCCCGCTCCTGTTGGCGCACCATGATGGAGCTCAGGGGCAGGAACAGCAGGACGCCGGTGGCGACGATGACGAGGCTGGTCTTGGTGCGGAGCTTCATGGGGCGCCGGGATCCGGGTGGGGTCTAATACCATTTCTCAATCAAAGGGGATCTAAAATCCACCTTCTCCCGGCCAGCCTCATGAGGGCCTCCGGAAGGTTGGCCATCGCTGCAAGCCCCTCCCGGGCTGCATCAAGAGCAGCATCCAAAGTGGCAAAGACGCGGTTGGCGAGAGATTTCTCTCTCAACTCATCCCAAACCTGCTCCTCTGGGTTCAGCTCTGGCGAGTATGGCGGAAGGAAGGCCAGGCGCACGCGTCTCGGGATCTCGGGTCACCTGCCTTGTGCCATCCCGCACCATCCAAGACCATCAGGATGAATTCCCCAGGATGCGATGCTTCGACTTGGGCCAGGTATGAAGACATGGTGCCGGCGTTGGCCTTCTCGAAGATCGCAGTGTCATGCTGCCCGTCCTTGGGGCTCACGGCTCCGAAGATATAGGCATACTCCCGAATCAGTTGGGCCCCCACCACCGGGCGCATCGGGGCAGGAGCCCAACAGGCCTTGGGATAGTCGATGCGTCCAATCCTGGCCTCATCCTGGAACATCACCCTCAGGAGGAGCCCTTTGGCTTTGGCGATGATCTTGGCTCTTCGGACTTCTGCTTGGTAGCCCCCTTTTTGAAGTCCTCGGCGTCCTTCGGGTCCTTCTTCGGGTGCGCCGGCCGTGGAACAATCTTCCGCCACCCGTTTCGTTCGAGAATCCGATAGACCGTGGCCGTCGATACCCTTTTGCCAAGAAATTCCTCAAGAGCCTGGTGAAGTCGACCAGCCACCAAGACAGAGCCCGCGCCTGCTTGCTCCCTGAAGCGGTCCAGAAATTCAATTTCCTCGTCAGGAGTCATAAGGGCGCGGTGTCGCCCCCCGCGCGGTTTTTCCAAAAGAGCAGAGGCTCCGTGCTTGATGAAGTCGACCTGGGTTATGCGGACAGTGGTGGGATGCCACCCGACCACCTTGCCGATTTCAACCGCATTCATATCTTGCTCAGCGCGAAGCCACACGCAGAGATAGCGACGGAATACATCGCCGGGCCATTTCTCTTTGCGAAAAACCTCGAGTTCCCGAAGCCGCTTGCTGGGGATTGGGCCGGGTTTGCGCATGCTGGACCTCCCATGGGTCCAGTATAGTTAGTTTCTTTTTGGTTGAGAAATGGTATAATAACCTTGGGATCGTCCGGGCAAAAGAGCAACGCCCGGCTTGGCCGGTCCCGGTCCGTTTCACTTGGCCGGACCGCGGGCGGACTCAGTCTCATCCCGGCCCCCCGCGAACTCGTCCATGGTCCGGTCCACCCCGAAGAACCGCATCACCCCGTCGAACACCCCCAGGGGCAGGATGCGCGCCACCAGCACCGCCATGGCGAAACGCGGCAGCACCAGGCGCTGGCGGTCGGCCTGGACCGCGTCCAGGATCCGGCGCGCCACGTACTCGGGCCGCAGGATGGGGAGCAGGCGGGGAAAGCGGGTCTTGACCCCGCGGAACATGCCTGTGTCGATGTACCAGGGGCATACCACGGTGGTGCGGATGGGGTGGCCCAGGCGGCGCATCTCCAGGCGCAGGGACTCGTCGAAGCCCACGGCGGCGAACTTGGAGGCGCAGTAGTCGGCGAGGCGGGAGGTGCCCCCCAGCCCGGCGGCGGAGGCGATGGTCACCACGTGCCCCCGCCCCCGTTCGATCATGGCCGGCAGGAAGGCCCGCGCCGACCAGAACAGGGCCAGGGCGTTCACCTGGAAGGTGCGCTCGATGGCCTCGTCGGAGCACTCCAGGAGGGGCTTGCCGGTGACGACGCCGGCGTTGTTCACCAGGATGTCCACCGGGCCGCGGCTGGCCAGCACTTGGCCCGCCGCCGCCTGGAAGGCGGGCCGGTCCCGCAGGTCCACCGTGAAGCTGGCCGCATCGCCGCCGTCCCGGGCCACCGCCGACCGGACCGCCTCCAGCCCCGGCCCGTCCCGGTCCAGGAGCGTGACCCGGGCGCCCCGGCCGGCGGCGCCCAGGGCCAGGAGCCGGCCGAGGCCGCTGGCGGCGCCGGTGATGAGCACGTGGGCCCCGCGCAAACCGGTCATCGAGACTCAGGGATACCGGTCCAGGGCGGTGGCCAGGGCGCCCAGGGCCTGGAGCCGCTCCAGGGGATATCCGGCGTTGCGGATGCGCACCGCCGCGCCGGAGTCCGGAAACCGGCCGAGGTCCGAAGCGGAGGCATATTCGCCGGTGATGCGCCCGTCCTGGAAATGGCCGCCGCGCGAGCGGGGCGTGGCCAGGTACTCCAGCACCGCCATCCAGGCCTTCAGTTCCTGGAAGGGTCCGCCGGGATCGGCGTCGATGCGGTTGGCCAGCACCGCCTGCAGGCCATCGGGGGTGGCGGCGGACAAGCGGACGTCGCCCGTGGCCGCCTGGTACAGGGCCACCTGGGTGCCGAACCCGGCCTCGGCCTGGTCGGCCAAGGTCACCAGGAACAGGTCCAGGACCACCCGGACCCGCCCGGGCCCCAGGGGCGCCGAGGGGCCCGTGCAGGCGGGATCGTCCGGGGCGAAGGCGGACACCGGGCCGACCGCGGCCAGGGCCCGGCCCATGAGCAGGGCCGGCAGCTCCGCGGAGCCGGTGCCGCCGTCATGGACCATGGCCACCGCCACCTGCCCCAGGAGGGCCAGGTTGGCGCTGGTCCGGTCCGGGTCCGGATCCCGCTGGCCCAGGCGGACCAGGGCCCCGGCGTAAGGGTTTCCCTCCGCCAGGGCGGCCCGCAGGGCCGCGCCCCGGTCCTGGGGCAGGCTCTCCAGGGCCCGCAGGGCCAGCGCCGCCTGGCCCGACCCGGCCTGGGCCCGGCGTACCGTGTGGAGCAGGGCGGTGGCGGCGCCGGCGGCGGCGAAGAACTCGGTCTCGGCCCCGGGATCCAGCCGGTAGGACAGCCCGGAGAGGTTCAGGTAGAAGTCCCCGCCCACCAGCCCGGCCTGGGCGAGCAGCTGCAGGGCGCACAGCAGCCGCACGCCTTCCGGGTCCAGGTAGGCCCCGACCAGGGGCACGCCGGTGATGTCCTGCTGGCCCGGATCCGGGGAGAGCCCCAGGGGCAGGAGCCCGTAGATGTCCGCGAACGTCACCGGCGCGCCCGCTTCCAGGCCCAGGCGCAGTTCCCCGGAGGCCAGGGCCGCCGCCGCGAAGGGAGTCGCATCCCCGCCGGCCCCCGCCAGGGCGTTGGGCACCGCCCGCAGGGCGTCGGCGCACAGGTCCCCCAGGCCGCTGGGGGCGGGCAGGGCGCTGCGGCTGTTGGGCTGCAAGTCCTGGGCGCAGGTGGCTAGCGGGTGGTAGATGCCCCGGGCCAGGTCGCCCGGGTCGTAGTCGGGGAAGCCCGGCAGCCGGGCCAGCACCGGGCCCAGGGCGCCGTTGATCTCCTGGTCGGCCATGGCCACCACGTCGGCGCAGGCCGGGTCCGCCGGCGCCGGAATGCCCAGCCCGGCCAGGGCGGCATCGGTCATGGGGAGGTTTCCGGAAGACTCCAGGGCGGCCCCGCCCTGGGGGCGCACCACCAGGTCCAGGCGGGAGACGCGGGTGCCGAACGCCCCGGCACAGCAGATGAACGTGTTCCAGTCGCCGTTGGGCACGGTCCAGGCCCGTTCCAGCGGGTTGTGGGTGTGCCCCGAGGCGACCACGTCGATCCCCGTCACGTGCCGGGCCAGCTCCACGTCCTCCCCGCCGGCGCCTCCGTCCCGGGTGCCGGCGTGGTCCAGGGCCACCACCAGGGCGCAACCCTGGCGGCCCCGCAGGTCGTCCACCAGGTCCTGGACGAAGCCGTAGTCCCAGGCATAGTCGGTGAAAGACACCGGGGCCGAGAGGGATTCCCGGGCCGCCTCCCGTCCCATGAGCCCCAGGAAGCCCACCCGCAGTCCGTTGGGCAGGTCCCGCACCCGGGTGGCCTGGATCATCCTCCCGGGGCCCACCAGGGGCGCCAGGTGGGTGTCCCCGCCGAGCCGCAGGTTGGAGGCGACGATGGGGGTGCGGAACCCGAAGCCCGTGAGCGCCGCGGCGAGGGTCGCGGCCAGCCCCGCGGGGGCATGGTCGAACTCATGGTTGCCCAAGGTGATGCAGTCGTAGCGCAGGGCGTCGGCGAACCACAGGGGCAGCGGGGTGCGCCCCAGGGTGAGGTCGTACAGCGTGCCCATGCTCCAGTCCCCCGAATCCACCACCACCACGGGGTGCCCGGACCGGGCCCGCACCGCCTCCACGTAGGCGGCGATGCGGGCGTAGCCGCCCTGGCCGGCCGGGCCGGGGCCCAGGTGCCCGCTGCCTTTGGCGTGATCGTGGAGATCGGTGGTCTGCAGCAGGGTCACCCGCAGGTCCCGGGACAGGGCCGTGGCGGACCGGGCCGGGGGCGCCTCCCGGCCGGCCCCGGCGCAGCCGGTGCCCAGCAGGAGCGCAAGCATGAACAGCAGGTAACGTGTGGGCACTGGGATCCTCCTTATCCGGGAAGGTGCCATTCCACGCCGAAGGCGAGGATGAGGTAACGTTTGTCGTATTCCTTGCGGGGCTGGATGGAGACCCCGTTGGCGGCGAACCGGGCCTGGAGCGCCTGGTCGCTCTCCAGGTCTGCGGCCTGGATCCGGTGGGCGAAGCCCGAGCAGGCCACACCGAGGTTGAAGCGCCACGCCGGGCTCGGTTCGAAACGGAATCCGGTCCCCAGGGAGAGGTAGTTCCCGTGGGCGCCCGCCAGGCGGCCCCGTGAGCAATACGTAACTGAACGGCGCCAACATAACACG
>CAWFOJ010000250.1:0-6102 GCA_963816585.1 uncultured Holophagaceae bacterium | reverse complement strand
GGAGGCCGCCGACGCAGGATTGCGCGGCCCGGGCGGCCTCCCTGGGGTCGAGACGGGCGACCCGGTAGTGCTAGGCTAGGATTGTACCCTCCGTCATTCCTGCCGCCATGTCCCCTTCCCCGGATCCCGCCCGGACCGGCCGCATGATCGTGGCCCTGGCGGTGATGTCCAGCGCCACCATGGAGGTGCTGGACACGTCCGTGGTGAACGTGAGCCTGCCGCACATCGCCGGCAGCCTGTCGTCCACCGTGGACGAGGCCACCTGGGTGCTCACCTGCTACCTGGTGGCCAACGCCATCATCCTGCCCATCACCGGCTGGCTGGCCAACTATTTCGGCCGCAAGCGGCTGCTGCTGACGGTGGTGACCGGGTTCACGGTCTCCAGCCTCCTGTGCGGCCTGGCCCCCAGCCTGCCCCTGCTGATCGTCTTCCGGGTCATGCAGGGGCTCACCGGCGGCGGCCTGCAGCCCCTGTCCCAGGCGGTGCTGCTGGAGGAGTTCCCCCCGGCGGAGCGGGGCAAGGCCATGGCCATCTGGAGCCTGGGCATCGTCGCCTCGCCGGTGCTGGGCCCCACCCTGGGCGGGTGGATCACCGAGAACTTCACCTGGCGCTGGGTCTTCCTCATCAACCTGCCGGTGGGGATGCTGAGCCTCACCCTGATCTCCCTGTTCCATCAACGACCCGCCGTACATCCGGCGCGGGTCCATGCGCTTCGACGCCTGGGGCATGGGCATGCTGGCGGTGGGCATGGGGGCGCTGCAGATCATGCTGGACAAGGGCCAGGAGGAGGACTGGTTCAACTCCGGCTTCATCGTCGTCCTGGCGGTGCACGGCCCTGGTGGGGCTCACCGCCTTCGTGATCCGGGAGCTGCACACCCCCCATCCCCTGGTGAAGCTGGCCCTGCTGAAGATCCGCTCCTTCACCGCGGGGGTGGCCATGGCCACGGTCCTGGGCTTCGTGCTGTACGGCAGCCTGGTGAGCCTGCCCCTGTTCATGCAGGAGCTGCTGGGCTGGAACGCCCAGACCGCCGGCCTCTGGACCAGCCCCCGGGGGCTGGCCACCGCCGCCTGCCTGCCCCTGGTGGGCTTCCTGCTGGGCCGGCACTGGGACGCCCGCTGGATGCTGGCGTTCGGGATGACGGTCACCAGCATGGCCTTCTTCGGATACTCCACCATGAACCTGGATTCGGGCACCTGGAACATCCTGGGGCACCAGCTGAACCAGGGGGTGGGGCAGGCGTTCATGTTCGTGCCCCTGACGCTCCTGACCATGGACCAGATCCCCAAGGAGGACACCCCTTACGCCACCAGCCTGTTCAGCGTCATGCGCAACATCGGCGCGAGCATGGGCGTTTCCTTCGTGACCACCCTCATCGCCCGCCGGTCCCAGCTGCACCAGGCCCAGCTGGCCGGGGCCATGTCGGTGCCGCGCTCCCTGGAGCGGCTGGACCTGGGCCGGGCCCTGTTCCTGCACCGCGGCTCCGACCCGGTCACCGCGGCCCGCCAGGCCCTGGGGGCCCTGTACCACACGCTGCAGCAGCAGGCGGCGGTGCTCAGCTTCATCGAGGTGTTCTACGTGCTGGGGTGGCTGTTCCTGCTGACCGTCCCGCTGGTGCTGCTGACCAACAAAGTGAAGGGCCGAAAGCAGGTCTCGGTCCATTGAGACCGGTAATAGACTCTTTCCATGGCCGCCCGATCCAAGCGCAACCCCGAGCTGACCCGCCTGTACTTCGCGGTGGGCCTGGCCGTGGTCATCTGGATGATCTTCCGGTTCTACAAGCTGCTCTCCGCATCGGAGCCGTCGGGGATCGACGCGCCCAGCCGGTGGGCCCTCCTGGCCCTGGGGCTGACCAACGTCCTGGCCATCGGCACCCTGCTGTTCATCGTCGCCCGCAGCCTGGCCAAGCTGTACTTCGAGCGGCGCAGCGGCATCCTGGGGGCCCGGATCCGCACCCGCCTGGTGGTGGCCCTGTTCCTGGTGGGCCTGGTGCCCAGCCTGATGCTGTTCCTCATCGGCCGCACCTTCATCCGCAAGAACGTGGACCGCTGGTTCCTGCCGGACACCCAGCAGGTGATCCGGGACGGCCGGGGGGTGGCCGCGGCCTTCCGCACCCAGCTGGACCTGCGCCTGAAGGCGGCCGCCGCCCACCTGTCCCCGGACGCCCCGGGGGCCCTGGAAGCGCAGCGGGACGAACTGGGCTTCGACCTGGTGGGCCGGGTGCGGCCCGGGGAGCCGCCCCAGGCGGCGGTGGCCACGGGGCTCACCCCGCCCAGGCTGGAGTCCCTGCTGCCGGGACCCGAGACCCAGCTGACCAGGGCGGGGGAGTGGCACCTGGCCACCGGTCCGGCCGGCCCCCAGGGCACCCGAACGGTGGTGGGCGTGTTCGTGCCCCTGGACATCCTGGACGGCATGGTGCGCCTGGAGCGGCGCTACCAGGAGGCGTTCCAGCTCTCCACCGGCCGGGAGACCCTGGAGACCCTGCCCCAGAACACCTTCCTGTTCCTCACCCTGCTCACCCTGTTCGCGGCGGTGTGGACCGGCCTGACCATCGCCCGCACCATCTCCGAGCCGGTGCGGGCCCTGGCCAAGGCGGCCCAGCGGGTGGGGCGGGGGGACCTGGAGGTCTCCCTGCCGGAACAGGGCGAGGACGAACTGGGCCTGCTCTCCCGCAGCTTCAACGCCATGACCCGGGACCTGCTGCAGAACCGCTCGGCCATCGAGGCCCAGTCGGAACGCCTGGAGCGCCAGCGGGCCTACCTGGACCAGCTGCTGGAGGCGCTGCCGGTGGGGGTGCTCAGCTGGCAGGCCGGGGGCGCCCTGCGCACCTTCAACTCGGTGGCCCGGCGCTGGTTCGGGGTGGACCAGCGGAACGATCCCAAGGCGGCCTGGGAGGACCTGTCGCGCCAGCCCCGCAGCGGCGGCCTGCCGGACCTCCTGCAGCAGGTGCGCCAGGACCGCCGGTCCCGGTACGAAGAACTGCGCATCGGCGGGGAAGGAGAGGGCCGCCCGGTGCGTGCGGCGGTGATCCCCCTCACCGGCGGGGGCGAGCTGGCGGTCCTCGAGGACCTGTCGCCCCTGGCCCACGCCGAGAAGCGCGCCGCCTGGCAGGAGGTGGCCCGGCGCATGGCCCACGAGGTGAAGAACCCCCTCACCCCCATCAAGCTCACCACCCAGCGCCTGCTGCGCCGGTCCCGGGAGGGGCGCCTGGATCCCCAGGCGGTGGCGGAAGGGGCCGAGACCATCCTGGCGGAAGTGGCCAGCCTCACCCGGCTGGTGGACAGCTTCTCCCGGTTCGCCATGCTCCCCCCGCCCCAGCCGGCGGATCTGGACGCGGTGGAGCTGGTGCGCCAGGCCATGGCCTTGTTCGTGCCCACCCACCCGCGCATCGCCTGGGAGCTGGACCTGCCCGGGGCGCCCCTGGAAGCCTGCTGGGACGGGGACATGGTCAAGCGGGCCCTGCTCAACATGGTGAACAACGCCATCGCGGCCCTGGAATCCATGGTTCCGGACCCGTCCGGACCGGCCGCCCGGATCCGGGTGGCCCTGCGCCCGGACGGCGGGATGGCCCGCCTGGAGGTGGAGGACAACGGCCCCGGGGTTCCGGAGGAAAGCCGGCCGCACCTGTTCGACCCGTACTTCTCCACCAAGCAGCGGGGCACCGGCCTGGGTCTGGCCATCGTGCGCCGGATCGCCGACGACCACGGCGGCAGCGTGCACTACCTGCCCCTGGGCCCCGGCTGCCGGTTCACCCTGGTGCTGCCGTTGCGGCCGGTGTCCTGACCCCGCTCCCCGGGCTGGGCCCGCCCCCGCTGATATAATGACGCCCCAGATGGACTCCGAGCACCTTCTTGACCTGGACCGCACCCTGGTTTGGCACCCGTGCTCCCAGGCCGGCACCGCCCTGCCGCCGGTGCCCATCCGGTCGGCGAGGGGCGCCGTGCTCACGGACACCGAGGGCCGGGAGATACTGGACCTGATCTCCTCCCGGGGAGTGGTCCTGCACGGCCATGGCCACCCGGCCATCGCCGCCGCCGTCGCCCGCCAGGCCCACAGGCTGGAGCAGGTGATGTTCGCCGGGTTCACCAACGAGCCGGCGGTGGACCTGTGCCGGCGCCTCACCGGGTTGATGCCCGGCGGGCTGCGCCGGTGCTTCTTCTCGGACAACGGCTCCACCGCGGTGGAAGCGGCCCTGAAGATGGCCCTGCAGGCCTGGCGCAACCACGGGGTGCGGGGGCGGACCCGGTTCCTGGCCTTCCACGGGGGCTGCCACGGGGACACGGTGGGGGCCATGTCCGCCGGGGTGTCCTCGGGCCTGTTCGAGGCCTGGAGGGAACTGCTGTTCCGGGTGGACGTGCTGCCGGTGCCCCACACCTGGATGGCGGACGGGGACGTCCTGGACAAGGAGGCCGCCGCCCTGGCCGTCCTGGACCGTCACCTGGAGCGCCACGGAGCCAACACCCTGGCGGCCGTCATCGAGCCCCTGGTCCAGGGCGCCGGCGGCATGCTCATGCACCGTCCGGCCTTCCTGAGGGCGGTGGTGGAGCGCCTGCGCTCCCGGGGCGTCCTGGTGATCCTGGACGAGGTGATGACCGGCTTCGGGCGCACTGGGGAACGGTTCGCCTGCCTGGAGGCCCAGGTGGCCCCGGACATCATCTGCCTGGCCCAGGGGCTAGCCGGCGGCGCCCTGCCCATGGGCCTCACCATCACCACCGAGCCGGTCTACCAGGCGTTCCTGGACGAGGCCCCGGAGAAGGCCTTCCTGAGCGGCCATTCCTGGACCGCCAACCCCCTGGCCTGCGCCGCCGCCCTGGCGTCCCTGGACCTGTTCCTGGACCCGGCGTGCGCCTCGGCCCGCAAGCACATCGAGCACTGCCACCGCACCGGCCTGGTCCAGGTGCTGATGACGGCGCCCCATGTTTCCCGCCTGCGGATCCAGGGCACCATCGCCGCCATGGAGGTGGCGGGCCCGCCGGGCCTGAACGCCCGCATGAAGCGGTTCTTCCTGGACCGCGGCCTGCTGCTGCATCCCCTGGGCAGCACTCTCTACCTGATGCCGCCCTACTGCATCACCGACGCCCAGCTGGACCGGGCCTACGAAATCGTCGCCGAGGGGCTGGCCTGCGGGTTCGAGGACACCCTCTGAGGGGTGGCCGCGGAGGCCTGGTCGACACGGTTTTGTAATGTTCCCGTCACACGGTCTGGATAAAATCTGCATGGAAGGGGTAATAATGAATGAAGAATCCAAACCCTCCGGAGCGTCCATGCGCATCGCCCTGGTGGCCCACGACCACAAGAAACAGGACCTGGCGGAATGGGCCGCCTTCAACCGCGACCTGCTGGTACGCCACGACCTGTGCGCCACCGGCACCACCGGGACGCTCCTGGAGCGCACCCTGGGGGTGGAGGTGGAGAAGCTCCAGAGCGGCCCCCTGGGCGGCGACCAGCAGATCGGCCCGGATCGCCGAGGGCATGGTGGATTTCATCATTTTTTTCTGGGACCCCCTGGAGCCCCAGCCCCATGATCCGGACGTGAAGGCCCTGCTGCGCCTGGCGGTGGTCTGGAACGTGCCGGTGGCCTGCAACCGGGCCACGGCCGACTTCATCATCTCCTCGCCTTTGATGGACTCCGAGTACCAGCGCACCTTGCCGGACTTCCAGACCTACCGCAACCGGTTCGAACCGGGGGAGGAAGCGGGCTGACCCGGGCTACTTGGCGTTCTTGGGCGTCCCGTCCGGCTTGAGGTACTTGTCAGGGTGGGCCTTGAGCTCGGTGTCGCACCCTGAACAGCAGACCCGGTATTCCCGCCCGCGCACCACCACCTTGGGGCTGTTGGCGTCCACCTTGGCGCCTTCGACCGGGCATACGGTGTTGGTGGCGGGCTTGGCGGTCGGAGCGGTGGTCAGGGCCAGGGCGATGAAAACATTGAGCATGGGCACCTCGGAAAGGCCGACTGCCGGGCTTGCAAGCGAAGGGTTCAAGGGTACCACAAAGCATCCGGTCACTCATGGGTCTCGCCAACGCCTCCCAGCGAGCCGAACCCATGCCTCGCTGGCACATGATTGAAATGTCCAACTCCAGCCGCCTGGGCCTGTCAAGGGGC
>CAWFOJ010000249.1:0-9656 GCA_963816585.1 uncultured Holophagaceae bacterium | reverse complement strand
AAATGTTGAAAAAAGTCCAGATATTCAAGGCACTGGACATCGAAATCAAGAAGCAGAAAGGCCCGGCAGCGGTGAAGGACGCCTACAAAGGACCGCCACTCGCTCAAGGAGGAACTGAGCCAGCCGGGCATTTCCATCATTGCCGAGACGGCGGGGGGAAACCCGCTGCGCGGCCAGGTACGGGACGCCTACCGGGCTTCCACCCACGCCAAGAGCCTGGTGGAGAACGGGGCGCGGGTCGTCTCGGTGGCGACGGACCGGTTCCTGTTCTACGGGGAGGACAAGCACCTCTCCGAGGTGCGGGGCGCAGTGAAGGTGCCGGTGCTGCGCAACGACTTCATCTTCGAGGAGTACCAGATAGAGGAGAGCAAGATCCTCGGCGCCGACGGCGTCTTCCTCATGGCCTCCCTGCTGGAGCCGGAACGCCTGGAGGCCCTGCAGAAGCTCGCCCGGTCCAAGAGCCTGGACGTGATCGTGGAGGTGGCCAGCGAGGCCGACCTCGCGCGGGCCCTGGACGCCGGCGCCGACATCGTGTGCGTGCTGGGACGCGACCTGGACACCTGGGAGCCCCGCTGGGAAGAGGCGCTCGCCCTGCTGTCCAAGGTGCCCCAGAACCGTTGCCTCAGGATCCTGGAGGCGGGCGTCGGCACCCTCCAGCAGATCCGCCAGCTGGAAGGGCTGGGCGTCCATGGCGTCATCATCGGGGACGCGCTCCTGGACGAGTTCTACCCCGGCAAACGCCTGGCCCAGATCCTGGCCGGTGTGGAGATCCCGAAAAAGCCCATCAAGACCAAGGGCAGGCAGGACGTTTTGCAGGACCGCGCGGCCAAGGGCGCCAAGCCTGGAAAGGCGGCCGCAGGACCACATGAAGTGAGCAGACAGAAAACGGGCGGCGCCGCCGCCCACACCCCTCAACCAGCCCGAGAGGGCAAAAAGGAGTTCCCCATGGAACAAGTCCATCAGCCCGACGAGACCAGCCTTCCCGTCGCCAGCGAGGCCGAAGTGATGGCTCCCCCGGCCAAGAAGCCGGCCGCCAAGAAGCCCGCGGCCAAGAAGCCCGCCGCCAAGAAGCCGGCCGCCAAGAAGCCCGCCGCCAAGAAGCCCGCCGCCAAGAAGCCCGCGGCCAAGAAGCCCGCCGCCAAGAAGCCCGCCGCCAAGAAGGCCGCTCCCAAGAAGCCCGCCGCCAAGAAGGCCGCTCCCAAGAAGCCCGCCGCCAAGAAGGCCGCTCCCAAGAAGCCCGCCGCCAAGAAGGCCGCTCCCAAGAAGCCGGTGGCCAAGAAGGCCGCTCGCCAAGAAGCCGGTGGCCAAGAAGGCCGTCGCCAAGAAGCCGGTGGCCAAGAAGGCCGTCGCCAAGAAGCCGATGGCCAAGAAGGCCGTCGCCAAGAAGCCGGCCGCCAAGAAGGCCGTCGCCAAGAAGCCGATGGCCAAGAAGGCCGTCGCCAAGAAGCCGGCCGCCAAGAAGGCCGTCAAGAAGTAGCACCGGAACTCGGCGCCCAGCCGTCCCCCGCCCTTCGAGCCAGACATTCAGCGTGAATCGGGACCCAAGATGAAGTTGATCGATCGCATTTCCGGCCTGGAGATCCTGGATAGCCGCGGCAACCCCACGGTCCTGGCCCGGGCAACGCTGAACGACGGCACCATCGGCCAGGCGATGGTGCCGTCCGGGGCTTCCACCGGCAGCCGCGAGGCGCTGGAACTCCGGGACGGCGACAAGAAACGCTTCCAGGGGAAAGGCGTGCTGGGCGCGGTACAACACCTGAACACCGAGATCAGCGATGCCCTCCAGGGCATGGATCCGTTCCAGCAAGCGGAGCTCGACGACCTGCTCCTGGACCTGGACGGCACGGACAACAAGGGGCGCCTCGGCGCCAACGCCCTCCTGGGAGCCTCCATGGCGGTCGCCGACGCCGCCGCCAAGGCCTGCGGGCAGCCCCTCTACCGGTACCTGGGCGGCGCCTCCGCCCGGATGCTGCCGGTGCCCATGATGAACATCCTCAACGGCGGGGCCCACGCCGACAACAACGTGGACATCCAGGAGTTCATGATCCTGCCCGTGGGCGCCCCGGGTTTCGCCGAATGCATCCGCTGGTGCGCCGAGGTGTACCACGCCCTCAAGGGCGTGCTCAAGGCCAACAAGCTCGCCACCGGCGTGGGGGACGAGGGCGGCTTCGCCCCCAACCTGGGCAGCAACGAAGAGGCCCTCGGCCTCATCGAGGAAGCCATCGCCAAGGCCGGCTACAAGCCCGGCAGGGACATCTGGCTGGGGGTGGACTGCGCCGCTTCGGAGTTCCACAGGAACGGCAAGTACCACATCGACGGCAAGGCCAAGACCGGGCCGCAGCTGGTGGACTACTATGCCGGCCTGGTGGACCGCCATCCCATCGTGACCATCGAGGACGGTTTCGCCGAGGGCGACTGGCCCAACTGGAGCCTGATGACCGAGCGGTTGAGCCAGCGCATCCAGGTGGTGGGGGACGACCTGTTCGTCACCAACCCCACCATCCTCGCCCGGGGCATCAAGGAGCACGTGGCCAACGCCGTCCTCATCAAGCTCAACCAGATCGGCACCGTCACCGAGACCCTCAAGGCCGTGGACATGGCCCACAAGGCCGGCTACCGGGCAGTCATCAGCCACCGCAGCGGCGAGACCGAGGATACCTTCATCGCCGACCTGGCCGTGGCCATCGGCGCCGGGGAGATCAAGACCGGCGCCCCCTGCCGTACCGACCGGGTGGCCAAGTACAACCGGCTGCTCCAGATCGAGTGGGAACTGGGAGCGGCGGCACGGTATGCGGGACGGGAGGTTTTCGGCTCCTGGCTTGACCGGTAGGCGCCCATGAACGCCACCTGGCTCCTTAAATCCAGCACGCTCTGGACCGTGCTGGCGCTTTCGGGGCTGCTTTCCACCTGCATCCTCCTGTTCGCCCCCGACGGCCTGCCCAGCTTGCGCAAGCGCCAGGACGAAATGGCCGACCAGATGGCCCAGCTCCAGAAGATGCGCCGGGCCAACCTGGAGCTGGCCCTGGAGGTGCAGCGCCTGGCCGCCAAGGATCCGGAATTGTACGAAGCGCTGGCCCGCCAGCAGGGCCTGGCGCGGCCCGGGGAGACCATCTACACGTTCCGCGAACCCGGCAAGAGCCGCTAGCCCCGTGGAACCTGATAGACTCGGGTATGTTCCACAGGTGAGGGGTCCCGTGCCGCCAAGTGAGTTCCCGCCCGTCATGCTCCCGGGGGCCTGAGATGCCCGCACGGATCATCGCGCTGGCCAACCAGAAGGGAGGAGTGGGCAAGACCACTTCGGCCATCAACCTGGCCGCCTCCCTGGCCATGATGGAAAAGCTGGTGCTGCTGGTGGACTTCGATCCCCAGGGGCACAGCACCACCGGCCTGGGGTTCCCCAAGCCGGACTACCGGGCCGGGGCCTTCGCGCTCATGAAGGGCGCTCCCCCCAGGGCCCTGATCCTCACCACCGAAGTGCCCATGATGCAGATCATCCCGGCGGGCAAGGACCTGGCCCAGCTGGAATTCGAGCTGTTCGAACTGCCGGAGCTGCAGGTGCTGCGCCGGGCCCTGGAACCGCTGCGCGACGACTACGACTACATCCTCATCGACCCTCCGCCGAGCCTGGGCATGATCACCCTCAACGCCCTCACCGCCGCCGACGAGGTGATCGTGCCCATGCCTTGCGAGTTCCTGGCCCTGGACGGCCTGGCGGAGCTCATGGAGACCATCCGCCGGGTGCAGCGGGGGCCCAACCCGGGGCTCAAGCTGGGCGGGATCCTGCTCACCATGGCCGAGGAGCGCACCAACCTGGGCTCGGCGGTGGCCAACGAGGTGCGTTCGGCGTTCCCCGGCAAGGTCTTCCATACCCACATCCCCCGCAACATCCGGCTGGCCGAGGCGCCCAGCCACGGCAAGCCGGTGGCGTTCTACGACATCCGTTCCAAGGGAGCCCAGGCGTACCTGACCCTGGCCCGGGAATGGCTGGAGCTGGAGGCGACCGCGATCCCAGGAGGCCAAGAATGATCCCCAAACGCCCAGCCCTGGGCCGGGGGCTCACCTCGCTCATGAGCCAGCTGGCCCCGGAGAACGCCGGCCAGCTGGAGGTGCCGGTGGGGTCCCTGGTGCCCAACCGCCACCAGCCCCGCACCCGGTTCGACGAGGCCCTCCTGGACGACCTGGCCGCCAGCCTGAAAATCCACGGCATGGTCCAGCCCATCGTGGCCCGCAAGGTGGGGGACCGCTTCGAGATCATCGCCGGAGAGCGGCGCTGGCGCGCCGCCCGCAAGGCCGGGCTGGCCATGGTGCCGGTGGTGGTGAAGGAGGTCCCGGACGAGCGGCTCCTGGAATTCGCCCTGGTGGAGAACATCCAGCGCCAGGAACTGAACCCCATCGAGGAAGCCAAGGCCTACTTCCAGCTGGGCGAGCACCTGCGCCTCACCCAGGAGCAGGTGGCGGACCGGGTCGGCAAGTCCCGTCCCCAGGTGGCCAACACCCTGCGGCTGCTGCGCCTGCCCTCGGGGATCCAGGAGTTGATCATGACCGGTCAGCTGTCCACCGGGCACGCCAAGGTGCTCCTGGGGGTGGAGGAGGTCCGCACCCAGGACCAGCTGGCCGCGGAAGTGGTGGCCAGGCAGCTGAGCGTACGGGCCCTGGAGGCCAGGATCAAGCACCTGGGCCGGGCGCACCGGACCAAGGCCAAGCGCCACCATCCCCAGGCGGTGTTCCTCAAGGCTGCCGCCGAGGAACTCACCCAGGTGTGGAGCGCCCGGGTGGAGATCAAGCCCAGGGGCAAGGGCGGCTCCCTGGTCCTGCACTACGCCAGCGAAGCGGAACTGGACCGCCTGTTCGAAGGTTTGAAGAAGGGCCCTGCCCGATAAGCGTTAAGCTGGGGGGCTGAGGCGAGCATGTCCTGGTTCATCAAGAAGCGGCAGCAGAAGATCGCGGTGGAGGAGAAGACGGTCCGGGTGCCCGAGGGGCTCTGGATCAAATGCGAGGCGTGCCGGGAGCTGATCTATCGGGCCGAGCTGGCGAACACCCACAACGTCTGCCCCAAATGCGGCTACCACTTCCGCATCGGCGTGGAGGAGCGCCTGGCGGCGCTCATGGACCCGGGCTTCCAGGAGCTGTTCGGCAACCTGCGCAGCAACGACCCCCTGGGCTTCACCGCCGCCAAGCCCTATGCCGACCAGCTGGAGCGCCTGCGGGCCGCCGGCCACGACCACGACGCGGTGGTGGTGGTGGAGGGCGCCCTCAAGGGCCACCCGGTGGTCCTGGCGGTGATGGACTGGGATTTCCTGGCGGCCAGCATGGGCTGCGTGGTGGGGGAGAAGCTGAAGCTGGGTGCCGAGCGGGCCCTGGCCAGCGGGGCCTCCTACATCATCCTCAGCTGTTCCGGCGGCGCCCGCATGCAGGAGGGCACCTATTCCCTCATGCAGATGGCCAAGGTGAGCGCCGCCCTGGCCCGCCTGGACAGCGCCGGGATCCCTTTCCTCTCCCTGCTCACCGACCCCACCACCGGGGGGGTCAGCGCCAGCCACGCCATGCTGGGGGATCTGAACATCGCCGAGCCCAAGGCCCTCATCGGCTTCGCCGGACCCCGGGTGATCGAGCAGACCATCAAGCAGACCCTCCCCGAGGGCTTCCAGCGTTCGGAGTTCCTGCTGGAGCACGGCATGGTGGACAAGGTGGTGCCCCGGGACAGGCTCCGTGACTTCGTGGCCTTCGCCCTGGACTGGATGACCCACCCGGTGACCGAAGCCTATGACTGAAGCGGCCATGCCTCACCTGGAGGCGCTGGAGGCCCGCGGCCATTGGGGCATCAAGTGCGGGCTGGACAACCCCAGGCGGCTCCTGGAAGCCCTGGGGAACCCGGAACGGGCCTTCCCGGTGGTGCTCCTGGCCGGCACCAACGGCAAGGGCTCCACCGGGGCGTTCCTGGCCCATGCCCTCCGGGCCTGCGGCCTGCGCACCGGCTGGACCACCTCCCCGCACCTGGTCTCCCCCGCGGAGCGCATCTGGGTGGACGGCGCCCCCCTGGCCGAAGCGGCCCTGGACCGCCTGCTGGGCCAGGCCTTCGCCGCCGAGGCCAGGCTGGGCATCCAGGCCACCTACTTCGAACTGATGATCGCCGCCGCCTGCCAGGCCTTCCGGGAGGCCCGGGTGGCCGTGGCGGTGGTGGAAGTGGGCATGGGCGGGCGCTGGGACGCCACCAACGCCACCGATCCGGTGCTGTCCGTCCTCACCAACGTGGCCATGGACCACATGCGCTACCTGGGGAACACCCGGGAGGCGATCGCCCGGGAGAAGCTTTGCATCGCCCGCACCGGCAGGCCCCTGGTGCTGGGCCCCGGGGTGGACCCGGCCTGGGCCCGGCCCCTGCTGGAGTGCCGTCCAGTCCTGGTCCCGGCGCCGGGGATGCGGGCGGACCGCCTGGCCTGGGACCATACCTGGGTGGAAGGACACCGGATCTCCCTGGCCGGGGCCCACCAACTGGACAACCTGGCCACCGCCTGGGAAGTCCTGCGCGGCCTGGAGCGCCTGGACTTCCCCATCGACCCGTCGGCCGCCTGGCACGGCATGGAGGGCACGGTCTGGCCCGGCCGCCTGTGGGCGGTGCCCGGGCTGCCCGGCGTGACCATGGACGGGGCCCACAACCCCCATGGCACCCGGGCCCTGGCTGCCCACGCCCGGGCCACCGGGGTCCGGCCACACCTGTGGTTCAGCGCCATGGGCGACAAGGACCTGCCCCGCATGAAGGCGGAGCTGGAAACCATGGAGCCGGTCTCGGTGACCCTGGTGCGGGGGGAAAACCCCCGCTACGCCACCGCCCAGGCCCTCCAGGCCCTCTGGGGCACCCACCAGGAGGTCCTGGACATCCCTGCCGCCGCCCGGGCCCTGCGCGAGCCCAGCGCGGCTCCCAGGCTGGTTTGCGGCTCCCTGTACTTCCTTGGGGATCTCCTCAAGGCGCTGGGACTGACGGCCACCTTCTGAGGACCGCCACGGCGGGACTCGGCATCAACGTTTGCCCTGGCCTCCGTAGCCAATTTGACTACACGGGATGGGTCTGGCCCGCCAGTCCGGTGCTTGGCTGGTGACCGGGAACAGCCGGCGCTTCCCCGAATCCTGCCGGGAGGGCGCCGTTGTCCTTCCCCCGGCCGAGTACCTGGCCCACCTGCAAGCCCACGGCGAGCCCTGAACCAAGGATCGGGCCGGCACCACCCCCGTTGGCTTGGAAAAGGGCCTCTGGGCCCCCACCCCAAGAGCGAACGTCGGCCCAGAGGCCCTTTTCCAAGCCAACGGAAGGGCCGGGCGATTGGAGGAACCCGAACCCCCATAAAGATGGAAGGCTCCCACTTGCGCGGGAGCCTTCTCTTCGCCACTGTTCTGCGTTTCCGGCCTTCCATGTGTCCGGGAGCCAATCGGACACCCCTGGGCAAGAGCGCACGGGATGAAGTCTTGAAACCTCACTCCGCCCTCAAGATGCCTAGGGGGAGGGGAAGGTTCCCAGGTTCCAAAAAAAATTTAATTTTTTTTGGGAACCTGGTCAGACCCCGTCGCTGATCAGGATCGCCGGCTCGAAACCCAGCCCCTGGGCCTGGGCTGGGTTGGCCAGGCCCCAGAGGGCCAGGCGGTCCTGGTAGGGCGCCCAGAAGGCCGGGCGGGCCTGGACGGCCTCCAGGGGCACGTGCAGGGTCAGCTGGACGGGCAGCTCCCCCAGGGTGTCCGCGTCCAGGCTGGCGGCCTCATCCTCCTCCCACAGCAGCCCGCACCGGGCCGCATGGCAGGCGGACCAGAGCTGGAACACCTCACTGTGCTCGAAGCTGCTGAACAGCACCCGGTCCAGGGCCCCGGCGGCCTCCACCGCGGCCAGGGCCTGCTTCCACCCGGGCTCGCCCTTGAGTTCCACGTTCACCAGCCGCGCCGGGAGGGCCAGCACCTCCACCAGGCGGGGCACCGGCTCCCCGTTGCGCAGCAAAGGCAGATCCGCGGACTTGAGGCGGCGCAGGACGCCCCCCCGCTGGGCGGTGCGGGCCAGGTCGTCGTCGTGCAGCACGTGGCATACCCCATCCTGGGTGGGCTGCACGTCCAGCTCGAAGCCGTCCATGCCGGCGGCCAGGGCGCCCCGGAAGGCTTCCATGGAATTTTCAAGATACTGGGCCGAATGGCCCCGGTGACCGAGCAGGATGGACATGGCAGGCTCCGGAATGCCTTTATTCTGACTCAACCCTTTGCAGTTAGAGCACTTTTCCCGGATTGAAGATGCCCATGGGATCCAGCGCCCGCTTGATGGCCCGCAGACTTTCCACCAGCGCCGGGTCGGTGAAGCGCAGGAACGCGTCCCGCTTGGCCAGGCCAATCCCGTGCTCGCCGCTGAGGGCGCCCCCCAGGCCCACCGCCAGGCCGAACAGGGTTTCCACCTGGCGTTCCAGTTCCTGGGGATCGGTCTCCCCGGCGCCCAGGAGGTTCACGTGCAGGTTCCCGTCCCCCAGGTGGCCGTAGGTGACCGCCGGCAGCCCCGCGGCCTCCAGGCGCCGGAAGAATTCCTGGATGCGGGAGCGGGGCACGACGATGTCCTCGCTCACCTTGTGGGGATAGCGTTCCTTCAGGTGGGAGGAGGTCATGCGCCGGACCGCCCACAGGTCCTCCCGCTGGCGCTGGCCGACGGCGGTCTGCAGGTGTTCCCCCAGGTCCCCCAGGGCCTCCAGGAGGCCCTCCAGGAAGGGTTCGGCGGCGCAGTCCCGGTCATCGAACTCCAGCAGGGCCAGGGCCTCCCCGGGCAGGCGCCGGGCCGCCTCGGGGCCGTGGGCCCGCAGGTCCTGGAGCACCGCCGGGTCCCAGAATTCGAAGGCCGCCGGCAGGTAGCCGGCGGACACCAGCCGGCCCGGAAGGTCCAGGAGATCCTGCCAGCGCTCCATGGGCAGCAGCAGGGTGAGCCGCTGGGCCGGGGCGGGGATCAGCTTGACCGTGGCCGAGACGATGAGCCCAAAGATGCCCTCGCTGCCCACCAGGAGCTGGGCCAGGTTGGGGCCGGTGTTGCACTTGACCGTGGGGATGCCGAAGGTGTGGATCTCCCCGTCCGCCAGCAGCGCGTCCAGGGCCAGGACCCAGTGCCGGGTCATGCCGTACCTGCAGGCCCCCGGCCCGCCGGCGTTGGTGGCCAGGGTGCCCCCGAACGAGCACTGGTCCCAGGAATTGGGGTCAGGGGGGTAGGACAGCCCCTGGTCCAGGGCCGCCCCCTTCACGTCCTTGAGCATGGCGCTGGCGGGAGCCCACAGGCACAGGTCGGTCTGGGAGACCCGAACGGCCCCTGGCCACTCCCCCATGTCCACCACCACGCAGGGCCCCAGGGGGGCGCACCCCCCGGCCTTGCCGGTGCCGGCGCCCCGGGGAACCAGCCCAAACCCTTCACGTTTCGCCCGCCGCACCAGTTCCCGCAGAGCCGCGGGCCCCCGGGGCTTGACCACCCCCAGGGGCTGCTCGCCCATGATGTGGGACTCGTCGTGCCGGTAAGGTTCCAGCAGGTCGGGGCCGGTGATGACGGAAGCTTCGGGGATGCCTTTCAGCAGGTCCATGCCCCTAGTCTGGCCCAGCCCCGGCTAGCTTACCAGGGTCCCCACCACTTCCCCCCGCACCGCCGCCATCAGGTTGCCTTC
>CAWFOJ010000248.1:0-3329 GCA_963816585.1 uncultured Holophagaceae bacterium | reverse complement strand
CTGGCCATGGCCATGTTGTCCCTCTACTGGTTCGGTTGGCTTGCTTAGCTTCTGGGATCCTGGGGCTGGGTCAGGTGGCGGATCTCGAAGCCCAGGCGGGGGCCGTCCAGTGTGCCCCCGACGAATCCCATGACCTCCCCCTGCTTGAGCACCTGGCCCTTGGCCACCTGGAGGGACTCCAGGTGGGTGTAGAGGCTGAACCAGCCGCCCCCATGGTCCAGGATCACCATGGGGCCGAAGCTCTGGTACGGCTCCGCGTAGACCACCCGCCCGTCGGCCACCGCCTGCACCGGGGCGCCCTGGTCGGCGGCGATGAGCAGGCCGCTCTGCACGGTCTTGGTGTGGAACAGGGGGTGCAGGTGCTCGCCGAAGCCCTGGGCCAGGGTGCCCGGGGCGGGCTGGGGCAAGGCGCCCTGGAGGGAGACGAACGGCACGGCCGCTTCGAAAGCGTCGGTCCGGGGCTTGCCCAGCAGCTGGGTCAGCATCCGCTCCAGCTGCACCTCCTCCTCCGCCAGTTCAGCCTGGATCTCCTTCTGGCGGTTCTCGTCCTGCTTGAGGCCGTCCAGGAACTGCTGCAGGCGCGCTTCATGGAGCTGCAGGCTGTCCTGGGCCTGGACTGCCGTCCGCTCGTCCACCGTAAGCCGCTGGAGGGCCCCCTGCAGATCCTGCTCCCGCCGGGCCAGGTTCTGCTGGAGGGTCTGGATCCGGTCCAGCCGGCGGCGCTCCTGGTCCTGCAGGTACACCAGGTAGCGACCCTGGACCACGTAGTCCTCGAAGCTGGACAGCCCCAGCAGGAACGTCAGGTCCCCCAGGGGGCCCTTGGCCTGCATCCAGCGCACTTGCTGGCGCAATTCCAGGCGGCGGGAGGCGATCTCCTGCTGGATCTTCTCTTTCTCGCCGGTGATGGCGAGCACCGCCGCCTGGGTCTGGTCGCGCTTGAGCCGGGCGGCTTCCGCCTGGGCCCGCAGCCGGTCCGCGTCCAGCTCGATGCCCTGCAGTTCCACCAGGACCCCCTTGCGGCGCTTCTTCAGGGCTTCCAGCTGGGTTTCCACCGTTCCCAGCCGGGCCTGGACCTCCGCCAGGCGGCGCTTGATCTGGGCCGGGTCCTGGTCCTGGGCCGGCCCGGGCGCGGACTGGGCAGGCTGGGGCTGGGGCTGGGGCTGGGCGGCAGGAGCCTGGGCCGGCGCCGGGCCACCAGCGGGCGGGGGGGCCGGGGCCTGGGCCGCCAGGAACACCCCGGAGGCCAGGATCAGGACCCGGCCAGGGTTCAAGCGCGGCTCCGCTTGGCCGCCTTCGCCGGGATCAGGAGCAGGAACAAGGCCGCCAGGAGCGGCACCCCCAGGCCGACGGGCAGGGCCTTCCAGCCCACCGGGTCCGAAGGCAGCTGGCCGGTGGGCAAGGACATGCCCAGGAAGGCCATGGTCTTCACCAGCCACCCCGGCACGTCCAGGTCGCCCAGGAACTCGCCGCCCCAGGCCATGATCCGGCCCACTTCCATGAGCCCGTAGGCCAGGAGCACCGCCAGGCCCCGGTTGGACCGCAGCAGCAGCCCCAGCGCGGCGGCCCACAGCAGCAGCTGCAGGCCCAGCACCAGGGCGTTCGCGTCGGCCAGGAGGATGGACGGCGCCAGGGGGTTGCCCAGCAGCCGCCAGCAGGCGGCGAGCACCGGCAGGACCGCCAGCTGGCCCAGGAACAGCCCGTGCAGGAAAGCCAGGGCGGTGCCGGCCAGAAGGCCCCGGAGGCGTTCCCCGAGGCTCCCGGCGCCGAGCCACTCGCCCAGGGGCACGAAACCGCCCAGCAGGATCACCGCCGGCACCACGGTGTACACCAGACGGCCCAGGTTCTGGATGACGTAGGGCTTGGGATCCTCGAATCCCAGGGGGATGCCCGTGCCGAACACCATGAGCTGGGTGCCCCCTTCCCCGAACCCCTGGATGCTGGTCAGGGCCAGTCCGGCCAGGAGCAGGCAGATGCAACCCCAGACCATGCGCAGTTTGGTGCTTCCGAACCGTTCCATCCCGTCTCCTGTGCCTTGGGTGAAGGTGACCAAGTATATCGTTCCGGCCCGCCGGCGCGGGACCATGGACGGCGCGCCCGGGAGGCTGGAGAATGGTGTGATGAAACTGATCATTTGGGATTTCGACGGCACCCTGGCGGACACCCGGCCGGTCATCGAGGCGGGGATGACCCACACCCTCCAGGTCCTGGGCCTGGATCCTGGGCTGAAGGAAGCCTGGCTCAAGTGCGTGGGGCTGCCGGTGGAGGAGGGCATCCAGCGCACCTTCGGGCACCTGGGCTTGGCCCTGGAGCCGGTGGTGCAGGCCTACAAGGGCTTCAAGCACCAGGAGCACGAGCACCTGATCAAGGGCTTCGACGGCATCACCGAGCTGCTGGAGGAATTGCGGGGGCTGGGCATGCCCATGGCCATCGCCTCCTCCAAACGCGGCACGCCCCTGCGCCGGCAGTTGAAGGTGCTGGGCTGGGAAGGGCTCTTCGATCCCCTGGTGACCCCGGACGAAGTGCGGGCCGGCAAGCCGGACCCGGAAAGCCTGTTCCTCTGCCTGGCCGCCTACGGCCTGCGCCCGGAGGAGGCGGCCATGGTGGGGGACACCCCCTACGACCTGGACATGGCCCAGCGGGCCGGAGTGCCCAGCGTGGCGGTGGGGCACGGGTTCTCCTCCCAGGAGGCCATGGCCGTCTTCGCGCCCCGGGCCTACGCCCCGGACGTGGCCGCCCTGCGCGACATCCTCCTGGCCTGGAGGGAGCCATGACCCTCACCCATCTGGATCCGGAAGGCCGCCCGCGCATGGTGGACGTGTCCGCCAAGGCGGTGACCCGGAGGCGGGCGGTGGAGGACGATGCGGGCCCTGTTTCTGCCCTGTTGCTTGGACGCGAATTTTCGTATTGCTGGACCGGTCTCGGCAAGGGAAGCAACCTGCGGTTTTGTCGGCGGCGGGCGTTGGCGTATCGGAAGCGAAGCCCAGCGGAGCAAATCAGTAATACGGCGGATGCGGCGATGCGCGGTTAAGAGCGGTATTCGGCCTAGCATGGCAGTCATTCTTTGTAAAGTTGCAGAATTTCTGGAGGAATGCACTAGCCGCGGAGCGGCGACATGGAATAGCCTGGGGCGTGAGCCCCAGGACCGGATAGGAAATGGCCTCCTAGCCGCGGAGCGGCGACACCTTTCAGGCTCCAGGGTGTCGCCGCTCCGCGGCTAAGGCTCGTTTTCGCATCTGTTCCAGGGGCTCACGCCCCTGGCTATTGCATTTCGCCGCTCCGCGGCTACTTCCCAGAAAGTCTACTCTTCCTTGGGTTTTTCCGGCAGGGTG
>CAWFOJ010000247.1:0-8280 GCA_963816585.1 uncultured Holophagaceae bacterium | reverse complement strand
ACTGTCCCTATACTGGTTACAGACGTATTGCTCCCTGGGGCTGGGCAGCCTAATCATCCAGCTTGTGCCGGTCCCGCGCACCAACCCGCCGGTTGAATCGGAAATCAAGGCGCCCACAGAAGTGCAGGCGATTCTGAAGTCCTCCTGCTACGACTGCCATTCCAACGAGACCGTCTGGCTCTCGTACAGCAAGGTAGCCCCCGTCTCCTGGCTGGTGGCCCGCGACGTGGCGGAAGGCAGAAGGAGAGTCAACTTTTCGACCTGGGGCCGCTATGGGCAGGAGCGGCAGGCCGCGATCCTCGCCCACGGCCTCAGG
Organism: uncultured Holophagaceae bacterium; assembly: GCA_963816585.1. Taxonomy (GTDB): domain Bacteria; phylum Acidobacteriota; class Holophagae; order Holophagales; family Holophagaceae; genus Mesoterricola. Next base: position 7,964 of record CAWFOJ010000247.1, on the reverse strand, counting down.
GAGATGCGCCGGGGACGGATGCCGCCCTGGTTCTACACGCTCAAACATCCGGAGGCGAAAATAACTCCGGAGAAACTGACGAAGGTTGAAGCCTGGCTGGCCCAGACAAAGTAGCTGGAGGCCAGGAATCGCCAAGGCAGGTCCCCGTGGTAGGCCGACATGGAAGCCACTCCTGATCCCGTCGCCGCGGAGCGACGATGGCGGGTCACTGAAGGGGTGGTCCTCGCTACGGTCGCCGTCTTGGGCACAGCGCTGTTCTGGTTCACGAACCTGGATATCGCCGCCGGACGGCTCTTCTATCGTCATGGCGATCTCGATCCGTGGCCCCTGGCCGGGCGGTGGCTGTTCCGGATGCTGTACAGGTTCGGCGCCCTGGATCACCGGAAGCCTCGCCCTGGCCGGAAGCTCCCTGCTGGTTCTCGGTTTGGTGCGCCGGGGTTCCAGGCACATGCGCCGGTATGGCCTGCTCGTCCTGCTAAGCGTGATCCTGGGACCCGGGCTGCTCATTAATGGGGTGTTGAAGGACCACTGGGGAAGGCCGCGGCCGAGGCAGGTCCAGGAGTTCGGCGGTACATACCGCTACGTCCCCCCCACCCTCTGGTCGACCACACCCGGGAAGTCGTTCCCTTGCGGCCACTGCTCCGTGGGGTACCTCTATGCCCTGGGGTGGTGGATCCTCCGCCGCCGGCGCCCTCGCCTGGCCAGAGTTTCCCTGGCGGCAGGACTATCCCTTGGCACATTATTGGGTTTGGGCCGGATGGCCTCCGGCGGACACTTCCTTTCGGACGTTCTGTGGTCCGGACTGGTTGCCTTCGGGGTGGCCCACGGGATCTATCACTATGGGCTCCGCATCCCCGAGAATGAGAGGGCGGGCCACCCCAGGCTCTGGCGCGCCGAGGGCAGACCGCGCACCCTCGCCATCGGTCTGGCCTGCCTGCTCGGGGCTGCCGTGATCGCCGGCGGAATCCTGGCCAGCCCCCAGTTCAAGGATCTGGGCGGCCGCCGCCAGTTGGATGAATGCTCGCCTGTCCCGGTCGTGCTGGAATTGATCCTCGACCGCGTCGATCTTGAGTTGACACTAGTGGATGAGCAGGGCGGCTACATCGACAGCACAGGGTGGGTCAACGGTTTCGGCCTGCCAAGCAACGATATCGATGCGGCTTGGATTTGCGTGCCCGCCGCCCTCCCCACCCTCCGGTACCGCCTGAGGGAGCGCGGGTGGTTCACGGATGTCGACGGGCTGCTGCGCCTGAGCGTGCCGATGCATGCATTCCGGCGGATTCTGGTACGCGTGGCGGTCGGCAATGTCCGCGTCCGGCGTATTCCCGGGGGCAAGAGTCGCGGGCTGGATTCATCCCTTCCCGAACTGGACATCCACACCCGCCGGGGACGCGTTGAAGGGCCATCTTCGCTGTCATGCCTTCCAAGGGTGGAGCCGTTGATTGAGTGTGGGCCCGTGGTGGTCCATTTCTTAGAATTAGCTTAGAACGGTGGCGATTCCCCGGGCCCCGAAGTTGGTCGTGCCTAAAATTTAGTATGAAAATATTATTATTTATTTGTTTTATTACTAATTTTAACAAGACGAACACATGCAAATCCAAGACCGAATCGAAAAACTGCTGGCAAGCCCGGATTTGCGCCTGCATGACCAGGAGGGGGTTCCGGTGCCATGCGGGGTGTTCCGCCAGGCCTTCCACGCGGTCAGCCGGCACCTCCTCCGCCATGTCCCCCCCGGCGGGAAGGTCGCGGTGCGCCTGGGCCAGGACTGGCCGGCCCTGGCCGGCGCCATGGCCTGCATGGCCACGGGCCGGGTCTACCTGCCCCTGGGCCCGGACTGGCCGGAGCATCGGATCGAGCAGATCCGCGCCTCGTCCCAGTTCGACCTGCTGCTCGACATCCCCGGCCTGGCAGCGGATCCTGGCCGGGCCGGCGGCAGGCGTGCCGGGCCCGCCCGATCCCCTCGACCCCGAGGCCACCCTCTACATCATCTACACCAGCGGCTCCACCGGCGAGCCCAAGGGGGTCATGATCTCCCGGCGCAGCTACGCCTGCTTCCTGCGCTTCCTGGACCAGTTCTTCCCCCGGGTCGGCCCCGGCGACAACTTGCTGCAGGTGGCCCGGTTCACCTTCGACATGGCGCTCCTGGACCTGGGCATGCTGCTGAGCAGGCAGGTGGGCCATTTCTTCTCCGCGGCGAACGGGAGCGCCTTCCGCCTGGCTCTGGAGATCGAGGACTACGGCATCACCTGGATCGACGCCGTGCCCAACCAGGTCGGCATGATCATGGAGGACGGGGTCTGCTCCCGGGCCGACTTGTCCTCCCTGCGCCACCTGGTGCTGGGAGGCTCGCGTTTCCCCTGGCAGCTGCTGCAGTCATTGCGCTCCAAGCTCGGCCCCGGGGTGGACCTGGTCAACGCCTACGGCCCCACCGAGACCACCATCTACACCCACTTCAAGCGCTTCACCGGCGACCCGGCCGGGGACGCCCACGATGGCACCCTGAGCGCAGGCGGCCCGGTGCCGGGCGTCATCTGGACGCTGGTGGATCCCTTGCGCGGGCGGGAGATCCAGGAACCTTATGCCCGGGGCGAGCTCCTGCTGGGCGGCGAACTGCTCATGCAGGGCTACTGCAACGATCCCGAACGCACGGCCCGGTGCCTGTTCCAGATGGGCGGCAGCGCCTACTACCGCACGGGCGACCTCGCCTACCGCAACGAGGCGGGGGAGATCTTCATCGTCGGCCGCACCGACGAGACCCTCAAGCGCCGCGGCTACCGGGTCAACCTCCTGGACATCGACTCCTACATCCAGCGCCTGCCCGGCGTGCAGCAGTGCATGACCCTCGCCTATCCCGCCGACGGCATCGACCACTACATCCTCGCCGTCGTCCAGCCCCGGTCCGGCCATGACCTGGACCCTCCGGGGCTGAAGCGCCAGCTGGCCTCGGTCCTGGTGGACTACCAGATCCCGGATGCGCTTCGCCTTCCATCCCGGGCTTCCCCTCAACGGCTCCGGCAAGCTGAGCCGCAAGGCGCTGATGGAAGAGTTCCGGCCCTTGGCGGAAGCGGCCATCCGCACCCTTTGAAGGTCGACCACGATCGCGCAGGTTTTCCAGAAGGAGGCAGGCGATGACCCGAGGTGATGTCCAGGCGAGGCTGACCCGCGTCTTCAGGGAAGTCTTCCGGAATGGCGACCTGGAACTCCAGGACAGCGTCACGGCGAAGGACGTCGCCGGCTGGGATTCCTTGAACCACGTCAAGCTGGTCCTCGCGGTGGAGGCGGAGTTCGACTGCAGGTTCACCCTGCGCGAGATCGGCCGGCCGCAGAACGTCGGCGAACTGATGGACCTGATCCTCAAGAAGGTCGGCTGAATCCCGGCCAAGGCAAAGCCAATGGAGATCACCAGCGTCACCTTCCTCGTTCCGGTCCTCCTGCTGGCCACCCTGCACCCGCTCATCCGGACCCTGGCGTGGCGGCAGGCGGCCCTGGCCGGGCTGAACCTGGTCTGCGCGGCGCTCCTGCTGCGCTCCTGGCCGGCGGCGGCGGCCCTGCTGGCCTTCCTGGCCAGCGGCTATGCCATGGCGCTGCTGCTGCGGCGGCAGCCGCGCCGGGCGTACCTGGCCGGCTACCTCCTGCTCCTGGTGGGCACCTTCCTCTACCTGAAGAACTATTCGTTCCTCCAGCTGCTGCTGCCTTCAGGGCTGCTGGGGCGGGGCCTGGTGTGGGTGGGCATCAGCTACATGCTGTTCCGGCAGATCCACTTCCTGGTGGACCAGTACCAGGGCAACGACGACCCCCTGGACCCCTGGACCTACCTCCACTACCAGATCAGCGTGTTCTCCCTGGTATCGGGGCCCATCACCCGCTACCTGGACTTCCACGAGGACTGGCACCGCCTGGAGCCCGCCTGGGACTCCCGCGCCGACCTGCTCACCGCCTACGCCCGCATCTGGATCGGCGTGATCAAGGTCTTGGCCCTGGGCGCGCTCTGCAACCGCGTCTACCTCCTCGCCGAGCCCCTCTGGACCGCCGGGTCGTCCCTGACCCAGCTGCACCGCTGGTCGCTCGCCGCCTGCATGTTCTATGCCTACCCGCTCTACATCTACTTCAACTTCTCCGGGTACTGCGACGTCGTCATCGGCCTGGGCCGGCTCTATGGCCTGCGCGTCCCCGAGAACTTCCGCAAGCCCTTCCTGTCCCGCAACATGATCGAGTTCTGGACGCGCTGGCACATCACCCTGGGCGCCTGGATCAAGGACTACCTCTATACCCCCGCCCTCCGGGCAACCCTCACCTGGTTCCCGCGCACCGGGGCCAACCTGGCCTTCGCCTGCTACTTCCTCGCCTTCTTCGTCGCCGGGGTGTGGCACGGCTCCAGCTGGAACTTCGTGCTGTACGGGCTCCTGCAAGGGCTCGGGGTCTCGGCCGCCAAGCTGTGGGAGATGTTCCTCACCCGCTGGCTGGGCCGGGAGGGGCACCAGGCCTACCTGGCCTCGCGGCCCCTGCGCTGGGCCGCCACCGGCTGCAACTTCCACTATTTCTGCCTCACCTGCGTGGTCTTCGGCCTGAACGTCCCGGCCTTGCGGCAGCTGGCCGCGACCCTGGCCGGGCGGCCCTGACCCCCTCTTTCCGGACCCGCCATGGAACCCTACCGCTTCATCACCCGCATGGCCCAGCGCCGCTTCTGGCCCACCCTGGCGGCCGTGCTGCTGGTCCAGGTCCTCGCCCTGCTCCTGCTGCTCGCCCAATCCGGTGCGCCATTGCTGGTGTACCAGGGCTTCTGAGGAGCCAGGGAAATGATCCCGACCCGCCGGCAGCCCCTTGCCTACCTCCTGCCCATGCTGCTCCTGACCGTGCCGCTCGTAGCCGGGCTGTATCGTCTGGAGCGCAGCGCCTGGATCCGGCAATTCCTGTTCGAGCGCCACCAGGCCGACTGGCAACGCCAGACGGACCGCTGCAACCTGGCCGGCCCCTACCTCACCATCACTGACCGGGTGCTGCTGGATGACGCCTTCACCCACACCGTGGCGGGCAAGCGTGTCTACCTGTTCGGCGGCTGCTCCATGGAAGCCGCCCTGGATACCCGGTCCCTGCCGGCGCCGCGCTCAGACCTGGGGATCTACACCCTGCCGAACTGCAACTTCGAGGCGCTGGACATGGTGACCCGGTGGCTCACGGCGGACCTGGGCCTGGGGCGGCGCCTGGGGCCGGACACCCTGGTGCTGGTGGGCCTGGCCACCGACCTGGTGGAGCCCGAGCGCTCCCCTGGGACCATGGACCACTTCGTCGAGTCCGGCCTCTACGAGTACGATGCCGCCGGCATCCGGCTCAAGCCCATGGCCGGGCTGGCGCGCTCCTTCAGCCTGGCCCGCCAGCGCCTCGCCCATATGCTCTTCTCCCTGTACCAGGCCCGCCCGCACCAAAAGGTCCTGCACCCGCCCATCGGCGACCGGCGGGAACTAAACACCCGTGACCTGCCCTGCCAGTTGGAGGCCCTGCACAGGCTCCTGGAGCGCATGAAGGACACCGGAGCCACGGTGCAGGCGGTCTATATGCCCAACGGCAGCTGGCATGAGACCCCAGCCTGGGCCCGGGTCCGGACCGAAATCGTCGCCCTGTGCCGGGCCGAGGGCGTGCCGGTGCTGGACCTCACAGGGCTCCTGAAGGACCGGGATTTCCTGGACGGCGTCGACCACCTGGCCTACACGGGGCAGCAGAAGACCAATCGGCTCCTGGCTCCGGTGGTCAGGGGGTACCTCGATGGACAGGCCGGGTATTCGGACTGCCAGACGGTCGACCGCCGGCAGAGCGGTTGAGATTTGGGCTATTCTGGCTTCCATGATCGGCCGGCTTCGAGGTCCCCTCATCCATAAATCCCCCAACCAGGTGCTCATCGAATGCGGGGGCGTGGGTTACGCGTGCTCCATCTCCCTGGGCACCTACGGCATGCTCCCCGACGAAGGCCAGGAGGCGCTCCTGCACGTGGAGACCCTGCTGCGGGAGAACGACCTGAGCCTGCTGGGCTTCGCCACCCAGGAGGAGCGGGCCCTGTACCGCCTGCTGGTGAAGGTGGACGGCGTCGGGCCCAAGCTGGCCCTGGCGTCGCTGGGGGCCCTGCCCCTGGGCGAACTGCTGCAGGCCTTGCGCGGGCGGGACGTGAAGGCCCTGGTGCGCATCCCCGGCGTGGGCAAGAAGACTGCCGAAAAGTTGTGTTTCGAACTGTCCGAGAAGCTGGGCGGGCTGGGGGGCCTGGAGGGGCTGGGGGGCGCCGGCCCCGCCCGGGACGCCTGGGCAACGGACCTGCGCTCGGCCCTCACCAACCTCGGCTTCAGGGAGGACGCGGTGCTGCCGGTGATCCAGGACTTCAAGGACGAACGCCCGCCCCTGACGGAGGCCATCCGCCGGGCCCTGAAGGCCCTGCAGCGTTAGATGATGAAATGCCCATGGACGTGGCGGGCGCGGATTGCCGTGGCGTGGGCGCGACTCTGGAGGGTAAGCTTGGGGGGATTCCGCTGGAGGTAGGCAATGCTTCGTCAATGGCTCCGGCTGCTGGACCCGACCATCCTTGAAATGCAGAACCAACCCGTCACCAGCCCAAGCTCCAGGCTGCGGCTGGCCAGGGCCCTGAACGGGCGCTGCATGCACGAAGAAGCGCGGGCGGTGGTGGAAAACGCCCTCAGCATGGACGGGAACGATCCGGACCTGTGGTTCGAGCGCATCATGGCCCTGGGGGACCACGCCTCCGCCGAAGAGATGGAGGACCTGCACCGGCGCCTTTCGGCCGGCCGCGGCCAACCCAAGGAAAGCGCCCCGGTGCTGCGCAACCTGGGGTTCCTCCGGGTACTCCAGCAGCGGGGCGAGGAGGCCGAACGGTCCCTGCGCCGGTCCCTGGCCCTGGACGGCGCCGATCCGCGGGCCCTGGAGCTGATGGGCCTGCTCTGCGTGCAGCGGGACGACTGCCAGGAGGCCAAGACCTGGCTCCTGAAGGCCCTGAGCCTGCAGCCCAGGGACCCGCGCACCCTGCGCCTGCTGGGCATCACCTGCGAACACCTGGGAGACTTCAAGTGCGCCGAGTCCCAGTTCCTGGCGGCCCTGGAAGTGGATCCCTGCTACTTCTGGGGCTGGCACAGCCTGGGCGAGCTGCTCATCAAGAAAGGGGAGCTGGCGGACGGCCTGCGCTGCATCCATAGGGCGCGCAGCATCCACGCCAAGGAAGCGGCCAGCTACTTCATGCTTTCCGAACTGTTCACCGAGCAGGGGCAGCTGGAGCTGGCCATGGGCGAACTGCACCAGCTCACGGCCTTGGCGCCGCCCCAGGACGTGCTGGCGGAGGCCTATGCCATGCTCGGGGAGATCCACCGGGACCTGGGCGACCAGGAGGGCGCCACCTCGTATTTCACCCTGGCGGCCGAGACCGACCCCAAGGCGGCCGACCCGTGGGCGGCCCTGGGGGACATGGCCCGGGCCGAGAGCAAGTGGGAGGAGGCCTTGCGCTGCTACCGGGAGGCCCTGTCCCGCAAGCCCGACGCCGCCGACCTGCAGGTGCAGATGGGCTACATCCTCCTGAACTCCGACCAGTACCAGGAAGGCGAGCAGCTGTTCCTCACCGCGCTGGAATCGGATCCGGGCGAGTACAGCGCCTACCTTGGCCTCTCCGAGTGCTACCGCAACCTGCAGCGGCCCGAGGACCAGCTGGCCATGGTGAAGCAGGCCCTGGCCCTGGCTCCCGACGACCCGGACGTGTGGAACGCCATGGGCGTGGCCCAGGAGGTTCGGGGCCGCTGCGTGGAAGCCACCGAGGCCTACGAGAAGGCCCTGAGCCTGGCCCCCATGCACCGCAAGGCCGCCAACAACCTGGGCTTCCTGCTGGAAAAGCGCATGCAGGCGGGGGAAGCCGGGCTCCGCGACCGGGCCATGGACGCCTGGAAGCGGCGCCTCCTCATCTGCCGGGACGAAGGACAGAG
>CAWFOJ010000246.1:0-8319 GCA_963816585.1 uncultured Holophagaceae bacterium | reverse complement strand
TGTATTGCTCGGGCGCGCTCGGCAGTTGGAGTTGCTGTGGCTTCGGCGTGAAAATCCTTCCAGACGGCGATGATCTCCTCCGCGCTCGCCTTCTTCTTGAGCCGGACCGAGACCGACTCCGTGTGCCCATCCTCCACCGCGACGCGATTGCACTGCGCGCTCATGGCGAAAGGCGCCGGGATCGATGCGCGCACCGCTCAGCGTCCCCAGCAACTTTTGCGTCTCCTCTTCCATCTTTTCTTCTTCGCTGGCGATGTAGGGGATGACGTTGCCGAGAATGTCGAGCGAAGCCACTCCGGGATATCCCGCGCCGCTGACCGCTTGCATGGTGACGGCCATGACCGTCTCCAGCGTGAACGCGCGATGCAGCGGGGCCAGCGCGATGACCAGTCCTATGGCCGAGCAGTTGGGGTTGGTGACGGCAAAGCCTCGGGATTTGCGCCGCCAAGGCTGGGTTTCGATCAGTTCGATGTGGTCGCCGTTGACTTCCGGGACCACCAGCGGAACGTCGGCCTGCATGCGCAGCGCGCTCGAATTGGAGACGACCGCGCAACCCGCGGCGGCGAACTGCGGCTCCAGTTCGCGGGCGATCGCGGAATCGAGGGCGGCGAAAATGATTTTCGGCGCGCCATCGGGCTTGGCCGGCGCGACTGTCATTTTGGCGACGTTCGCCGGGATAGCGGTTTTCAAACGCCAGCGCGCGGCTTCGGCATAGGGACGGCCTTCCGAACGGTCGGACGCTGCCAGCCACGACACTTCAAACCACGGGTGATGTTCGAGCATTTGGATAAATCTCTGCCCGACGATGCCCGTGGCACCGAGAATTCCTACAGGAAGTTTGCCCACCGGCAGGGACGGGTGGAACTCCGGCTCCACCGCGCAGAAAAGACTCCAGTCCGGGCGCTGGGGGTCGAAGGCGGCCCGGATGCCGTCATAGTCGAATACCGCTTCCAGCACGCCCAGGAGGGGGACTCCGGGACGGTAGGCCGGTCCGCATACCGGGCAGAGGTAGCGCACTTCGTCCCGGGTGTAGGTGCGGCCGCAGTCGGTGCAGCGATAACGGAAAGAAGCCATGGGAAGCGTCCAGGGGTGAGCCCGGACCGGGCGGCGCCCGGGCCGGGGCGGGGGGTGGGGCGGCGATCGTGCGTGACCTTCCATCCAGGACCCTGGGGGCCCAGGGCCGCCCGGGCCCTGGATGAAAGTATTTTCCTACGAAACCGCAACCAGCAAACGCCTAGAAGTGGAATTCGGCGCAAAGCATGGGGGCGGTGACCTGCTGGTTGTTGTTGTACGGGTTGGACAGGGAAGTCACGTTCCGGTCGCCGAACTTGTTGTTCCAGGTACTCGAAGCCGGGGCCGATGAAGATGGCGCCCTTCTTGCGGCCGAAGACCTGGCTGATGTCGAACATCAGGTACATGTCGCCGATGGTCTCGGGCTCGGTTTCCACGGTGAACCCATCCCTGCCCTTGGCGCCGATGTAGTTGGCCCAGCCCTTGAAGGCCACGGGGATGCCCAGGTTGAAGGACTTCTCCCAGGCCGTCCAGAACACGTAGGTGGTGCGGAAGTCCACTTCCTTCCCCACGATGCCGTTGTAGTTCTGCTCCCGGCAGGCGCCTACGCCCAGGTTCCAGAAGCCGTTGGTGACCTTGAACCCGAACTGGGCCCCGATCACGCCGAATTTCTTGTTGGAGGCGAAGGCGTTGTCGGTGGAGTCGAAGTCGAACCCGGCGGTGAGGTCGATCTCGCGCACGGGGCCGAAGCTCAGGTCGGACTTGGTGATCTTGCCGAGGTCGAAGTTGCTGCGGTAGACGACGTAGACTTCGGTGTCGCCCGGCACGTTGGGCTGGGCCAGGCCGGTGGAGTCGTTGGCCGGATCGCGGTGGGAGGCCCACAGCATGTTCACGTCGAAGAAGTTGGTGCCGTAGTCCCAGCCGTAGACACCGCTGAGTTCGGTGCGGCTCTTGACTTCATCGCCGACGATGCCGGGATCCTTGAACCTGTCGCTGTACTGGTAGCCCAGGTAGGTGTCGCTCCAGTTGGCGGCGGCGGCGGGAAGAGCGGCCAGGGCGACGAGGCCCAGGGCGGCGAAGGTGAGGCGTTTCATGATTGGCTCCTTGGAAAAGGTGGGGGGGATGGTTGTTGCAAACCGTAAAGGGTGTCGAAGTTTCGATGATCAGGCTTCACTGGCCATGCTGGCGCCCTTGGACTCGGAGGCGGCCGCGGCGTGCCCGCGCAGGCGGTTGAAGAACAGGTTCAGCACCACCGCGATGATGGAAGCGAGCAGGATGCCGCTGCCGAGGAGCGGGCCGAGGAACTTGGGCATCTGGGAGAAGAACTTGTCGGCCACCAGGGGGATCATCCCGAAGCCGATGCTGATGGCGACGATGTAGAGGTTGTGGCGGTTCTTCTGGAAATCGACCCCGGACAGGATGCGGATGCCGGTGGCGGCGACCATGCCGAACATGACGATGCCGGCCCCGCCCAGCACGAACAGGGGAATGGAGGCGACGATGAAGGCCAGCTTGGGCAGCAGGCCGAGCAGGATCAGGATGATGCCGCCGGTCACGCAGACGTAGCGGCTGCGCACCCCGGTCACCCCCACCAGGCCCACGTTCTGGGAGAAGGAGGTGTAGGGGAAGGTGTTGAACACGCCGCCGATCAGGGTGCCCAGGCCGTCCACCCGCAGGCCGTTGGAGATGTCCCGCTGGGTCAGCGATTTCCCGACGATCTCGCCCACCGCCAGGAACATGCCCAGGGACTCGATCATCACCACCACCATCACCAGGCACATGGTCAGGACCGCGCCGAAGTTGAAGGTGGGCAGGCCGAACTGGAACGGCCGCACGATGGCGAACCAGGGCTGCTGGCCGAGGTTGCCGAAGTTCACCTTGCCCAGGGCGATGGCGATCAGCATGCCCAGGATCAGGCCCAGCAGCACTGAGATGTTGGAGAAGAACCCCTTCACGAACTTGGTCACCAGCAGGATGAACACCAGCACGATGGCGGCCACGGCCAGGTGCAGGGGCGCGCCGTACGCGGGGTTGGGGATGGGCACCGGGGGCACGCTGCTGCTCATGATGGTCGGGCTGTTGGCGCCGGCGGCCCAGGTGACGCCGATGCGCATGAGGGAGATGCCGATCACCGTGATGATGCTGCCGGTGACCACCGGCGGGAAGGCCGGGAGCATGCGGCCGACGACCGGCGCCACCAGGATGCCGAACACGCCGGCCGTGATCACGGCCCCGTAGATGCCCAGCAGGCCTATGTCCGGGGTGGTGGCCATGACGACCATGGGGCTCACGGCGGCGAAGGTGACGCCCATCATCACCGGCAGGCGCACCCCGAACCGCCAGATGCCCAGGGACTGGATCAGGGTGACCAGGCCGCAGGCGAACAGGTCGGCGTTGATCAGCATGGCCAGCTGCTCCTTGGGCAGCTTCAGGGCACCGCCGATGATGAGGGGGACGGCCACAGCCCCGGCATACATCACCAGTACGTGCTGGATGCCCAGGAGGGTGAGTTTTCCCGCGGGGAGCACTTCATCCACAGGATGGGTACTGCCTTGGTGATTCATAGGGACTCCCTTGGACGGCCGGATCCCGGCCTACGGTTGGAGGGTTGGAGAACGCGATGAAAACCTGCATGGAAACACCCCGGGGGAGGGGCTCAATGGGCATGACCAGCCCATGAAAGTCCGGGTCCCCCTTTGCCGACCGGGACTTCTATTCCTTGGATACCTGGGATTTTAGAAATTGAAGACGCAATCGTCAAGAAAAAATTTTGCTATTGGCTGAAATTTTTTTACTCTTGCACCAGGACCAGTTCCGGCAGGGCCGACTCCACCCGGGTCAGCACCAGGAGGGTGGCACAGGGGCCGAGATCCACCGTGCTCCCTTCGGGGAGGACCGCCTGGGCTTCCCAGCCCAGCACCCGCCAGGTGCCCGCTTCCAGCCGGACGCTCACCTGGGCGTTCCGGGTCCCGGGCTTCCTGGCCGTCCAGTTCCAGCTGGTGTTCCTGGCCGCCCAGGCGGGCCTGGAGGACCAGCCGCTCGCCGCGCCGTTCCATGCGGAAGGCGTCGCCGGCGGCTTCCCGGTACCCGTCCGGATCCAGCCAGAACCTGGGCTTGTCCCGGTACGGGGCGCCGGCGGTGGGGCAGAAGGTGGCGCAGTTGCCGCATTCATTGCAGAAATCGGCCACGTTGAAAGTCTGGACCGCCTGGTCCACCGCGAACGCGCGGGAGCCTTCGGCCACCAGCCGCCCGCCCCGCTGCACCAGCACCGGCAGGTCCAGCTTGAAGGGCGTCACGGTATAGGCATGGTTGGCCCGGTTGGGGCAGACGGTCACGCACAGGCTGCACAGGTCGTCGCAGTCCAGGCAGCGGCTGGCCTCCCTGGCGGCGGCTTCGGGGGTGAAGGTCTGGATCACCTCCCGGAATCCCTCCCGGTCGCTGAGGGGCAGCACCGGCACCTTCTGGGGCCGGGTGACCCGGGCCTTCTTCTCCATCAGGGCGATGTCCGCGCTGCCCTTGTCCAGCCGGGGCTCGGCTTCGATCACGCAGCCGTGCTTGCGGGCGATGCCCTCGGCCACCGCGCGCCCGTCGGCGATGGCGCGGATCACCGAGGCCGGGCCGTGCACCACGTCGCCGCCGGCGAACAGCCCCGGGACGCTGGTTTCCCGGGTGGCCGGATCCACCGCCAGGGTGCCGTCCTTCTTGTACTGCAGCGGGAGGCCCGCCAGGAAGTCCAGCACCGGCTCCTGGCTGATGGCGGGGATGATGGTGTCGGCGGGGAGGACCGCCTCGCTGCCGGGCACGGGCACCGGGCGCGGCCGCCCGGAGGCGTCCCGCTCGCCCAGGGTCATGCGGGTGCAGGCCAGCCCGGTGACCCGGCCGTGGTCCGTCACCACCGAGGCGGGGGCCAGCAGGTCGCGCAGGCCGATGCCCTCCTCGATGCAGTCATCCACCTCGGCCGGGTCCGCCGGCATCTGGGCGCGGGTGCGGCGGTACACCAGGGTCACCTCGCCGTCCTGCACCAGCCGCCGCGCGGAGCGGGCCGCGTCCATGGCGGAATTGCCGCCGCCGATGATCAGCACGCGCCGGCCCAGCTCCATGGGCGTGCCGGCCTGCACCTTGTCGAGGAACTCCAGGGCGTCCATCACCCCGGCCGCGTCCTGCCCGGGGATGCCCAGGCGCTTGCCGGCCGCAGCGCCGACCCCCAGGAACACGTAGGGGAAGTCCCGGCGCAACTGGTCCAGCCCCAGGTCGCGGCCCAGGGCCTTGCCGAAGTGGAACCGCACGCCCAGCTCCCGCAGGCGGTCCAGGTCGGTCTCCAGGGTCTCGCAGCTGAGCCGGTAGCCGGGGATCACCCCGCTGACCATGCCTCCCGGCTGGTCCTTGGCCTCGAACACCTGCACCCCGAACCCGCGCTTGGCCAGGTAGTAGGCGGCGGACAGCCCGGCCGGGCCGGCGCCGACGACGGCCACCTCGACCCCCACGGGGGCGGCCGGGACCTCGGGATGGGCGCCGCCGTACTGGAAGGCGAAGCGCTTGATCTCCCGGATGGCCAGCGGGGCGTCGTAGAAGTTGCGCACGCAGCGCTCGGTGCAGGGGTGGTCGCAGACGCTGCCGGTGATGCCGGGCAGCGGGTTGGTGCGCAGGATCACCTCCATGGCCTCCCGGGGCTTGCCGTGGGCCACCAGCCACAGGTAGTCGGGAATGTTCTGGTGCGACGGGCAGCCTTCGGTGCAGGGGGCGGCGATGCAGTCGAAATGCCCGAGGGGCCGCTCGCCCTTGAACACCAGGGGCCGCGCCCGCCTGGCGTAGGCCTCGTCGCCCACCACCTTCACCGCGTGCCGGGCCAGGTTGAAGCGGGCGCCGTGGCCGCCGGAAGTGGCGCGCACGAAGGCCGGCAGGTCACCAGCCCCGGCCTGGAGCATGGCCGCCTCCAGGTTCACCAGGTCCTGCTGCAGCCGGGCGTAGCCGCCGGGCTTGAGCAGGTCGGTGCAGACAGTGACCGGGTAGACCCCGTCCGCCACCAGGTCGGCGAAGTTGCGGGCGTCGGCGCCGCCGCAGAAGCTCATGGGCACCTGCCCGTCCAGTTCCTCCGAAACCAGGTGGGCCAGGGTGAGGGTCAGGGGGTGCAGGGCCCGCCCGGACATGTACATCATCTTCTCGTTGGCCGGGAACACCGGGCGGTGGTTGACCACCTCCAGGGTGTTGGAGAGCTTGAGGCCGAAGGCGTTGGGCAGGCCCTTGGCCAGGCCGGCCAGGTTCTTGACCATGGCCATGGCCTCCTCGAACTTGGGGTCGTGGCCGAAGGCCGAGTCCGGCACCTCGATGTCGAAGCCCTGGGTCTGGTTCAGCAGGCCCCGCAGCCGCTCGGGGCCCAGCAGGGTGGGGTTGAGCTTGACCCAGGTGTGCACCCCCAGGTCCTTGAGCAGGTAGGCGGCGATGCGCTCGATCTCCGCCGGGGGGCAGCCGTGCATGGTGGAGAGGGTGATGTGATTGGACAGCTGGGCGGGGATGGGGATGTCCCGCACCGCCGGGTAGGCCTTGGCCACCCGGTCCACCGCGTCCTGCAGGGCGGGGCCGGCGTCGCGCATGGCGGCGATGAAGGCCTGCACCCGTTCGCTCTGGATGCCTTCCAGGTTGTAGCCCACGCTCATGTTGAAATGGGTGCCCGGGTCCGGCAGGCCCAGCTTGTGGGCCAGGGCGTGCAGCAGCACCCAGGCGTTCAGGTACTCCCGGAACGAGGCTTCCAGCTTCAGCTCCTGGGACCATTCGCAGTTGAAGGTCTCGTCCGCCGAGTCGATGCAGGGCCGGCTCACCTGGATCTCGTCCAGGATCTGCACGGTCTTCAGCTCGATGAAGCGGGCGCCGCACAGCCAGCTGGCGACGATGTTCTGGGCCAGCTGGGTGTGGGGGCCGGCCGCCACCCCCAGGGGGGCGGCCACCGTGTGCCCGAACATCCGGGTGGCCATGCGTGCGGTGGGGATCTGCACGTTCTGCTTGGGAATGCCCAGGACGGTATCCCGGGCGGCCAGCTCAGTGAAGATCCAGCCAGCAAGCAGCTCAAGCGGAGCAGGGCGGAAGGGCTTTTCCATGGTGTCTTCCCGGGTCAGTGGTTGGCGAGCGGATGCGCTCAGTTCTTGTTCCTCTTGCCCAGCAGTTTCATTTCCTTGAGCGGCAGGCTGGTGCGGCGGATGCCGTCGAACTGGCAGAGGGCGTTGGCCACCGCCGGGGCGGTGGGCACCAGGCCGATCTCCCCCACCCCCTTGGCGCCGTAGGGGCCGTGGGCGTCCGGCACTTCCACTCCGATCACGTCCATGGGCGGCATGTCCTTGGCGCGCAGGATGCCCAGGTCGGCCATCTTCCAGGACACGGGCCAGCCGTCCCGGTAGGGGAAGTCCTCGGTGATGGCGTAGCCCAGGCCCATGTGCAGGGAGCCTTCGATCTGGCCCTCGAACAGGGTGGGGTTCATGATCCGCCCGGCGTCGTGGGCGGCGGTGACGCGGGTGATGTCGCCCGGTGTCGTCCAGCTCCACCAGCTGGGCGGCGTAGCCGTACGAGTCGTGGGTGACGATCTCCTTGCCGGGCGGGGGTTCGACGCCCACCTTGGTGGTCCAGTCGCACACCCACTCGCCCCGGTATTCCCGGCCCGCCAGCTGGGCCAGGCCGAGGCCGGCGTCCAGGTCCCGCTTCAGGTCCCGGCAGGCCGCCCGCACCGCGTTGCCCACCAGGGACGTGCCCCGGGAGGCGGTGGTCATGCCCGCGTAGGCCTCTTCGTCGGTCTCCACCCGGACCTCCACCAGGGCCGGGTCGATGCCGGTCTCGGTGACCAGGGTCTGCAGGGCCATGTTGTGGGCCCCCTGGCCCATTTCGCACCAGCCGTGGTGCAGCACCACCTTGCCCTCCGGGGTGACGGCGATCTTGGCCTGGCCCCAGTCGGGCATGCCGCAGCCGATGCCGGTGTTCTTGATGCCGGCGGCGATGCCGGCGCACCTGGCGCCCCGGAAGCGCTCCTCGAGGGCCTCCAGGCAGGCGCGCACGCCCACCCCGCTCCTGAGCACCTGCCCGGTGGCGGTGGCCTTGCCCTCGGTGAGGGCGTTGTCCCACCGGAACTGCCAGCGGTCGAAGCCGCCCAGGGCGCACAGCTCGTCCACGCTGGATTCGATGCCGAAACAGGCCTGGTTGGCGCCGAAGCCGCGCATGGCCCCGCAAGGGGCGTTGTTGGTGATGGCCGCGGTGCCCTTCACGTGCACGTTGGGGATGTGGTAGGCGCCGGCGGAGTCGGCCACGGCCCGCTCGATCATATTACCC
>CAWFOJ010000245.1:0-3858 GCA_963816585.1 uncultured Holophagaceae bacterium | reverse complement strand
GTGGCTAGTCTCTGGTAGTACCGTATTGCTGCGACCCTGGACTACTACACCGGGGTGTGCCTGCTGCATATGGGTGACGTTTATCTCACCGAGACTCTACAATCGTTCAACCAAGCTCTGAAATACCCCCAGGCCACCCTGTTCGGCCCCGGCGGCCCCCTCCTGGCGCCCCTCGCCAAGCAGGCCCTGGCAGACCTCAAACCCTGACCCCGGAGGGTCCCCATGGATTCACGGAACAACCGAGCGCGCGGCGAAGGGAAGATCGGCTGCATCCTGTCCCTGCTGGTGTTCATCATCGGCGTCGGGGTGGGGTTGAAAGTGATTCCCATCTACTACAACAACAACAACCTGGAGACCTATGCCGCGGAATTGGCCGGGCAGGCCGGGATCAAGAACGCGGCGACCATCCTCGCCCAGCTGCGCGACCGGGCCAAGGAGCTGGAGATCCCCGAGGCCTTGCGCCCAGGCGGCATCCTGGTCTCCACGAGCGGAACGTCCTCCGAGGGCACCTGCACCGTGCG
This sequence comes from uncultured Holophagaceae bacterium, assembly GCA_963816585.1. Taxonomy (GTDB): domain Bacteria; phylum Acidobacteriota; class Holophagae; order Holophagales; family Holophagaceae; genus Mesoterricola. Next base: position 3,337 of record CAWFOJ010000245.1, on the reverse strand, counting down.
GCTGCACTACTCCCGCCCCGTGGACCTGTACGGGGTCTACCAGTTCGAGCTGACCGAGGAAAAGCGCATCCTCAAGCCGTACATGGACGCCCGGTAGCGCCGGGAGAAACCGCTTGAAGCGGAGGGCTGGACCGGGCACGGTGATCGGGTGGATTGCGCCCGGACCCTTCTCACCGACGGCAGCGAGCCCATGGCCTCCATCCTGCGTGAACTGGCCCGGGTGGCTCCGTCGCGACTGACCATCCTGCTCCTGGGCCCATCCGGGAGCGGCAAAGAACTGGCGGCCCGGGAGGTGCACCGCCTGTCCGGGCGTCCTGGCCCCCTGGTGCCGGTGAACGGCTCGGCCTTCGCCGAGTCCCTCATGGAGTCCGAGCTGTTCGGGCACGTGAAGGGCGCCTTCACCGGCGCCCTGCGGGACCGCCGGGGGGCCGTCGAATGCGCGGAAGGGGGCACCCTGTTCCTGGACGAGGTGGCGGATCTCTCGCCCCGCCTCCAGTCCCTGTTCCTGCGCGTCCTGCAGGAGCGGGAGGTGCGCCGGGTCGGCGCCGAGCGGGGGCACCGGGTGGACGTGCGCTTCCTGGCCGCCACCCACCGCCCCCTGGAGGTCCTGGCGGCGGCCGGGGCGTTCCGCCAGGACCTCCTGTACCGCCTCCAGGGCGCCGTGCTCACCCTGCCCTCCCTGGGCGAGCGCCGGCACGAATTCCCGTACCTGATCCCGCGCCTTATGGGGCAGCTGGCCCTGGAGAACGGCGTGCCGGCGCCGCCCCTGCAGCCCGGACTGGCCCAGGCCCTGGGCGGCCTGGACTGGCCGGGCAACGTCCGGGAACTGCTGCACGCCCTGGAACGGGCCCTGCTGAGGTGCGGACCCGGCCCCCTGGAGGCGCGCCACTTCCCGGAGCTGGAGCGGCCTTCCAGGCCACCCCGCCGGTGGCTGGCCGCCACCCGGGAATTCCAGCGCGGCCTCCTGCTGGAGACCCTGCACCGGCACCGGTTCCGGGTGGCCGAAGCGGCCCGGGCCCTGGGCCTGGCCCGCCCGGCTTTGTACGCCGCCGCCCGGCGCCTGGGGCTGGAACTGGACCAGGAGCGGGCCCGGGCCGGCCTGGATTAGCTCAACCCGCCGCGCACCTGGCGGGCCAGCTCCGCCAGGATGAGGGCCGCCCCCTTCACCGCCATGCGGCGGATCCCGGCGGGCTTCCAGGCCAGGGGGCTGAAGGGCCAGCGGGCGTGGGGCGCGCTGGGCTTCACGTCCAGGCTGCCGGTGCGCGCGTGCACCAGGGCCTTCTGGTGCACCGCCAGGGCGTAGCTGGCCCCCGCGGCGGCCAGCTGCCCCTCCCGGCGCTCCTGGTCGTCGTGCGCGGGCGTCCACCCCTCCCCATCCACCTGGCGGATCCGTTCCGCCAGCACCAGTTCGATGGCCTCCAGTTCCGCGCCCCCACCCACTTCCTGCAAGCGGAGCAGTTGCTGGTGGATGGCGGCCAGGCTCATGGAGGACCTCCGGGTTCGGACCGGTATCAGGATAGGAGGCTTATTTGGGGATCTCCAGGGCTGCGGGGGTTGTCCGGGCCCGCCGCGAACCTGCTGAGCGGCCCGATAAAACGGGATCCGGGTCAGGCCCCTTGGGGCAAGGCGCCCCTTCCGGAACATTCCGGAGCCCTGGCCGAGAGCCAGCACCGGGTTTTCGATTGTCGATAAAAAGGATATTTAAAACGCACGGAGTGCCGGCCATTCCTTTAATATTTTTACCTTTGCTTTCACCAAAACAAAAAATATACGTAACATTTTCTCTGGCTTCTTTTCTTTTTCGACTTATTTTTTCACCAGGAAACAACCAGCGGCTGCCGTTCTTTCATTCAGGTTCTTCTTCTTCTGGAGGTGGAGCCGTCACATGAGTGATCGCCGCATTCTCCATTTGTCCAATCCGGTCCTGGTTCCGGTGAATCGCCGGAGAACCAGGACCGACCGGCGCAAGCACCACCGGCTGATCCGGATCCTGTTCATCACCGTGGGTGATTTCTGGATCCGGTTCTTCATGCCCAAGGCCGCGGCCTGAACCGCCAGCGCCAAACAAAACCCTGCAAATCATTTCTACCACAAGCTTTAGGCTTGTGGGGAGTAGAATGATCCCTTCACCTGAAGGGTCCTAGGCGGTCCTTGCCTTCCCGGGACGACGGGCCGTCCCGCCGGTGGCCGTCTTCGCCCTTCGTTCTGAAGGGATCCCCCCCATGCGCTGGTTCGCGCTCATGGTCATGGCCACCGCCTTCTGGGCGGGAGCCTTCATCGCAGGAAAGATCGGGCTGCGCACCGCCTCTCCCGTGACCCTGACCTTCACCCGCTTCCTGCTGGCGGTGGCGTGCCTGTTCCTGTACGCCCGCCGCAAAGGCATCTGCCTGCGGGTGGAGCGCCGGGACCTGGGGCCCCTGGCGGTGCTGGGGCTGGTGGGGATGCTGGGCTACCACCTGCTGTTCTTCCAGGCCCTGCACTACACCACCGCCATCAAGACCGCCATGATCGGGGCCACCAACCCCATCATGGCCGCGGCCCTGGCGGCGCTGGTGCTGGGGGAGCGCCTGGACTGGCGGCGCATCCTGCTCATGGTCACGGCCCTGGCCGGGGTGCTGCTCACCATCAGCAACTGGCACCCGGCCCTGCTGGTGCGCCAGGGCCCCAGCCTGGGGGACATGTTCATGGCCGGCGCGGTGGTGTGCTGGTCCGTGTATTCCGTCCTGGTGCGCCGGCTGGTGCGCCGCTTCGACCCCATCGTCACCACCTTCTACAGCTTCCTCACCTGCGCGGCGGTCCTGGTTCCGTTCCAGGCCGTCGAAATCTGGCGCCGGGGCCTGGGCATCGACGCCCGGGGCTGGATGGCCATCGTCTACATGGGCCTGTTCCCCACCTTCATCGGCTACCTGGTGCAGCAGCAGGCCATCAAGCACCTGGGAGTGGGCAAGGCGGCCCTGTTCATCAACCTGGTGCCGGTGGAGGTGATGATCCTGGCGGTGGCAATCCTGGGAGAGACCTTCCTGCCGTTGAACCTGGTGAGCGCGGCCATGATCATCGGGTCGGTGCTGGCCTTCAGCCTGCTGCCGGCGCCGGCCGCAACCGGGGTGGAGGCGGCAGTCGCCTCATAGCATCGCCACGGCCGTATTTGCCTTGCCAGGCGGGCTATCTCAAGTTAGGATTATCTTTGATTGGGCCCATCAGGCTCAGGGGGGTTTCTATCCAAATTTCTGCCAAGGGAAAAATCCTTGTTACTGGGGCAGATGGGTTTATTGGGAGCCATCTGGTCCAAGAGCTGCAGGAACGAGGCTGCCAGGTCAAAGCCCTGAGCCAGGGTGTG
>CAWFOJ010000244.1:0-6971 GCA_963816585.1 uncultured Holophagaceae bacterium | reverse complement strand
CAGCCCGGGGGCAGGCTGCCGGCCAGGACCACCCAGCGGACGCTGGCCATGAGCCGGTCGATGCAGGCCAGGAGCTGCTCCAGCAGGGCCGCCCGGGACCCGGGGGGAAGGTGCGGGCCGGGCAGGTTGATGTCGGTGGTCTGGCCGGTGGCGCGGTCCACCACCTTGGTGTTGACCCGGGTCAGGCCGTCCAGGCGCAGGCAGTGGTCCTGGATGCCCTTGGCCCGGAACAGGGCTTCCACCGGGGCGGCGTTGGCCGCGCCCAGCAGGCCCGTGACCGCCGTGGGAATACCGAAGTCGGCCAGGCAGGAGGCGACGTTCAAGCCCTTGCCGCCCACTTCCTCCCGCATCCTCAGGGCCCGGTTCACCTCTCCGGGGCACAGGCGCTCCACCTCGATGGTATGGTCCAGGGCCGGGTTGAGGGCCACGCACAGCACCTGGGGGGGATTCGGGTCGCTCATAGGGCATGCACCTCGTCGGCGGTGCCGGCGGCCAGCGCCTGGCGGGCCAAGGTCCGCATGGATTCATAGCTGCCCGCCCGCAAGGTGGCTTTCACCGTGGCCACGTCCTGGGCGCTCATGGAAAGTTCGTCAACCCCCAGGCCGGTGAGAATCCGGGCCCCCAGGGGATCCCCGGCCAGGCCACCGCAGACCCCGACCCAGGTGCCGTGGCGCTTGGCGGCGTCGATGGTGCGGGCGATCAGGTCCAGCACCGCCGGATGCAGGCTGTCCGCCTGGGCGGCCAGGGCGGGATGCTGGCGGTCGATGGCCAGGGTGTACTGGGTCAGGTCGTTGGTCCCCACCGAAAAGAAGTCCACCTGGGGGGCGAACCGGTCCGCCAGCAGGGCCACGGCCGGCACCTCCACCATGATGCCCAGCTCCAGCCGGGGGCCGTTCACCTGGTCCCGGGCCCGCTGGCAGTGGTCGCGCAGGGCCTGGATCTCGGCCAGGTGGGTGACCATCGGGAACATGATCCGGATCGGCCCGTGGGCGGCGGCCCGGTACAGGGCGCGCAGCTGGGCATAGAGCAGGTCCTGGCGCTCCAGCAGCAGGCGGGCGCCGCGCACCCCCAGGAACGGGTTCTGTTCAACGGGCAGGTTCAGGTAGCGCACCTGCTTGTCCCCGCCGATGTCCAGGGCGCGGATGGTGAGGCTCCGGCCGGCCATCACTTCGGCCATCTCCCGGTAGACGCGGTACTGCTCCTCCTCGTCGGGCGCGCTGTCCCGTTCCAGGAACAGGAACTCGGTGCGCATGAGCCCGATGCCTTCGGCTCCCGCTTCCAGGGCGGCCGCCGCCTGGCCGGCGTTGGCCACGTTGGCGGCGATCTCCACCCGGTGGCCGTCGGCGGTGACCGCCGGCAGCATGCGGCTCTCCCGCAGGGCCGCCCGGGCCTGGTTCTGGGCCGCCACCACCGCCGACGCGGACGCCCGGTCCGCGTCGTCCACGTTCAGGTAGACCGCCCCCAGGCTGCCGTCCAGCACCGCGGTCTGGCCTTGGGCGGCCGCCAGGAGCCCGGCGCCCGCGGCCACCACCGCCGGCAGGCCCAGGGTGCGGGCCAGGATGGCCGTGTGGGAGGTGGGGCCGCCGCCGCTCACCGCCAGCCCGGCCACGAAGCGCATGTCCAGGCGCAGGGTGTCGGAAGGGGTGCAGGTCCTCGGCCACCAGGATGCTGGGCTGGTCCAGCTGCAGGCGCTGGCGCTCCACCCCGAGCAGCGCCGCCAGCACCCGCTCGCCCACGTCCCGCAGGTCCAGGGCCCGGGCGGCCAGGAGCGGATCGGCCAGGGCCTGCAGCCGTTCCGCCCGTGTCCTGGACCGCGTGTCCCCAGGCCCAGGCCGGGCCGTGGCCCCGGAGGAGGGTGGCGATGGCCTCCCGGAGCAGCTCCGGGTCGGTGAGGAGTTCTCGGTGGGCGGCGAAGATCGCCGCTTCGGCGGCGCCCAGCCGGGCCGACCGTGTCCCGGGCCACCTGGTCCAGGTCCCGGGCCACGGCGAACACGGCCGCTCTCCAGCGCCTCCGCGTCGGCCACCACGTCCCCGGGGGTGTCCTCCACCTGGAAATGGGCCCGGTCCTGGCGCACCAGGACCCCGACCGCCAGGCCCTGGCTGGCGCCCAGGCCGTATACCGCCTGGGGGCTCCGGCGGGAAGCCAATCCGGAGCGGCCCCGCCGGGCGGCCAAGGCGTTGCGCCGGGCCCGTTCGGCCTCGGCCTTCTCCTCGATGGAAAGGGAGGTGCACCGTCTCCATCAGGGCGTCCAGGGCCCGCCGGGCCTCGGCGCCCCGGGCGGCCAGGCGCAGCCCGTCGCCCCGGGTGATGCCCAGGGAGAGCAACCCGGTGAGCGCCTTGGCGTCGGCGAACTGGTTGCCCTTGAACACCCGGATCTCGCTCTGGAACCCCTTGGCGGCCTCGATCCAGCGGGTGGCAGGGCGCGCGTGCAGCCCGTTGGGGTAGTCCATCACCCAGGTGGTGAGGGCATCCGCGGGCCACTCCCGGGCGTCCAGCACCGGCGCGGCGGCCTCGGGCCCGCCGGCCAGGGTGGCCAGGACCAGCGCCGGGTCGTCGCAGTCCGCCAGCAGGTCGATGCTTCCCGGCCGCTGCATCAGGCGGGTCAGGCGCCGGAGCAGGGCGATGTGCTCGTCGGACTGGGCCGCCACCGCGACCACCAGCCGGGCCCGCTCCCCGTCCCGCCATTCGACCCCGTTGCGCACCTGCACCACCGCCACCCCGGTGCGGCGGATCAGGTTCCGGTCCTCCACCATGCCGTGGGGGATCGCCACTCCGGCGCCCAGGAAGGTGTTGGCCACCTGTTCCCGGCGGAGCATGCTGTCCACGTAGGCCGGGTCCATGTAGCCGGCCTCCACCAGCAGGCGGCCGGCAAGGCAAATGGCTTCGGTCTTGGTGGTGACCTTGGCGTCCAGCTTTACGCATTCGGATGTAATCGTTTCCATCGGAGGCTCCTTCCGGCGGCCGGGGGGTGGGGAGAGGGGCTGGAACGGTGCGGGGTTGTCATCGAGCTGGATCTTGCCACAGTTCGGTCACGCGGGGGCGGGGTGCACAAGTAACCTTCGGGTGCCAACAAAAATGTAATCGTTTTCACAAGATCATGCAAGATTTTTTTTATAATAAAATTTTTATTAAAAAACTCTTTATTTTGCAGCATGCTCGCGATGAGCCATCATGTAATCGAATACAACAACCGGAGGTGCCATTGGCTGGAATCAAAGATGTCGCCAAGCAGGCGGGGTTTTCCGTGGCCACCGTCTCCCGGGCCCTGGCCGGGCTGCCGTCCGTGAGCGAAGCCACGCGCCGGAAAGTCCTGGAGGCAGTCCAGGCCCTGGACTACCGCCCGGACCTGGCCGCCCGCCGGTTACGCTCCCGCCGGTCCACAGTCATCGGGCTGGTGGTGTCGGACATCCGCAACACGTTCTTCACGGAAGTGAGCCGGGCCGTGGAGGACCTGGCCTTCAGCCGGCAGCTGAGCGTGATCCTCTGCAACACCGACGAGGACGCGGAGCGGGAGGCGGCCTGCCTGAACCTCATGTGCGACGAGAACGTGGCCGGGGTCATCCTGTCCCCGTCCCAGCAGCTGCTGGGACGGTTCCGGCCGGGCGACTACCCCTTCCCGGTGGTGCTGGTGGACCGCTACGAACGGGGCATCCCCGCCGACGCGGTGGTGCTGGACAACGTGGACGCCGCCAGCCGCCTCACCGGGCACCTGGTCGCCAATGGCCACCGGGACATGCTGTTCCTGTACGGAGCCGAGAGCGCCACCGGGCTGCAGAGGTTGGCGGGGCACCGGGCGGCCATGGCCGCCTACCCGCTGCCGGTGCGGGCCGAAGGGGTCAAGCCCCGGGTGGACCGGGCCCGGACGGCGGCCATGGCCGCCCTGCGCAGCCCGGACCGGCCCCGGGCGCTGGTGGCCAGCAGCGGCCTGATCCTGCTGGGCATCCTGGAGGCGGTGCGGGAGACGGGCCTGGCCGTGCCCGGGGACGTGGCCGTGGCCGGGTTCGACGACATGCCCTGGACCCGGCTGGTGGAGCCGGGCCTCACGGTCATCGCCCAGCCCACCTACGACATGGGCCGGGAGGCCATGGGCCTGCTGCTCCAGCGCATCGCCGACCCGGGCCAGGCCATGCGCCAGCTGGTCCTGCGCGGTGAGCTGGTGGAGCGGGGGTCCACCGCGCCCCGGGGGCCGTCCTGAGCGGGATGGCGCCGTCACCGGCTCCGGGCGCCAAGGCGGGCCATGGTTTCTGCCGGCGTGAGCACGGCGAGCAGGTCGGGAGGGAGATCCCGGTAGCCGCTCCGATCCCGGGTGACCAGCGTGCCCACCTTCGCCTCGATGGCGCAGGCAGCCTGAATAGCGTCCTCGCAATCCTTCATGTGAAAGTCGAGAGCCCTTTCCAGCGCAGCCTTGGTCACGGGAGCCACGGAGACGTGTCGGAGGATGGACCGGATGGCCGCCTGGGCCTTCAGGGAGGGCAGTTTCACCCGGCCCTGGCGGAACCCTTTTTCCAGGACGTGGAAGAAGGTCGAAGCGGAATCTCCGGACACCCATAGTTTCGCTTCGGAGCTTTTCGCGGCGGCGAAGAGCGCCTGCGCGCAGCGCGCGTGCGGTTCCCGGTCTTCCAGGTAATCCAGGATGACATTAACGTCCAACAGGAAATCCGGAATCCTCACTTGCGGGCCTTCCGGAGCCTGCCCTCATGCTTCGCCGCCCTGGCGTCCTGCTTGGACCACCCGGCGAGCGGGTCCTTCAGGACTCCCCTGAGGGCTGCGAAATCTGGATCGAGGGCCCGGGCGGCCCACCCAGGGTCACCGTCTGGCGTGGACCGGCTTGATCTGCCATATGGGCCTGGGCAGGGCCCACCAGGGCGGCCAGGTAGTGCTCAAGCGCGTAATCCAGCCACCGGCAGCCCGGCAGGTTCCGGCTCAAGTAGCCCATGTGGCCTCCTTTGGCTTCCATGTGCAGGTGCGCGGCGGGGGACCTGCGGCAACCCGCCAGGTCTCCCCCCGGGGCAAAGGGGTCATCCAGGCTGGAGAGGATCACCGTGGGCACCTGGATGCCCGCCAGGTGCGGACCGCAGGAGCACTGGGCGTAGTAGGCGTCCCGGGAGGGGAAGCCGGCCTGGGGGGCGGTATAGGCGGCGTCGAAGGCGCGCAGGGTGGGGGTGGGCGGCAAGCCAGGGGTCCCGGGACGGGCCAGCACGTCCTTGCGCAGGCGGTGGACGAAGTAGCGGTCGTAGCAGCGGTTGAAGCCCAGCAGCAGACGCCGGGAACAGGCGTCCAGGTCCGCGGGGGGGTTCACGGCGATGGCCCGGTCCGGGAGTTCGGCGCCGCCGCGCCCCAGGAGCAGCAGCAGGATGTTGGCGCTGATGGAGAAGCCCACCGCCACCAGCAGGTGCCCGGGGAAGCGGGCCCGGGCGAAGGCCAGCACCGCCTCCAGGTCGCCGGTGGCGCCGCTGTGGTACGGGTGGCGGGCCCACCCGGCGCCCTCCCCGGCGCCCCGGTGGTTCACCGCCACCACCCCGTGGCCGCTGGCGCTGAAGCGGGCCGCGGCCCGGCGCAGGTAGTGCCCGTCGGCGCTGCCGCCCAGGCCGTGGAAGAGCAGGACCGCCACCCCGGACCGGCCCGGCAGCACCCGCAGGGCCAGGGCGTCGCCGTCCCCCAGGTCCAGGCGCACCCGTTCCCAGGGCAGGACCGGCCGGGCGCCGGGCAGGTAGTTGGCCAGGACGGTCTGAAGGTGCGGTCCCCGGGCCCAGAACGGCGGTTCACAGCCCAGGCCGGGGGGCGGGATCACCGGGCGGTCCCGGCCCAGCGCCGGGGGTCGGGCTCCCGCAGCCCGAACTGGTCCAGCACCCGGGTGGCGAACGCCTGGAACAAGTCGTCCAGGGTCTGGGGATGGTGGTAGAAGCTGGGCATGATGGGCATCACCACCGCCCCGGCGTCGTGCGCGCGCAGCAGGTTCTCCAGGTGGATGCGGTTCAGGGGGGACTCCCGCAGGCACAGCACCAGGGTGCGGCGCTCCTTGAGGCACACGTCCGCGGCCCGGCTGATGAGGGATTCGCTCACCCCCGAGGCGATGCGCCCCAGGGTCCCGGCGCTGCAGGGCACGATGGCCATGCCGTCCTGGGGCGCGCTGCCCGAGGACAGGTCGGCTCCCAGGTTGCGGGCGTCCAGGTGCCGGACCTTGGGGTCCAGGGCGGCCAGGTCCTCGGGGTGCAGCCCGCACTCGTCCAGCAGGCAGCGCCGCCCGGTGGGGGAGAGCAGCAGGGTCACCTGCCCCACCTGGGGGCTGGCGGCCAGGCGCCGGGCCACGGCGGCCCCGAACCCGGCCCCGGTGGCGCCGGTGATGGCCAGGGTGATGCGCAGGTCCCGTTGAGCGTCCATGCCTTTCAGGCTAAACCAAAAGGGGCTCCTGGAGCCCGGGCAAGAAAGTTGGGACGGCAAATATTTAAGATGCACATATCTTAAAATTCAATTAGTATCATCCCGCAACCTTGGACACCCTCCCCGGGTCCCAAGCGTTGGACCCCAACCAGGAGGCTCTATGCGTCGCACCCCTATCCTGATCCTCACCGCCGCCGGCGCCCTGGCCATGGCCGTGCCCGCCCTCGCCAAGCCCGACTTCGTGGCCAAGGCCAAGGCCGCCGGCATCGCCGATGCCAAGTGCACCACCTGCCACACCAAGATGGGCGCCAAGGACCTCAACGAGGTCGGCCAGGTGGCCAAGGCCAGCATGAAGGACGGCGTGCCCAACTGGGACGCGGTGAAGAAGGCCATGAAGTAGCCGTCAGGCCAGGGGCCGGGCCCGGCCATGTACGGGTTCAGGGCAGTTCCAGGAAGGCCGGGCCCACGCCGGTGATGCTACCGGCCCCCAGGGTCACCACCAGGTCCCCGGGGCGGGTGGCCGCGTCCAGGGCCTCGGGCAGGTCCTCCACCCGGGCCACGTACTCCGCTTCCCGCTGGCCGTGGGCCA
>CAWFOJ010000243.1:0-3025 GCA_963816585.1 uncultured Holophagaceae bacterium | reverse complement strand
ACATCGCCTCCGCCGAGGGCCTGCTGTACTCCTGCGACAAGAGTTTCCTCGAATGCGGCAAGGACCCTGGGCGACGAGGAGCAGCACCTGGTGCGGGAGACCCTGAACGCGGTGCGCAAGGCCGTGGGCGTCAAGGACGCGACCGCCCTCAAGAGCCACGAGGACCGGCTGCTGGAGGTGCAGAAGATCCTCACCAACGCGGTGCTGGCGGCCAGCGACGCCATAATGTCGCCCCTGGAGCCGCCCAACAAGAGCGATCTGGAAACGTTCTGAACGGGCCGGCCCCCTGGAGCGCGTTGCCGGGGCCACTCCGGCGGCTCCTCTGGTAACCTTGTAACCATGAAGCGTGACTACTACGAGATCCTGGGCGTGGGCCGGGAAGCATCCCTGGACGAGATCAAGAAGGCCTACCGCAAGCTGGCCATGCAGGACCCACCCGGACCAGAACCCCGGGAACAAGGAGGCCGAAGAGAAGTTCAAGGAGGCGGCGGAAGCCTACGCGGTGCTGTCGGACGGGGAGAAGCGCCAGCGCTACGACCAGTTCGGCCACGCGGGGGTGGGCGCCGGCGGCGGCGGGTTCCAGTTCGACCCCAGCCAGTTCGCGGACTTCCAGGACATCTTCGGGGGCATTTTCGGCGGCGGGCTGTTCGGGGACCTGTTCGGCGGTTCCCGGCGCCGGGCTGGAGGGGGGAACGGGGATCGGACCTGCAGTACACCCTGCGCGTGAGCTTCCAGGACACCCTCATGGGGGTGGATGCCCGGGAGATCGAGATCCCCCGCCTGGAGAGCTGCGCGGAGTGCAAGGGCTCCGGCTGCGCCCCGGGCACCGGGCCGCAGGTGTGTCCCCAGTGCCGGGGCAACGGCCAGGTGGCGGTGCGCCAGGCCTTCCTGCAGATGTGACGTGCCCTGCCCCCGGTGCGAAGGGCGCGGCCAGTATATCCCCAGCCCCTGCGCCACCTGCCGGGGCGGGGGCCGGGTGCACCAGCGCAGCAAGGTGCGCTTCCGCATCCCGGCGGGGGTGGATCGGGGCCAGCGCCTGCGCATCCAGGGCGAAGGGGAGGCGGGGGTCAACGGCGGCGGGCAGGGCGACCTGTTCATCGTCTTCGACGTGGAGCCCGATCCCCAGTACGAGCGGGACGGCTTCGACCTGCACCGCAAGCAGGACGTGCCCTGGGCGCTGCTGGTCCTGGGCGGCGAGCTGCCGGTGAAGACCCCCTACGGGGACGACACCCTGCGCCTGGGCCCCGGGACCCCCGCGGACAAGGTGATGCGCATCCCCAACGCCGGCGTGCCGCGCCTGCGGGGCAGCGGGCGGGGGGACCTGTACCTGCACCTGCGGGCGGCGGTGCCCACCCGGCTTTCCGCCGAGCAGCACGAGCTGGTGAACCGCCTCCTGGAGACGGAGATCAGCGAAGGCACCCTTCCCAAGCCCGAGGAGGGCTTCCTGGCCAAGGTCTTCGGCGGCGGCGACAAGGGCCGGAACAAGAAGAAGCGCTGAAAGTGATCGCCGCGTGCTGAGCGGCGTATGATGAAACATGCAAGGGGAGTAGTTCCCGCCCTTACCGGCGGCGGTCCGATCGACATGCTGGCTTGCGGGCCCGGTCGGCCACTTCGGTCCTCCAGAAGCGAACGAGACCTTCGTCCAGTCATCCTGGCCGAGGGCGCGCGATTCCGGCTCCTTGGCCCCCCGGGAGCAGGCGGCATGATCGAGCGGTGGTGGTGGTGGAAGGTCATCCTGGCGGCGGCCCTGGCGGTGCCGGCGCTGGTGCTGCGCCTGGGCGGCACCGCCGTCCCGCCCATGGCGGCCGTGGCCCTCTACGGCGGGGCGGTGGTGGCTTCGGCCTTCCTCATGTGCTGGGGGGCGGAGGCGGTGCAGCACGACATCAGCGCCAGCCTGGCCACGGCCATCCTGGCCCTGATCGCCGTCCTGCCCCGAGTACGCCGTGGACCTGTACTTCGCCTACACCTCGGGCACCCACCACGCCTACACTCGCTACGCCGCCGCCAACATGACCGGCAGCAACCGGCTGCTCCTGGGCCTGGGCTGGCCCCTGATGCTCCTCCTGCTCATGGTCTGGGGCCGGCGCGCCGGGATCCCGGTGCGTTCGCTGGACCTCAAGCCCAGCCGCCGGGTGGAGCTGGGATTCCTGGGCCTGGCCAGCCTGTGCGCCCTGTCCTTCCCCCTGCGCGGGGGCATCCATTGGCTGGACGGGCTGGTGCTCATCGGCATCTACGTGCTGTACGCCTGGCGCCTGGCCAAGGAGGAACGCAGCGAACCGGAGTTGCTGGGCGTGGCCGCCCGCCTGGGGGCGCTGCGCTGGTGGCGCCGCCGCCTGGTGCTCACCCTGCTGTTCCTGTGGTCGGCCCTGGTGGTGGTGCTGGCGGCCAAACCCTTCGCAAACGCCCTGGTGGACGGGGGCCGGAGCCTGGGGCTGGACGAGTTCCTGCTGGTGCAGTGGGTGGCCCCCCTGGCCACCGAGGCCCCCGAATTCCTGGTGGCGGCCCTGCTGGCCCTGCGGGGGGACCCGGACACCTCCCTGGGCATCCTGCTCTCCAGCAAGGTGAACCAGTGGACCATCCTGGTGGGGGGGCTGCCCCTGGCCCACCTGCTGGGGGGCGGCGGCGCGGTTCTGCCCTTCGACGCCCGCCAGGTGGCGGAGTTCTGCCTCACCTCCGCCCAGACCATCCTCGGTTTCGCCTTGCTGGCCAAGCTGAGCCTGCGCAAGTGGGAGGCCCTGGCGCTGGCGCTGCTGTTCGCGGCCCAGTTCCCGTTCCCGGGCCCCGGCACCCGCTCGGTCCTGGCCGGGATCTACGGGGCCTTGGCCCTGGGCCTGCTGTGGGCGAACCGCCGGGACCTGCCGGCCATCGGCCGGGCTTTGTGGCGCAGCGGGCCTATGGCCTTGCCGTCAGCTTTCGGCCCCAGTTCATGGCCGGGCGCTCCACCCACCGGTGGGTCCAAGCGGCCGGAAGCACGGTGAGGGCCAGCCCCAGGCCGAATCCCAGGGCCATGAGGCCCCGCGGCACG
>CAWFOJ010000242.1:0-3649 GCA_963816585.1 uncultured Holophagaceae bacterium | reverse complement strand
GGACACCGAGGCCGGATGGGAAATCGTCCTTGCGCATCATGTCATGTCCTCCAGAAACCGGCAGGGCTGTTCGCTCACCTGGCCGTATTCCCATTCTGGACCAACCGGGTTCAAGAAAACGTAGAGATGCGGGGTCATCCCCTCAAGAAAATATCAACAAACAATTAGACCAGACTTGCAATCGCGCCAGGCCAGGGCCAGAATGGTGCTCATCCATCGGAATCGGGCCCATGACGCGTGATCCAAGGCTCTATCTGCAGGAAATCCGGGACCGCGCGGCCAAGGTCCTGCAGTACAGCCAAGGGATGACCCGGGAGTCCTTCGCGGCGCATGGGATGGCCTATGATGCCGTCCTCAGGAACCTTGAAATCATCGGCGCAGCCGCCGAAAGGCTGCCCAAGGAAATCAAGGACCTGGCCCCGGAGGTGCCTTGGCGGATGATCTGCGGCTTCCGGGATCGCCTGGCGCATGCCTTCTCCGTACCCGATGACGGCAAGGCCTGGGAGGTCGTGACCATGGAAGTTCCGGCCCTCCTGCTCCAGGTCGCCCGCATCCTGAGGTCCGTTTCCGGGCAACCGCCCTTCGGTTAGCCGCCCGGGAACCTACCCCTGCGCCTTCCTCCCGGCCAGCACGTAGGCCAGGATGGCCGCGGCGATGAGGTCCGCGTCGTGGCGTTCGTTGTTGAAGATGGCGTCGTAGAACGTGGGGTCGGCCACATCCACGCCCAGGTTCTCCCAGACGAAATGGTCCCGCTGCCTGGATTCGTGTCTTTCCCGCCTGGCGGCTTCCTCGAGGCTGATGCCCATGCGCCCGGCCAGGGAGGCGATGCGCCACTCCCGGCTGGCCTGGAGCCGGAAGTGGAAGCAGTTTCCCAGGCCCTGGCACAGGACGGCGCCCCCGCGGCCGATGATGATGGCGTTCCCGGCGCGGGCGAAATGCAGGAGGGAGACGGCCAGCTTGGCGAAAGCCTCGTCGCTGGTGATCCCCCCTCTGGGATGGAAGCCGAAGGCCTCCAGGTACCGGGCCGGATCCTCCAGGGTCTGGAGCAACTGGAGGGGCACCTGCTTTTCTTCGGCCACGCGCTCGAGCAGGGCCCGGTCCAGGATGGTCCAGGGCTCCCCCGTCGCCTTTTCGAACAGGGCCTGGAGGCGCATGGACAGGGGAAAGCCCTCGCAGCCGAACTGGCGGGACAGGGTCACGGCGGGGCGGGGCTTGGGGGCGCTGAGGGCCTTGGCCTTCTGGGCTTCCTGGATCCGGGTCCAGCCCGAGATCCGTTCCTCGACGCTGATGGGCAGGCTGAGTCTGGCGGTCATGGAGGCACCTCCCGGGGCTTGGGATGGCTGGCAGGTGGCTGGTTCGCGCTGCATCGCTTACGACTCAAGGATATTTTCCGCCCACGCTCCGCGCAACGAAGGCTGAAAAGGGCGTATCGGAATGCTTGAACGACGAATTTCTTATTGATCCCCTCATTTTGGGAGATGAGACTTTCGAGGTGGTTGTAAAATCAAGGTCAATCGAAGGAAAGACCATGGATCCCGCCCCGTGTCCGGACCGAGCCACCATCCTGGTGGTGGACGATTCGCCGGAAGTCCTCTGTGTCATGGCCGCCGTGCTGAAGGACCACTACAACGTCCAGGTGGCCGACAACGGTTCCGAAGCCCTGGACTTGATCTTCCAGGCCCCACCCAACCTGATCCTGATGGACGTGGTGATGCCGGAAATGGATGGCTACCAGGCCTGCGCCCGGCTCAAGGCCGATCCCCTGACCCGGGACATTCCGGTGCTGTTCCTCACCTCCCTGGACCGGGACGAGGACGAGGCCCGGGGGTTCCAGGCGGGCTGTGTCGACTACATCACCAAGCCGTTCCGGACGCCGCTGGTCCTGGCCCGGGTCCGCACCCACCTGGAGCAGGCCCGCCTGCGCCTGGTGGAACGGGAGCTGGTGGAGAAGACCCTCAAGGGTTCCCTGGCCCTGGTGGTGGAGATGCTCGCCATCCTGGACCCGGTGGCCTTCGGGCGGGCCCGCCAGCAGGCCGACCTGGCCGAACGGCTGGCCGTCGCCTTGAGGCTCGGGGAGCCGTGGATGGTGGGCCTGGCGGCGGTGCTTTCCCACATCGGTCTCCTGGCCATCCCCGCCGCCATCCTGGACAAGGTCCGGGCCCAGTCCCCGCTCACCAGCGCCGAGCGGGAGGTCTACTCCCGGGTGCCGGAGATAGGCTACCGCCTGCTGCGCCAGATCCCCCGCCTGGAGGAGGTGGCGGAGGTGGTCTACTACTCCCAGAAGAACGCCAACGGCACGGGGTTTCCCGAGGACGACCGGTGGCTGGCGGAAATCCCCCTGGGATCCAGGATCCTGCGGGTCACCTTCGACTTCATCTCCAGCTTCGCGGCCGGGGCGGAGCCCCGGGAGAAGGTGCGGGACATGCTGAACTACACCGCCTGGTATGACATGGCCGTGCTCCTGGCCCTCAAGGACCTGGTGGACCAGGACGTCACCCTGAAACTGCCCCCGGTCCCGGCGCCGGAGTCGGGACCTGGGGCGTGACCTGGGGCGTGACCGCCAGGATCACTCCTTGCCGCCCAGGAGGATTTCCTCCACCAGGTCGGCGGGGGTCTGCCCGGCCCGTTCCGGGGCGGGGGTGGGGTGTTCGGGCACCAGGCCGACGGCGAAGGCCAGGAAACTGGAGACCAGCTCGGGCTTCCAGGCCTCGCCGGGCATCAGGAGGGCCAGGGCGCCGAGCTTCAGGAAGGAGACGATGCGGACCTCCTCCGCGTTCTCCACGAAGGCCCGGCGCCTGGAACCGACGTTGACCAGGTTGTTGAACAGGGCCTCGGGGGTGCCCACCGGAGGCACCAGCAGGGGCCTGTCCTCGGGCCAGGGCCGGAGGTGGACCTGGATGGGCGTCAGCTGCAGGCCAGGTTCCAGCCGGGGGCCCAGGATTTCCGCCAGCCTGGCCATCCCGGCCTGCAGCTCCGCCCAGGTGTCCCCCTGGCATCCGAACCAGACGGGCCGCTTCTCGAAGGAGCCTCCTTCCACCCCCTGCGCCCTCCCGCTGGCCGCCCACCCGTCGCAAACGGAGGGCCAGCATTCGAACTTGAACGTGGTGGTCATGGCATCTCCCTGATCGGATGGTACCGGAATCATCATTCCTACCATAATTCACTGCCAAGGAGGCGGCCACGATGAACGAACGTGATCTGCTGCGGCACCTGCTCGCCACCCTGGCTTACCGGGGCGGGAAATGCGTCCGTGGGGCGCCGGAAAGCTTCGCCCAGTTCCAGGGCTCCGGAGGCAAGACGCCGCTGGCCATCCTGGCCCACATGGGGGACCTGCTGGAATGGGCGCTGAACATGTGCCAGGGCCAGAAACGCTGGAACCCCGCCGTCCCCCAGAGCTGGGACCAGGAGGAGGCGCGGTTCTACCGGGCGCTGGAGCAGCTGGACCAGTATTTCGCCTCGGGGGCGGCCATCCAGGTGGAAGTGCCCCGGCTGCTCCAGGGGCCGCTGGCGGATGCCCTGACCCACGTGGGGCAGCTGGCCATGCTCCGGCGCCTGGCCGGGGCTCCCCTCCAGGGGGAGAGCTACTTCGCGGCGGAGGTCACCGCCGGACGGGTGGGGCCGGACCAGGCGCCGCCCCGGAAACCGCTCT
>CAWFOJ010000241.1:0-5974 GCA_963816585.1 uncultured Holophagaceae bacterium | reverse complement strand
GGCAGCGCCCTGGAGTTCGCCGGCCCGGCGGTGCGCGCCCTGTCCATGGAAGGGCGCATGACCCTGTGCAACATGGCCATCGAGGCGGGCGCCCGCACCGGCATGGTGGCCCCGGACGAGGTGACCTTCGCCTACCTGAAGGGCCGCCCCATGGCCCCCGCGGGGCCGGCCTGGGTCCAGGCGGTGGCCGCCTGGCGCACCCTGGCCACGGACCCGGACGCCGTGTTCGACCGGGAACTGGTGCTGAACGTGGACCACCTGGAACCCCAGGCGACCTGGGGCACCAACCCGGAGATGGTCACCTCCATCCTGGGCCGGGCGCCCCTGCCGTCCCAGGCCTCCAGCCCCGAGGCGGCGGCCCAGGTGCAGCAGGCCCTGGACTACATGGGCATCCAGCCCGGCCAGCCTCTGCGGGACCTGGCGGTGGACGCGGTGTTCATCGGCTCCTGCACCAACGGCCGCATCGAGGACCTGAGGGAGGCGGCGGCGGTGCTGCGGGGCCGCAAGGTGGCCCCGGGGGTGCGGGTCCTGGTGGTGCCCGGCAGCGGGCTGGTGAAGGCCCAGGCGGAAGCGGAGGGCCTGGACGCGGTGTTCCTGGCCGCCGGCTGCCAGTGGCGGGAACCCGGGTGCTCCATGTGCCTGGGCATGAACGAAGACCGCCTCAGCCCCGGGGAACGCTGCGCCAGCACCAGCAACCGCAACTTCGAGGGGCGCCAGGGCCGGCTGGGACGCACCCATCTGGTCTCCCCGGGCATGGCCGCCGCCGCGGCGGTGGCCGGGCGCCTGGCCGACGTGCGGGACTTCCTGTAGGAGCGTGATATGCAGCCCTTCATCAGCCATGCCGGCCTGGCCGCGGCCATGCTCCAGGACAACATCAACACGGACCTGATCATCCCCAAGCAGTTCCTCAAGACCATCCACCGCCAGGGCCTGGGCCGCCACCTGTTCCACGACCTGCGCTACCGGGAGGACGGCAGCGAGGAGCCGGGCTTCGTCCTCAACCGGGAGCCGGGCCGCTCGGCGAGCATCCTCCTGGCCGGGGTCAATTTCGGCTGCGGCTCCAGCCGGGAGCACGCCCCCTGGGCGCTGCTGGACTTCGGCATCCGGGCGGTGCTGGCGCCATCCTTCGCCGACATCTTCCACACCAACGCCGTGAAGAACGGCATCCTCCCGGGGGTGCTGCCCATGGAGTCCCTGCGCGCCCTGGCCGCCCACCCGGGCCCGCTGGAAGTGGACCTGGCGGCCCAGCGGGTGCGCGCCGGCGCCCTGGACTTCCCCTTCCGTACCGATCCCTGGGCCCGGGGCGTCCTGCTGGAGGGCCTGGACGAAATCGAGCAGACCCTGCGGGGCATCGCCCCGGTGGAGGCGTTCGAGGCCCGGCGCCGGGAGACGGCCCCCTGGCTCTAGGAGCCTTCTAGGAGTGTGACTATGTATTATTCGGCCCCGCGATGATGGCACCGGCCATGGCAGGACAAGGCACGCGAGGAGGGCGATACGGGATATCGGGCGACGAGCGTAACGCTGGACTGCCGTGGCCGCTGCCATCACCCGGAGGGCGGCGCCCAGAGGCCCGCCTCTCGTGTGCAAGCCCCTTGACGGTAGGCCCACTACCTCCTGCGGGCCTTGCGCTCGAGATTCGGGCCTCTGGGCGCCGTCGCGGGGCCGAATAATACATAGTCACACTCCTAGATCAGCCGCACTTCCTTGGTGGCCGCGGCAAGGACGAAGACTCGTTCAGTGTTGGAGTTCTTGTCGGCCGGGATGACGAAAAAGCTGGGGCGGCCGGGCTGGTAGGCCTGGGTGTAGCCTTGCAGGACTTCCCCGTCCTTGAAGCTGACCCGGATCTTGCGCCCCAGGGGCGGATCGTTGGGGTTGAAGTAGTTGAGCTTCTGCCGCCTGCCGTCGCCCTTCAAGTCCTTGACGAAGAACACGCCCTTGAGGTCCGCCAGCAGGACCTCCACCGGCTTGGCGTCCGGTCCCTGGTCCGAGGGGATCAGGTGGAAGCGGTCCTTGGTGGGAAGGAAATCCATGGTATGACCCCGCATCACTTTCCCGTCCTGAAAGTGGGCGATGATTTGATTCATCATGGTGGGCTCCCGCAAGGCCTTAAATGTGTTTATTGTATTCTTGCTGGAGTCCGGATTTTTTGAAGTACCAATTTACTAGGGAACTGACGCAACTTCACAGGATCCGCACCTCCCGGGTGGCCGCCGCGACCACGTAGCACCGCTCGGTGTTGGCGTGCTTGTCGGCGGGGACCACGAAAAAGCCGCTGCGCCCGGGCTGGTACACCTGGGTGAACCCCTGCAGCACTTCCCCGTCCTTGAAGACCACCCGGACCTTCCGGCCCAGGCCGTGGTCGTTGGGGTCGAACTGGTTGGATTTCTTGCGCATGCCGTCGCCGCTCAGGTCCCGGACGAAAAACAGGCCTTTGAGGTCGGCGACCCGCACTTCCACCGGCTTGCCCTGTTCCCCCAGCACCAGGTGGAACTGCTCCCGGGCCGGGAAGAAATCCACCGTGTGGCCCCGCAACAGGTTGCCATCTTGAAAATGGGCGACGATCCGGTTCAGCATGTCCACCTCCCTGGCTGACCCTTGGCAGGTTGCGCCAACAGTGTCCTGTATGTACGGTTTTTTGCAAGCTATTCCCCGATTCCGGGCGAGGCCTGGACCTTCCGGCGGCCCGCCCATCCTTTGGCCGTGGAAGGTGGATAATGCAGGGGACACGGAGGTGTGCTATGGAATGGCGCGGCTGGTCGGAGACCCTCAAGACAGTGCTGAAGTTGGATTGGGAGCCGGTGGCGGTGGGGTTCCTGGGGCCCGGGAAAGACGGGACCCCTGCCTCGTCCGGAAAGCTTTCGGTCTGCCAGGCGATCAGGCGCGCCACTGAAGGCGCCTGCGTGACCATCACCGCCGAGACCTGCGGCTGCCCGGGAGGGCTGGTGAACCTGGGCCTGGGCCAGACGCCCGCGGCCGGCAAGGAGCGCCTGGTGGAATTCCTGGTGGAGAAAGAGCAGGTGTTCTGCTCCCGGGTCGCGCTGCACCGGGGCCAGCAGGTGGTGCAGCCGCCCTTGGGGATGGCCGGGCAGGTGTGCTTCGCGCCCCTGGGCGCGGCCACCTTCCAGCCGGACCTGGTGCTGTTCCTGGGGCGCCCCGGGCAACTGCACGACCTGGTCGGGCTGGTGAACTACTGGGAGGGGGGCGCCCTGCCCACGGACCTGTCCGGCCCGGCCTGCCGGACCGCCATCGGCTACCCGGTGGCCACCGGCAACCTGGGGCTGTCCCTGCTGGACTTCGGGGCCCGGCGCCTGGCGGAGTTCCCGGGCGAGGCCCTCCTGATGGCGGTGCCCCTGCACCGCATGATCGGGATCATGGCCGCCCTGGCCGCCGGCCGCCGGCGCCCGGAGGCCCATGGCCGGGCGGAGGCCGAGCGGGAGATCGACGCGTTGGGCCCGGTGGAAAAGGCTTGAACCTTCCGAAACTTTTATTCTGTAACAACCATTTATAAGTTGAGGCTGCTTCCCGCGAAGCTTGCCCAAAAGGGTCAGGAATGCCTGGCACTTGGGGATGCCCTCACGCCAGCCGGGACGCTCCCGTTTCCATGGGCACGGGACCTGTTCCTGGCTGGTTTTCCCCAGGCGCCCCCGGTTTCCCGGAGAACATAATGGTCCTCGTGCATTTGCGATGAGTGTCCGCCCCATGGCCTTCCTGTCCTGGTTCCTCGTTTTCCTGCTGCTGCTCGGGCTGGAGATGCTGCTGCCTGGAGGCTTCTATTGGGCCAGCCTGGCCCTGGGGGCTCTGGGGGCGGCCCTGGCCACCCTGGCCGGGGGCGGCGCCCTGGCCGCCTTCGTCACCTTCTTCATCGTCACCATCCTGGCCGTGGCCCTGGCGGCTCCGGTGGCCCGGCGCTGGATGCGCCGCATTCCCCACCGCCCAGTGGGGGTGGACGCCATCCCCGGCCAGCGGGCCCGGGTGGTGGAGGCCCTGGACCCGGCCACCGGCACGGGCCGGGTGCAACTGGCCACCGGGGTCAGCTGGCTGGCCGCGGCCGACACCCCCCTCCCCGCCGGCGCCTGGGTGGAGGTGGTGGCGGTCACCGGCGCCCGCCTGCGGGTGCGCCCCCTCCCCGACAAGGAGTGATCCATGCAAGATCCGATCCTGGTCTCTGCCCTCACGGTGGCCACCGTGTTCCTGGTCATCCTGGCGGTGCGCACCCTGCGCATCATCCGCCCCTTCGAGAAGGGGGTCGTGGAGACCCTGGGCAAGTACACCGCGCCGCCCCGGGAGCCGGGGCTGGTCCTGGTGGTGCCGTTCTTCCAGCGCATGGAGCTGGTGGACACCCGGGAACGGGTGATCGAGGTGCCGCCCCAGGAGGTGATCACCAAGGACAACGCCGCGGTGACCGTGGACGCGGTGATCTACTTCCGGGTCACCGACCCGGTGCGGGTGATTTATAATATCAACAACTTCTCCTACGCCGCCGTGAAGCTGGCCCAGACCAACCTGCGCAACATCGTCGGCGAGATGGAACTGGACCAGACCCTCACCAGCCGGGAGAAGATCAACACCCAGCTGCGCCGGGTGCTGGACGAGGCCACCGACGAGTGGGGCGTGAAGGTGGTGCGGGTGGAGATCCAGAAGATCGAGCCGCCCAGCGACATCACCAACGCCATGTCCAAGCAGATGAAGGCCGAGCGGGAGAAGCGCGCCGCCATCCTGGAGTCCGAGGGCTTCAAGCAGAGCGCCATCCTCAAGGCCGAGGGGGAGCGGGAGAGCCTGGTGCTGCGGGCCGAGGGCGACCGCCAGAGCGCCATCGTGAGGGCCGAGGGCCAGGCCCAGGCGGTGCGCACCCTGGCCGACGCCGAGCGCTTCCGCATCGAGACGGTGTTCAACGCCATCCATGCGGGCAATCCGGATCCGGGGCTGCTGGCCATCCGCAGCCTGGAGGCCCTGGAGAAAGTGGCCGACGGCAAGGCCACCAAGATCTTCCTGCCGTCGGAGCTGGGCGCGGGTCTGGCCGCCCTGGGGGCGATCGGAGAATTGTTCCGGCAGGGCCCCGAAGGTTGCGAGGAAACAAAAAAGACGCACAATTGAATTCGAATCGGGCGCCTGGAGTCACCCATGCCCCGCCCCCCCGCCCACCACATTCCCCTGAACCTCAAGCTGCCCGCGGACCGGGTCCGGATCGGCAAGACCCTGGCCCAGCGCCACGGCACGACCGTCTCCACGCTCGTCAGCGACGTGTTCGGGGCCCTGGCCCGGATGGAGCAGGAGCCCATGGCCCTCGATCCCATCCTGGAGCGGCTGGCCGGCATGGTCCCCGATCCCGGCCTTGGGCGGCAAAGCGTCGTCATGGAAGCCTTGGAACAGAAGTACGGCCGGGATCCCCGCCCATGACCCGGCGCCCCCGGGTGTTCGTGGACACTGACCTCATCCTTGACGTCCTCCTGAAGCGCGAGCCGTTCTTCGCACCTGCCGCCAGGCTGCTGCAGCGAGGCTTGGAGGGCCGGATCACGCTGCTGGTGTCGGCGGGAGCGTTGAAGGACGTGTTCTATTTCGCCCGCAAGGCCACCCCCGAGGATGCCCGGCAGGGGCTGACGGCCGGCAACGAGAGGCGCGGCCGGGAAGCCGTCCACTTGCTGCTCCAGGTGTTCGAAGTCTGCTCCCTGGACCGGGGCATGTGGGATGCCGCCCTGGCCTCTCCCCCGAAGGACACGGAGGATGCCCTGCAGGCGGCCTGCGCGGCGCACCATGACGCGGACTTCCTGGTTACCCGCAACCTCAGGCACTACACCGGCACCGCCCGGCCCCAGGTGCTCCTGCCCGACATGCTGCTGGCCATCCTGGAAACCCATGGGGTCTCCGCCGCGCCAGGCGGCGACCTCGGGGCTCCACCGGAAAAGAAGTGATTCCAGGCAGGTACGGACCAGGCGGGAGCTCGCGCCCCCGCCCGGGTGTCAAGGCCGCATGGGCT
>CAWFOJ010000240.1:0-5663 GCA_963816585.1 uncultured Holophagaceae bacterium | reverse complement strand
CCCGACTGGGTGTCCACCACCACCACCCCGATGCCCGTCCCGCCGCCCAGGTCGCCCACCGCCAGGGCGCCCGGAGTGGAGCTGGCGCCGGTGTGCACCGAGGCCTGGAAGCCGCCCGGCTGGGACGGATCCTGCAGGCGCACGCCGATGAACCCCGGCCCGCCCGGGTAGGAGCCGGTGACGCTCACCAGGTCCAGGCGGTGGTCGCCGTTCAGGTCCGCCAGGGCCACCGCCTGGGTGGTGTAGGGGGTACCCCCGTTGTAGTAGGGGTTGTTGTCGTGGTAGCAGGACACCAGGGTCACCGCCGCAAGGACCATCCCCACTCGCAGAAACGTTGCCACCATGGAAACCTCCCCGGCGCCGGGCCCACCTGCGTATTAGATGGCCAATCCGGCCAGGGGTTTACCAGACCAGGCGGCCAGGTCCCCGCAATCGTCCGGCAGTTCCGTTGGTTTTGGCAAGCGCCTCCGGGCCGACGGAAGGCTCTTGGGGTTGGGGCCTGGAGGCGCTTGCCAAAACCAAGGCCTGGAAAACGATTTCTACAGATTTTTAATGTGTTAATTACATCAATTCAATCAATTTTTATTTAATGATTTTGTTAAAAAATATTTTAATACTAATAATGATTAGAGTTAAATTAGATCAAACAAATCGTACCGGACGTTTTCTTTAGATGTGTGCCTAAAATCAAATTAATAAACTGAAATCATTTTACATTGGAATTGGTCTCCCGAATGTGAATCAATGTACCTAACGCCATCCATTCTGGCTAATTCAAGACATTCAGGTCAGTAACTGTCCCTTGGTACTTTGATCATCAACGCGTTTTACCCAGCCATTAATAAAATTAAAAAAATTAACTAGTAGCTAAAAAAGCATGGTTATCGCCTGCCCGCGATTCACCTGGATACCCGTCCGGCGGCGCGGGCGCCTGCATAAGGAGATTCCCCTTGAACCCGACCCTCCGCCGCCTCGGCCTCAGCATCGCCGCCTGGATCGCCCTCTCCAGCCCCGCCTGGGCCGGGGACGCCGCCCTGCGCCAGGTGGAACAGTACAACTACTCCATCCACATCCTGGCCATGCTCCTGGTGGGCTTCGGCTTCCTGATGGTGTTCGTGCGCAACTACGGCTACAGCGCCACCACCGGCACCTACCTGGTGGTGGCCACGGGCATCCCCGTGTACCTCGGCCTGCGCGCCACCGGCTGGATCTCCTCCGGGCCCCTGGGTCCCCACAGCATCCAGGTGCTGCTCCTGGCGGAGTTCGCCTGCGCGGCGGGGCTGATCGCCATGGGCGCCGTGCTCAGCCGTCTGCGCCTGTTCCAGTACGGCCTCCTGGCCTTGATCCTGGTCCCGGCCTACATGCTGAACGAGTGGCTGGTGCTGGACGGGGGACTGGGCGTCACCAGGGGCTTCGTGGATTCCGCCGGGTCCATCACCATCCACGCCTTCGGCGCCTACTTCGGCCTGGGCATGGCCGCGGCCATGACTCGTCCCAGGACCCTGGACCAGCCGGTGGAATCGGACGCCACCTCGGACCGTTTCTCCATGCTGGGATCCATGGTGCTCTGGCTGTTCTGGCCCAGCTTCTGCAGCGCCGTGGTGCCCCCGGAGCAGATGCCCCAGACCGTCCTGAACACCATCCTGGCCCTGTGCGGGGCCACCCTGGCCACCTGCGTGGTCAGCGCCCTGCTGCGGCGGGGCAAGCCCAGCTTCGGCGACATCGCCAACGCCTCCCTGGCCGGAGGCGTGAGCATCGGTGCCACCTGCAACCTCGTCCCCGCTCCCGCCGCCTTCCTCATCGGCCTGGCGGCCGGGACCCTCTGCGTGGTGGGCTACGTGGTGGTCCAGCCCCGGCTGCAGAAGACCCTGGGCCTGGTGGACACCTGCGGGGTGCACAACCTGCACGGGATGCCCGGACTGCTGGGCGGCCTGGTGGCGATGGCGGCGGTTCCCGGCGCGGCCGGCGCCCAGTTCGTGGGCATCGTGGTGACCGTGGCCCTGGCCCTGATCGGCGGCCTGGTGGCGGGCCTGGTCATCCGGGCCACCGGCGAGAGCAGGCAGGCCTACATGGACGGGGACGAGTTCGTCGGCACCGACCTGGAGGTTCCCGTCAGATGAAGGCGAACGCGCCGTAGCCCACCACGCAGGCCGGGTCTCCGGCCGTATCGCCCGAATTGCGCAGGTCCAGCAGTTCGCACACCAGCCCCCGGCGCCGGGCCGCCAGCAGCAGCCCGCGCACCGGGAGGCTGCCGCAGGCGGCATCCGGGCCGATGCCCTCCGGGCTCAGGGCGGTGATGGCCTCGGCGGTGGCCTGGTCCATCTGCCGGGCCGTGGCCTGGTCCAGGTAATGGCTCAGGTCGGAACTCACCACCACGGCCGTCTCCGGCCCGCCCCACAGCCGCTCCAGGGCCGCCTCCACCTCGCCGGGGCCGGCCTCCCCCACCACCACCGGCACCAGGCTGAACTCCGTCAGCACCTCCTGCAGGAAGGGAAGTTGCACTTCCAGGCTGTGTTCGGGCCCGTGGGCGCCGTCCTGGATGCGCACGGCGGGCAGGGCGAGGAGGGCCTCCACCCCGTCCCGGTCCACCGGGACCACCCCCAGGGGCGTGGCGAACCCGGCGGCGCTGGTGGCCCCCAGGCCCCGGAACGGGATCCGGTGGGAAGGCCCCAGCAGCACCACCCGGCGGATGGCGTCCCGCCCCAGGCCCAGCCGGGCGTATGCCGAGCCGGCCACCGGGCCGGAGTAGCGGTAGCCCGCGTGGGGGGCGATGATGGCCTTGGGGGGGCCGCCCCGGGGCGCCGCCGCGTCCAGGAAGGCCCGCACCACCGTTCGCAGCCGGGCCGGATCGGCCGGATAGAAGGTTCCCGCCACGGCGGGCTGGCGAAGGCGTTCCATGGGACCTCCCATCCGGAAGCACACGCTCTGTACCAAAATTTCCGTTGCGCCGCCGTCTGTCAAGGTGCGAAATGCTTCCACGGGGAACCCCATGGAGGATCTGCCGCGCGCGCCGGAATCCGCTCCCGCCCCCTTCTGGCGGCGGCTGGAGGATGGCCGCGCCCAGTGCGGCATCTGCCCGCGCCGGTGCCGGCTGCGCCCGGGCCAGAGGGGCTACTGCCGGATCCGGGGCAACCAGGACGGCGCCGTGACCCTGCTGGCCTATGGCCGCACCACCGGGGTCCAGGTGGACCCCATCGAGAAGAAGCCCCTGTACCACTTCCTGCCCGGCACGGCGGTGCTCTCCTTCGGCACCGTGGGCTGCAACCTGGGGTGCCGGTTCTGCCAGAACTGGAACCTGAGCCGCGGCCGGGACCCCGAGTCGGCCCTCGCCCGGGCCGCGCCCGCGACCCTGGCCCGCCTGGCCCGGGAGCGCAACTGCCGGAGCGTCGCCTTCACCTACAACGATCCGGTGGTCTTCCACGAATACGCCGTGGACACCGCCCAGGCCTGCCACGCCCTGGGCGTGGCCACGGTGGCGGTCTCCGCTGGCTACCAGTGCCCGGAGCCCCGGGAGGCGTTCTACCGGCACATGGACGCCGCCAACATCGACCTGAAGGGCTTCACCGATTCCTTCTACCGCCGCCTGTGCGGGGCGCGCCTGCAGCCGGTGCTGGAGACGCTCCAGTACATCCGCCGCCACACCCGCACCTGGCTGGAGGTCACCACCCTGCTCATCCCCGGCGAAAACGACTCCCCCGCCGAACTGGACGCCCTCACCGCCTGGGTCGCCGGAGAACTGGGCCCGGACGTGCCCCTGCACTTCTCGGCCTTCCACCCGGACTGGCTGATGCAGGACATCCCCCCCACGCCCCCGGCCACCCTCCGGGAGGCCCGGCGCATCGCCCGGGGCAACGGTCTGCGCCACGTGTACCTGGGCAACGTGCGCGACCCGGAAGGGAGCAGCACCTGGTGCCCCGGGTGCGGCGGACTGCTCATCGAGCGGGATGGCTACCGCCTGGGCGAGTGGCGCCTGACGGCCCAGGGTGCCTGCGCCCGGTGCGGGGCCCCCTGTCCGGGCGTGTTCCGGCGGCCTGAATCCCCGGGCCGTTCGCCCCTGCAGGATCCTGGCGGCATCAGCCCTTGCCCAGGCGGGACAGGAACCGGTTCCACAGGGCACCCAGGTTGATGAACAGGAGCCGGGCCATCCCCCGGTGCCTCCGCCGGTCGGACTTGCGCTGGCGCCGCTCCATGAACACCCGGGGCCGATTGGAATGGCTGGTTGAGCGGCGATCACCCATGGACAGCTCCGGAGGAAACGACAGGCTGGAAAGGTACAGCACCCATGGCCGAACCCAAACGGAAAAGTACGGCCCAAGGCGCCCCCTCACCAGGGGGCGTTCCGGCCGCCCGTCCCGCCCCTACTGGGGCGGATCGGCGCTTTCCGGCAAGCGCGTGAGGTCGTACGGGGTCTGCTGGTAAACGTAGTAGTTCAGCCAGTTGGAGAACAGGAGGCTGGCGTGCCCGCGCCAGCGCACCAGCGGCGGCCGGGCCGGATCGTCCTGGGGGAAGTAGTTCCTGGGCAGGGCGATGGGCAGGCCTTTCTGCAGGTCCCGCACGTACTCGCTGCGCAGGGTCAGGGGGTCGTACTCCGAGTGCCCGGTCACGAAGATGTGCCGGCGGTCCGCCGAGAGCACGATGTAGACCCCGGCTTCGGGAGACTCGCTGAGCAGGAGCAGTTCCGGCACCGCCAGGATGTCCTCCCGGCGCACTTCGGTGTGGCGGGAGTGGGGGGCGTAGAACACATCGTCGAAGCCGCGGGCCAGGCGCTCGTGGGGCACGTTCAGGCCGTGGGCGAAGATGCCGAACATCTTCTCCGGCAGGCGGTGCTTGGGGATGCCGTAGTAGTGGTACAGCCCCGCCTGGGCGCCCCAGCAGATGTGGAAGGTGGAGTACACGTGGGCCCGGGCCCAGTCCAGGAGCTCCTTGAGCTCGTCCCAGTAGTCCACCGCCTCGAAGGGCATCTCCTCCACCGGAGCGCCGGTGATGACCAGGCCGTCGAAGCACTCCTCCTTCACCTCGGCGAAGGTCCGGTAGTGCTCCAGCAGGTGTTCCTGGGGGGTGTTGCGGGAGTCGTGGGACTCCATGTGCACCAGCTCGATCTCCACCTGCAGAGGGGTGTTGCCCAGCAGGCGCAGCAGCTGGGTTTCGGTGAGGATCTTGGTGGGCATGAGGTTCAGGATCGCCAGGCGCAGGGGGCGGATGTCCTGGCGCAGGGCCCGGTTCTCCCCCATGACGAAGATGTTCTCGCTTTCCAGGATCCCCATGGCGGGGAGGGTGTCGGGGATCTTGACCGGCATGGGGGCCTCGGCGGAATTTGGCAGAATCATAGCAACCGGGGGGAACGGCATCACCCCGGAAGAGGCTCACGGACAAATTCCTTATGGCCTCATAACTAGGAGCCTGACCATGTATTATTCGGCCCCGCGTCGGCGTCCAGACCCGTGCCTATCGAGCGCAAGGCCCGCAGGAGGTAGTGGTGCTACCTTCAAGGGACTTGCACACGAGAGGCGCGGGTCTGGACGCGACCCTCCGGGCTGGTGGCAGCGGGCCCAGCCATCCGGCGTCAGGTTCCTCGGAGGTATAACCTATACCCCCTTCGGAACCTTCCTTGTCTGGCTAGGCCCGGTGCCACCAGCGCGGGGCCGAATAATACATGGTCAGGC